>USIA01000269.1 GCA_900554535.1 uncultured Oscillospiraceae bacterium | reverse complement strand
CGTTTTTGTGAGCCTGGTCAACGGTGGTTATATCCAGCTGGGCAATGGCGGCGGCGGTTCCGCTTTCACGATCAACAAGCTGGTCGATAACACCGCCAGCGCGACAAACACGGCCAATCAGTCCGGACTGATGACCAAACAACAGGTCACGGAAAAGGTTGTGCCAAGCGTGGTGCTGATCCAGAACTATCAAATGCAGACTGCAACCGGGGCTCAAAACCCCTTTGAATACTTCTTCGGTCAAGGCGGCCAACAGCAGAATGGCGGGTCCAATGGCAACAACGATGACTCCAACTCACAGCTTTACAGCGAAGGCTCCGGCGTCATCATGAGCTCTGACGGGTATATCATTACGAACGCGCATGTGGTCGACGGGGCAGACACCCTGACCGTTGTCACGAGCGATCAAAAATCCTACACCGCCAAGCTGATCGGCAGCGACACAGTTACCGATCTGGCGCTGCTGAAAATCGACGCCACGGGCTTGACGGCTGCGGAATTCGGTTCCAGCCAAGACCTGAAGGTCGGCGATGACGTGGTGGCCATTGGCAACCCGGGCGGCAGCGAGCTGTCTTCCAGCTGCACGTTCGGCAATGTCTCTGCACTGGACCGCTCGATCACCAACAGCGACACCGGCTACACGATGAAATGCATCCAGACGGACGCGGCGATTAACCCCGGCAACTCGGGCGGCGCGCTGGTCAACATGTACGGCCAGGTGGTGGGTATCAATTCCAGTAAACTGACCGAAGTCGGCGGCACCTCTGCCGAAGGTCTGGGCTTTGCAATTCCGATCGATACCGTACAGCCCGTCATTTCGGATTTGAAAGCCTACGGCTATGTGAAAGACCGGGCGCAGCTCGGGATCACCGGCCGCGACATCAACGATGCTTATGCAAAGCAGATGGGCCTGCCGCAAGGCGGCGTGATGATTTTCCGCATTACAAATGACAGCATCACAAAGGCTGGCGTAAACGTCGGCGACATCATCACGAAAATCGACGACACCGATGTCCAGAGCGTTTCGCAGATCAGCTCTTATATTGCCACCAAGAAAGCCGGCGACACCGTCAAGCTGGAGCTGATTGATTCCCAAACCGCCAAGACCAAATCCGCTACGGTGACCCTGATCCAGCAGACCGGCAAGGACAACAATTCCGGCTCGACCCAGGGCAGTAGCAGCAAGGCCTCTTAACGTTCCCTTTTGATTTGCTTACAAGTTTTTTGCTTACAAGTCTTTTTCATAAATTTCTCCTCTCTCTTTTAAGAAAGGCCGTCGGAGTTTTCCGACGGCCTTTCTTCTGTTCCATTTTCCGATGAATTTAGGCGCCGCCCGTTATGACCGCGGACGGTCTTGTGCCACAGGCTCCGCCCGCGTACCATGGACCACGGGCATGGTGATTGAGTCAATGCGGCCGCGCAGCTTGCGCTGGGCAATGACGTCGGCGAAGAGCTTTTGCAGCGTATTGCTGCCACCCCCGCTCACCAGCTGGAAGAGCATGTCAGTCGATTCCGACACATCCGGCAGCTCGTCAAAGCGCAGCAGCATGCGCGTGCAATCCTTATAAAAAATAAATTTGAGCAGCCTCACGCAGGGCGTCTGCAAATAAAATAGAAAGAGCTTCAAAACCGGACGGTCATCCTCATCGTGGGTCAGCTTGGCCCACGCGCCGGTCGGATAAGCCTCCTCACAGATCACCAGATCCGCGCGGCAGGCTTCGCATTCCGGCCCCAAGCCCGCATTGAGCTGTGTGACGCCGCCCTTGGAGTCCTCGAACGTCAGGTGGCACATGCCCGGCGAAAAAGAAAACGAAACCGCGCGCAGTACGGGCGGGGTGTTGTTCGTAAACGCACCCAAAATCAGCGGCATCAGCGCGCCGAATTCATTATCCGCCAGCACAAACCGAAGCCCTTCCAATTCATCGGCTTCCGGCGGAAGGGGCGGCAGTGCGGGAGGCTCCGGCCTGCGGCGCCACGGCAGAAAATCGAGCGGCTTTCGCTGCTG
>USIA01000268.1 GCA_900554535.1 uncultured Oscillospiraceae bacterium | reverse complement strand
TGCGGGTGCTCCCGGACGCGGTGGCGCGCGTGCGCGCGCTCGCTGCTTATTAATTTCAGGATTGCCTCCCTGCGTCGGAATTATTCGGAATATTCAGGGCTTTAAAATCCGCGCTGTATCAACAAAAAACGCAGGGGGTCATTGGCAAATTCCCCTGCGTTTCTATCGGTACTGAATGTTCTGAAAAAGCTGGCATATCTGGCATACGATTCGAAAAAGATGATTCATCTTGGAAGCAATGTTCCCTTCAAGCGGTCGGTCAAGCATTTGCAAAATAGCCGCCAAAGAGCTGCTGCACGGCGTCTGCATCGTCGGTGTCGGCCTCCATGCAAAGCGTTTCATCCCAGTTAAGGCTGAAAATGCCCATGATGGATTTTCCATCGATCAGATAGTTTCCCTGGCGCAGGTTGACATGAAACGGCGCATTTCCACAGCTGGCATTGAAAGCTCGAGCCTGGTCGACTCCCTGCAGCTTTATGTTCCTTTTCACCATATGAAACGATCTCCTTTCTAGCTATGAATCACGAAATGGAATATCTCGATGTGCCTATCATACGCTTTTTCTCAACTACTTGTCAATATTGCCAGAAAATTTAAATGAATTTCTGAAAATATGACCGTATATCGTTCATAAAAGGCGCCTTATTCATAAATATAAGTTATAACGCTAAAAGCTGAAGGCATAGTAATCTGCAGGTATAAAGCAGTGGCTTCCTGGTTTGCTCTATTACTCTATTAATTAAAAAATTCCCAATATCCATTTGGAAACCAGCTTTTCTTTAGAAGCAGACAGATCAACACATCTCTGGATTTCTATTTTTTCAGTCAGGCAAAAGCCTGTGTTCCCCAGGATCAGCTTGCTCAAGGCCCTCGAAACGTGTATGATAAAGAAAAGTACCATCGAAACGAGGGATATCATGTACATTGCGGATCTGCACATTCATTCGCGCTTTTCCCGCGCGACCAGTAAGGATGGCAACCCGGTATCGCTCGACCAGTGGGCGCGCCGCAAAGGTATCGGGCTGGTGGGCACCGGCGACTTTACGCACCCGGCCTGGCGCGAGGAATTGCGGGAACAGCTCGTGCCCGCAGAGCAGGGGCTTTATACGCTGCGGGAAGACCTGCGGCGCACCGGGGACGGCGCCTGTGACGCAGCCAGGCCACGATTCATAGTGACCGGCGAAATCAGCTCGATCTATAAAAAGAATGGACGTGTACGCAAAGTACACAATCTGATCCTGCTGAAAAGCCTTGATGCGGCTGACGCACTCGCGCACCGCTTGGAGCAGGTGGGAAACCTGCATTCAGATGGGCGGCCGATTCTAGGGCTGGACTGCCGCGATCTTTTGGAGATCACCCTCGAAACCTGCCCGGACGCCATCTTTATCCCGGCGCACATTTGGACGCCGCATTTTTCACTCTTTGGCGCATTTTCCGGATTCGACACCATTGAGGAATGTTTTGAGGATCTGACCCCGCACATTCATGCGCTGGAGACCGGACTTTCCTCGCCCCCGCCGATGAATTGGCGGCTCTCTGCGCTTGACCCTTATCTGCTCGTGTCCAATTCCGACGCGCATTCGCCAAACAAGCTGGGCCGAGAGGCGAATCTGCTCGATACCACGCTTACTTATGACGCCATCAAGCGCGCGCTGGACGGGGCCGGCGGCTTTGCCGGGACGATCGAATTTTTCCCGGAAGAGGGCAAATACCACTACGACGGCCACCGCAACTGTGGGTTATGTCTCGCCCCGTCGGAGACAATTGCAGACGGCGGCATCTGCCCGGTCTGCGGCAAGAAGCTGACCATCGGCGTGCTGCATCGCGTCGAGGAACTGGCTGACCGGCCGGAGGGGGCAGTTCGGCCAAACGCCATGCCTTTTGAGCGCTTGGCACCGCTGCCAGAGGTCATTGCGGCCTCGACCGGCTACACCCCGGCCAGCGGTCGGGTACAAAAACAATATGAAGCCATGCTGCACACACTCGGTCCGGAATTTTTCATTTTACGCGAAGCACCGCTTGACGCCATCGGGCGGCTG
>USIA01000267.1 GCA_900554535.1 uncultured Oscillospiraceae bacterium | reverse complement strand
ACCCGGTTTTTGGCCGTTTTAAAGGTTATAAGTACCGCAGCCATTGGCCAGCGCCATGAGCTGATGGCCCAGACAAATGGCAAAAGTCGGCACGCCGGCTGCATAGACTTTTTTGAGCTCTGCGATCGCCTTTCCGCACGACTTCGGGTCACCGGGGCCATTTGCCAGCATGATGCCGTCCGGCTTCCACTCCATGACGGTTTCAAAAGAAGCGTCCCAAGGAAAGCACTTTACGGTGCAGCCGCGCGCCACCAGAGAGCGAATGATATTGCTCTTGACACCATAGTCATACAGAGCGATCTTCACGTCGCCGTCGCCATAGACGCGGCCGCCGCGCACGCTGACCTCCGGCACGCAGGATTCGAGCTGATACGCGTCGATCTTTTCCCGCATGGCTGCCTCGTCGATGTTGTCGCCATAAGCGATCATGCCGCGCATGGTGCCGCTTTCGCGCAGCATGCGGGTCAGCGCGCGGGTATCCACCCCCTGCATACCCGGAATGTGATGGGCCTTCAGATAGCTATCCAAGTCCGTGTCACAGCGGAAGTTGCTCGCCACATTGGAGACGGAACGGACAATATAAGCCCGCAGCCAGGGCTTGTCGGACTCTGCATCCTCATAACAGATGCCATAATTGCCGATCATCGGGTATGTCATGACCACGCCTTGTCCCGCATAAGACGGGTCCGTGAGCAGCTCAGGATAGCCGCACATCGCGCTGTTGAACACG
The DNA here is from genome assembly GCA_900554535.1 of uncultured Oscillospiraceae bacterium. GTDB lineage: Bacteria > Bacillota > Clostridia > Oscillospirales > Acutalibacteraceae > Caproicibacterium. The sequence continues at coordinate 1,309 of USIA01000267.1, read as the reverse complement.
ACTTCACACAGCACATCATGTTCATCACCGAAACCGACACCCGAAAAGGTAGCCCCATTTTCAAGCATCAACAGTGCTTTCATCAAATCACCAGCCGTTTCTTCAAAATTTTGGAAAGGCGCCCTGCGGCGCTTGACAGAACGATTCCCTCAGGCAGGCCGTCTGAGGGAGTGTCGAATGGAATCAAATTATTAGAATTTCTCGGTAATACGCTTAACTGCCTTTTCGGTATTCTCCTTCGTATTGAAGGCTGTCAGGCGGAAGTACCCCTCGCCGTGCACGCCGAAGCCAGAGCCGGGCGTGCCGACGACCGCGCATTTATTGAGCAACTCGTCAAAGAACTGCCAGCTGGTCATGCCAGCGGGCACTTTCAGCCAGACATACGGGGAATCCACGCCGCCATAGACGACGAATCCCGCGGCCTTTAAGCCGGAAAGGATGATGCGCGCATTTTGCTGGTAATAGGCAATATTCTGACGAATCAGGCGGCGGCCCTCCTCAGTATAGACCGCTTCAGCAGCGCGCTGCACCGGGTAGCTGACGCCGTTCATTTTGGTGGATTGGCGGCGGCTCCAAAGCTGATTGAGCGAAACGCCGTCGCGTTGAAGCGCTTTTGGCACAACGGTAAAAGCGCAACGCGTGCCGGTAAAGCCAGCTGTTTTGGAAAAGCTGCGGAATTCAATGGCACAGGTCTCGGCGCCTTCGCATTCATAAATGCTGTGCGGCACTCCCGGCGTCACGATGAACGCCTCATACGCCGCATCATACAGAATCACGGAACCGTGCTCATTCGCATAATCCACCCATCTTTGCAGCTGGGTTTTCGGCATGCTCACGCCGGAAGGATTGTTGGGGAAGCACAGGTAAATGAGGTCCGGCACTTCCTTCGGCAGTTCCGGCAAAAAGAAGTTTTCCTCCAGACAGGGCATGTACACGATCTTATTCCAGCCCTTCCCCTCGACATAGTCGCCTGCGCGGCCCGCCATCACATTGGTATCCACATAAACAGGATAGACCGGGTCGCAGACCGCCACCACGTTATCCACGGAGAAAATATCGCCAATGGAACCGGTATCGCTCTTGGCGCCATCGCTGACGAAAATTTCATCTGGGCCGATCGGGAGTCCTGCATAGTCATTGGCGGCGATTGCCTCGCGCAGGAACGGATAGCCGGCCTCCGGCCCATAGCCGCGGAAGGTTTCCGCCTCCCCCATCTCTTTGGCCGCCTTGACCATTGCGTCTACGACCGGCTGCACCAGCGGGCGCGTCACATCGCCCATACCCAGCCGCAGGACCCCTTGCGAACACG
>USIA01000266.1 GCA_900554535.1 uncultured Oscillospiraceae bacterium | reverse complement strand
GTGCGCGAAACGTATGCCGACGAGGGTGCGACTGTGGCGGATTTTCTCGGCATCGAAAAGCCCGCAGCCGGCGTGAGCCTGCTGCCGATTTTGGAAGGAAAATGAGATGAATTACCGAAAAACGATTCTTGAAGCCGGGAAAACCCTGCTGCACAGCGGCCTGACCGTTGAGACGTGGGGCAACCTGAGCCAGCGCGACCCGGAAACAGGCCTTGTGTATATCACGCCCAGCGGCATGGACTATGAAACGTGCACAGAGGCGGACATCGTCTGCCTGCATCCAGATGGAAGCGTCGCGTCCGGCAATCGCAAGCCGTCCATTGAGACGGGATTGCATCTGGCCGTTTATGCAGTCCGCCCGGACGTGCATGCGATTGTGCACACGCACCCGATTTATTCGACCGCCTTTTCCTGCATGGGCGAGGGCATCCCGCTGTTCATCGATGAAGCGGCGCAAGTGCTCGGCGCGCCAGTCGAGACTTGCCCCTATGCGCTGCCGGGCAGCGAAGCGCTGGCGAAAAACTGCGCAGAGAAGCTGAAGGGTGAGGGAAACGCCTGCCTTTTGAAATCGCACGGCGCCGTGTGTGTCGGCAAAGATCTGCGCGCGGCCTTTAAAGTGGCGCGTGTGCTGGAAATGACGGCGGAAATTCTGACGCATATCCGGTCCATGGGCGGTAAGCCCGATCCGCTGGACCCGAAAGACATCGCCTACATGCGTGACTTCGCCCTTTATCATTATGGCCAGCAGGCTGCGCCCGCACATCCTTCATGAAAAAGGCGTTTTTGTAGATTCAATTCAACATCCTGCCGCCCTAGGCGGCTTTATCCCAGGGAGGAATACCATGACTGTATCTGAAAAATTAAACCGCTGCGTGGAGAGCGTGCGCAGCCGCGTCAATTTCCAGCCGACTGTCGCACTGATTCTCGGCTCCGGTCTGGGCGATTACGCGGACGGCATCCGCGTGGAAGCGACAATCGATTATCACGACATCGAAGGCTTCCCCGTATCCACGGTGCCGGGGCATAAGGGCCGTTTCGTCTTTGGCTGGGTCGGGGACGTGCCGGTTGTCGTCATGCAGGGCCGCGTCCATTTTTATGAGGGCTACCCGATTTCCGACGTCGTGCTGCCGACCCGCCTGATGGGCCGGCTTGGCGCGAAGGTGCTGTTCCTGACGAATGCAGCCGGCGGCATCAACCGCAGCTTCCAGCCGGGCGACTTCATGCTGATCCGCGACCAGATCAGTGACTTTGTGCCCTCCCCGCTGATTGGCCCGAACCTCGACGAGCTGGGACCCCGCTTCCCGGATATGAGCGAAATCTATGACCATGACCTTGCGGATTTGCTCAAGGCCGAGGCACAGAAGCGCTCCATTCCGCTCAAAGAGGGCGTTTACCTGCAATTTACCGGCCCGAACTTTGAGTCGCCCGCCGAAGTGCGGATGGCGGGAATCCTCGGCGCAGACGCGGTCGGCATGAGTACCGCCTGCGAAGCCGTCGCAGCCAACCACATGGGCATATCCGGGAAAAACAGGGCGGAAGGCATCTCTGAGCAGCCGCTGAGCCATGTCGAAGTGCAGGAAACGGCGGACCGCGTGGCGCCCCTGTTCAAGCAGCTGGTCACCGCCGGCATTGAGGCCATTGGCCGGGTGATCGACTGATGCGCGGCCTTGTGTTTGACGGCAAACAGGCCGTCTACCGGGAAGATCTGCCCGTCCCGGTCCCAACGGAGACGGAAAGCCTCGTGCGCGTGCACCTCGCGGGCGTGTGTAATACCGATAAAGAAATCCTGAAAGGCTACCGCCCTTCCTTCCGCGGTGTGATGGGGCATGAGTTTGTCGGCGTGGTCGAACAAAGCCCGGACCCAACCCTCATCGGCAAGCGCGTGGTCGGCGAGCTGAACGCTGGCTGCGGCCACTGCGTCTATTGCCGGACAGGCCGCGAAAAGCACTGCGAGGAGCGCCGGGTGATCGGCATCGACAAAAAAGACGGCTGCTTTGCAGAGTATATGACGATTGAGACCCACCTGCTGCATCCGGTGCCGGACAGCCTGCCCGA
>USIA01000265.1 GCA_900554535.1 uncultured Oscillospiraceae bacterium | reverse complement strand
ACAAGATCACGCCGGGGTGGCTGCCAAAGGCTTGTGCCAGCCGCTTGTCCATTTCCCAGACCTTTTCGCGGTAGACGGGCGAAGTATAGCAGTGGTTGTGGCGTTCGCCGAAGTGCGCGCGGTGGAGCATTTCGTCGACGCGGAGCACCTCCGGGTATTTTTGGGCCATCCACGCCGGGCGCGCGCCGCTTGGCGTGGCCAGAACGGTATAGATGCCGTTTTGGTAAAGGTTTTCGATCACATCGCCGAGCCAGCCGAAGGTGTAAGACCCCTCTTCCGGTTCGAGGGCAGCCCAGGCGAAAATCGCCAGGGAGACGCAGTTAATGTGCGCCTGCTTCATCAGCTCGATGTCGCGTGCCAGAATATCGGGCCGGTCGAGCCACTGGTCGGGATTGTAGTCGCCGCCGTGCAGCATGGTGTGGTTGAGAATGGATGCCATGTGTACCTCCTGACTTTTGCTTTGGTGGAAATATCTGGGCCGAAGAAAGTTTTGAAATTCTCTACAAAGAATAATCGGATTTAGCGCCAAATGCAAGTAAAATTTATAGAAAAAGCAGAATGGCTTTTGTCCGTAAAACGGGTTTGCTTGCCCTGTTTACCGATTTGTGGTATGCTTAAAAAATACCAGGCGGGCAGCGGGGAGAGCGGAAGCGCGTTTCCCCGGACAGAAGGCAATACCGGAAAACATGGGAAAATGGAATCATGCAGTGATAGATCAAGAAAAAGGAAGGTTTGAACATGTGCGGGATTTGTGGATTTACGGGAGAAATGATTGATCTTGACGACCGCAAGGCGGTTATCAAGCGGATGACCGACGTCATCACCCACCGCGGGCCGGATTCGGACGGCGTGTACATGGGAGACGGCATCACCATGGGGTTCCGGCGGCTGTCGATTATCGACATCGCGGCGACCGGCGACCAGCCGATTTACAATGAGGACCGCACGCTGGTGATCACCTTCAACGGCGAGATTTATAATTATCAGGACCTGCGAAAAGAGCTGATCGCCGCGGGTCATCAGTTCTATACGAACACCGATACGGAGACGATCGTGCACGGCTTTGAGGAATGGGGCACCAAGGTGCTCGACCATCTGCGCGGGATGTTTTCGTTTGCCATCTGGAACACAAAGGAGAAGAGCCTGTTTTTGGCGCGCGACTTCTTTGGCATCAAGCCGCTGCACTATTGCATGGTGGGGGACAGCCTGGTCTATGGCAGTGAGATCAAGAGCCTTCTGGAGATGCCGGGCTTTCACAAGGAGCTGAACCTCGACGCGCTGCAAAGCTATCTTTCTTTTGAATATGTGGTGCCGCCGCAGACGCTGTTCCAGGGCGTCTCCTGCTTGATGCCGGGGCATTATTTGTGGTATCAAAACGGGAAGATCGAGACGCACCGCTATTGGGACCCGCAGTTTCATCCGGATGAGCACATGACCGAGGAAGAGGCGGTCGACAAGATCGACGAAGTCTTTGAGGAGAGTGTGGACGCGCACCGCATCGCAGACGTGGAGGTCGGCTGCTTCCTTTCCAGCGGCGTGGATTCCAGCTGGGTGGCGTCGAATTTCGCAGGGCAGAAGGCCTTTACCGTGGGCTTTGGCACGGAGGAGCGCTATAACGAGATCGGCTACGCGAAGACGCTGGCGGAGAAGGTCGGCATTGAACACCACACCAAAGTCATCACGCCGGAGGAATACTGGAACATCATCCCCAAAGTGCAGTATCACCTCGACCAGCCAAGCGCGGACGCGAGCTGCATTGCGCTGTATTTTGTCTCGAAGATTGCCAGCAAATACGTGAAGGTGGTGCTTTCGGGCGAGGGCGCGGACGAATTGTTCGGCGGGTACAATATTTATCATGAACCGGCGGATTTGGCGGCCTACCAGCGGCTGCCGCGCGGCCTGCGCAGGGCGGTGGCGTCTTTTGTGCAGCACCTGCCCAATTTCCGCGGCAAGAGCTTTTTGATCCGCGGCAGCAAGACCGTGGAGGAGCGCTTTATCGGAAACTGCAGCATGTTTACGGACAAAGAGCGCCGCGCAATCCTGAAGGACAGCATTCCGCTG
>USIA01000264.1 GCA_900554535.1 uncultured Oscillospiraceae bacterium | reverse complement strand
CGCGATCGGCCCGGCCGCGTCGAAGAGGCTGTCCGTGTCCGGCAGCTCTGTGAAATCAAGGTGCAAAAGATCCTGCGGCAGAGCGCCCGGCGCACATTTGTGGCCCGGCGTATGAAAGGGTGCGCGTCCAAGCGCCCGGTGATGCTGCAGGGCGGTGTAAAGCGGGGTTGGCGTCATCCGAATTCTCCTTTTCGCGAAATACACAGCAAAAAGCCGCTGCTTTTTGTTGGCAGCGGCCCGTTTTTTAAAATGCAGCGCACAAGATCAGTTTTCCACACCATCCGGCTGTTCGGAACGGCCCAGTGCCTCAGCCTGATCGATCACGTCGCTGGAGGTCTGCGGCCGGTCGTTTTCATAGATAAACTGCAGCGCTTTTTCCCGCGTTTCATTCAGATCCTTCATCTGCACAATGTTCGCCGGTTTCTCCTGCCCGGCGAGCATTACGTCCTTTGTAACGTAATCGCCCTCTGCTGGCACCTGGTTGCTTTCGGTCGGGTAGTGCATGATGGTCAATGACTGCAACAGCAGGTTTGTGACCTCGTCCGCGTTCATGTTTGTGATGACTTTCGGCAAAACTTCTTTGGCGACTGTCGAGATGGTGCCGAGGTCCGAGGACTTGAATTTGTCAATCACTGCCTGCACCACCATGCGCTGGCGCTCCGCGCGGCCCACGTCGCCATTGTGGCCGTTGAGGTTGGGGATATTGTCCTGGCGGATGCGGCTGTAATAATGCGCCTGTGCGCCATTTAAATGCTGGACCTGCACGTCCGCCGCCTGCTCCAGGTCAGAATCTTCTACGGAAATATCCACCTGGCGGGCCTCCTTGGCGGTCATCTTGATGTCCACGCCGCCGAGTGCGTCGATGATGGCGTCAAAAGCCGAGTCTTTGATTACAAAATAGCGGTCAATGTCCATCCCGAAATGCAGCTCCAGCGTCTTCATGCAAAGCTGAGCACCCGCGTCCACGCTCTGCATGTCGCCGGCTTTCGCGCCGTCGTCCTCCACCGCATAATAGGCGCCGAAATGATAGGCCGCGTTGAGCTTCTGCGCCGTATGGCCCGGAATCTGCACGTAGGTGTCGCGCAGGTAAGACGTCATCTTGAGCTTCTGGTGGCGGTTGTCCACGCTGATGAGCATCATGCTGTCCGAGCGGCCGATGGGGTCATTGGGGTCATAGTCATCCACACCGATCAAAAGGATGTTCGTGATTGCCTCGTCGGTTAAAAGGCCATTGACCTGGTTGGCTCCGTTCGTCGTGAAAGTGGTGCCGGAATCCACCGTGCTGGCGGTAATCTTTTTATTTTCAATGGGGGTATTATTGCTGAAGTTTATGTTACGAAGCAGGCCATTGACATACAGGCAGCCCATGCCGGCTACCAAAAAGACAACGCTCACCACAAGGATGAGCACGTTGCGCACAATATATTTTTTAGCCAGCTTGGGCCTTTTCTGTCTGCTCACAAGATCAGTCCTTTTCCCAGTCTGCCCGCGGGGGGATGAATCGACAATCTTCTTCCTAGTATACGACAAAGCAATAGGCAGGAATATTCTTTATTAGAATTAAAAATGAATAAATCGTTACATTTTCGCGAAAATGGCACAAATACGGCGAAAAGAACGTATTTTAGGTGGATTTATGGGGCCTTATCCCTGTTCATCCAGCGTCAAGCTGTAACTTGGCAGAAATTCGCGCAAAAAAATCTCGACCTCCGGCAGGCCCATTCCTTTCAGCAAAGCGCGGGTGCTTTCCTCGGCTTTGGCAAATTCGGTATTGCCCATGGCGCGCTCTTCGACGCATTTGATCAGCGCGCTGAGCTTGTCCGCCGCTTTGACGAGCGGCACCAGGTCCGCGTCCGCGGGGGAATTTTCCGTCAAAAGCGGGCGGTAGTGTCCGGCCAGATCCGCGGGCAAAAGGGAAAGCAGCTTTTCCTGGGCCTCGTTTTCCACCGCGCGGTAGGCGCTGCGCAGGGCGGGGCCCGCATATTTGACCGGGGTGGGCAGGTCGCCGGTCAAAATCTCGGTGCAGTCGTGGAACAGCGCCAAAGTGGCTGCCCGCTGCGGGTCCAC
>USIA01000263.1 GCA_900554535.1 uncultured Oscillospiraceae bacterium | reverse complement strand
AAGCTGCACCGGTGTGGGCAGCCGAGGTGCGGCACAAACACCGCGACGGTTGCGTGCTTCAATAGCCCATCAGCTCCAGCGCCTCGCGGGCAGCCTGCTGCTCCGCGTCCTTCTTGCTGTGACCGCCGCCGCGGCCGATCACATTGTTGTTCAGATGGACCTCCACTTTAAAATGCTTATCGTGGTCCGGACCAGATTCCCCGACCAACACATAGCTCAGCTTTTCCTCCGGATTTTTCTGGACAATCTCTTGCAGCTTGGTCTTATAATCGCGGAAAGGCGCCTTGCTGTGCAGCCCCTTTAAGGCTGGCAGCGTAAAGCGCAAAATGAATTCTCTCGCTTTGGCAAAGCCGCCGTCCAAATAGATGGCCGCTGTGATCGATTCAAACGCGTCCGCCAGAATCGATGTGCGGGTGCGGCCGCCATTATTTTGTTCGCCGTGGCTCAAAAGCAGGTAATCGCCCACATCCAACGCCTGCGAAAATCCACAGCATGCCTGTTCACAGACGAGCGCCGCGCGTGTTTTCGTCAGATGGCCCTCCGGCCAGTTCGGAAAGTTCCGGTACAGATAGTCCGCCACCACAAAGCCCAGGATGCTGTCTCCCAAAAACTCCAACCGCTCATTGCTGCCGCCGCGCGCATGCGTCTCGTTGGCGTAGGAGGAATGCGTCAGCGCCAGGCGCAGCAGGTTCCGATCCTGAAATGTGTACCCAAGATTTGCCTCCAGGGGTGCTAGATCTTTCATTCGGTTGCCTCCTGTGCTTGATACGCGGCCACGCTGTCCGCAATTTCGCCGGCCACATTGCCCTCGACATAGCCCTTTGTCAGGCGCAGGGCGTTAAAGAAGGTTTTGGCCTTTGCGCTGCCGTGCGCCTTAAAGACCGGCTTTGTGCAGCCGAGCAGCGGCGCGCCGCCGTATTCATTATAATCCATCGTCTTTTTGAGGGCTTTGACGTCCTTCAAAACCATGGCTGCAGCGAGTTTGTTCTTCAGGCTGCTGGTCAAAACGCCTTTGAATTTCTGGATGACCATCATGGCAACACCCTCATAAGTTTTCAAAAATACATTGCCCGAAAAGCCATCCGCCACCAGCACATCGACGGCATTGTCCGGCACGTCGCGCGCCTCGACATTGCCGATAAAATGCAGGGGGCTTTCCTTCAAAAGCGCATAAGCGCCATGCTGCAGCTCGCCGCCCTTGTGTTCCTCCGTGCCGACATTGAGCAGCCCGACGCGCGGGTTTGACACGCCCATGACCTTTTGCATATAAATCGAACCCATCATGCCGAACTGGGCCAGCATTTCGGGCTTGCAATCGACATTGGCCCCGCCATCGATCAACATAAAGCAGCCATCGGCACTGGGCATAATCGGCGCAAAGGCAATGCGCTTGACACCCTTGATGCGCTTGACCAGAAAGGTCGCGCCGACCGTGAGCGCGCCGCTGTTGCCCGCAGAGATAAAGGCATCGCCCGCGCCGTCGGCAAGCTTTTGCAGGCCAACGGCCATGGAGGTGTTTTTGCCATGCTTGACAATTTCGGTGCCTGCGCTGTTCATATCCATAACATCGGGGGCATCCGCGATCTCCATATGATCCAGAGAGATGCCTTCCTTTTGGGCCACGTCGAGGATCGTCCCCGCGCGGCCGGTCAGGAGAATCTCCACGCCCAGTTGCTCAACCGCCTGGGCACAGCCCTTGAGGATTTCCAGCGGGGCATTGTCGCCGCCGAATGCATCTACAATAAATTTCATTTCCATACCTCCAAATCTCAATGCGGGGCATCGGTCCCGCTGCAAAGGTTCATCCGGCAAATTTATGTTTTACGGCTGCGGCGCGGCGGCCTGCCACTCCGCAAGCGACGCCAAAGCCCGCTGCGAAAGGGCGGCATAGCGTTGGCGTTTGTCGCGGATATGCGGCTCAATCGGCGGCAAAACGCCAAAATTGGCGCCCATCGGTTGGTAGTCGCCCTCACCGCCTGCTTGCACCCAGCGCGCCAAAGCGCCGATCATCGTGGTATCCGGCGGCGTGACCAGCGGCTGGCCCCGCGCCAAGCGCAGGGCCCTTACTCCTGGTGGGGTT
>USIA01000262.1 GCA_900554535.1 uncultured Oscillospiraceae bacterium | reverse complement strand
CAGCTCGTCAAGCTGGGCCTGCTCGACCACGCTCGGTGCATGACTCATCAGGTCCGAAGAGGAGGCGACCTTCGGGAAGGCGACCACGTCGCGCATATCCTCCACGCCCAGCAGCACCATCACCAGGCGCTCCAGGCCCCAGGCCATGCCGCCATGCGGCGGCGCGCCGTATTTGAGGGCATCCAGCAAGAAGCCGAAGCGCTTTTGCGCCTGCTCCTGAGAAATGCCCAAAGCCTCCAGCATGCGCTCCTGCAGCTGGGTGTGGTGGATACGGATGCTGCCGCCGCCCGCTTCATAGCCGTTGATGACCATGTCATAGGCGATCGACCGCACAGAGCCGGGGTCGGATTCAAGGCGGTCCAGATCCTCCGGGTTCGGCATGGTGAAGGGATGGTGCATGGCAACCCAGCGGTTTTCCTCTTTGCTGTATTCAAACATTGGAAAATCCGTCACCCACAAAAGACAGGGCTTGCTCGTATCGATCAAATCGAAGCGGCGGGCCAGCTCCTTGCGCAATGCGCCGAGCGATGCGAACACCGTGGTGTCATCGTCGCTGGCCACTAGGAACAGCACGTCCCCCGGCTCAGCGCCGAGCGCCTGGCGGATGCCCTGGACCTCTTCTGGCGAAAGGAACTTTTCATAGCTGCTGGTCTCCTTCTCCGCCAAACGCGTCCAAGCCAGCCCTTTTGCGCCATACGCCTTGATCCATTCGCCGAGCTTGTCGATCTCCTTACGCGAGAGTTTTTCGGCCAAGCCTTTGCCGTTGATGCCGCGCACAGAGCCGCCGCCCGACAGGGCGCCCGAAAATACCTTGAAGCCTGTGTTTTGGACGCAGCTGCTAACATTTTGAAGCTCCATGCCAAAGCGCAGGTCCGGCTTGTCCGAACCAAACCGGTCCATGGCCTCCTGCCAAGTGATGCGCTTTAACGGCAGCGGGATGTCGATGTCGCAGACTTCTTTATAGACGCGCTGGATAAAGCCCTCGCCGATGGCCATGACGTCATCCTGCTCGACAAAGCTCATTTCAAAGTCGATCTGGGTGAACTCCGGCTGGCGGTCCGCGCGCAGATCCTCGTCGCGGAAGCAGCGGGCCACCTGCATGTAGCGGTCAAAGCCCGCGACCATCAACAGCTGCTTATACAGCTGCGGCGACTGCGGCAGCGCGAAGAATTCGCCGGGGAACATGCGGCTGGGCACCAGATAATCGCGTGCGCCCTCTGGCGTGGAGGCGACGAGATCCGGCGTCTCAATCTCCAAAAATCCGTTTTCGTCGAAATAGTCGCGCGCGCACTTAGCGATGCGGTGGCGCGCGGTCAGGATGCGCTGCATATCCGGGCGGCGCAGGTCGAGATAGCGGTATTTTAGCCGTGTCTCGGTCTTGACATTGGAATTTTCTTCAATGGCAAACGGCGGGGTTTCGCTCTTTGCCAGAATGCGCAGCGACGAGACGGCCAGCTCCACGTCGCCGGTGGGCAGGTCGGGGTTTTTGCTGGTACGCTCGCGGACCGTGCCGGTCGCGGCGAGGACGAATTCCGCGCGGCAGGAAAAGGCCTTCTGGAACACGTCTTTGTTGGTCGATTCATCAAATGCGAGCTGCAAAATCCCGGTGCGGTCGCGCAGGTCGATAAAGATCAGCTGGCCCAGGTCGCGCTGGCGCTGAACCCAGCCGCAGACGGTGATGGTTTTGCCTGCGTCGGAGAGCCGCGGCTCCCCGCAATAGCAGGAACGTCGGATGCCGGTCATAAATTCTGCCATAAAATAGCCTCCAAAAGAGATTTCCGGATTGAAAACGAAAAGAACGCCCAGCGCATGGCGGGGGTGGGGATAGCACCCGGTGGATGCGCGGCAGCAAAACGCCTTCCTTTATAAAGCGCAGTCGAGCGCTGCAAAGGCCTTTGCGAAATTTTCATCCAGCGGGACGCTTGTCTTTTCGCCGGTTTGCATATTTTTGATGTCCGCTTTGCCTTCGGAAAGCTCGTTGTCGCCCAGCACCATGCTGAACCGTGCGCCGATCTTGTCCGCATATTTCATCTGTGCCTTGACCCCGCGGCCCATCTCATCAAAGGCCGCGGCGACGCCGCTTTCCCGCAGC
>USIA01000261.1 GCA_900554535.1 uncultured Oscillospiraceae bacterium | reverse complement strand
GGATTGCACGCTTCGCCCCAATTGGAGGCGGGCTATCGCGCCGGACCGTGGCATCCCGCGTTTGGGGAGCTGTGCCGGGCGCGGCAGTACCGCACCCGTGTACAGGAGGCGCTTTTGACGTGCGGACTTTCCGGCGGTCCGCAGCAGGTGCAGATTGCGCCTGCCGATCAATCCAAGGCCCTGGGCCAGCGCCGCTGCAATGTGCGGGCGTTTGCGGCACAGGGCTTTGCGCTTTCATTTCTCCCGCAGCCAGACCTGCCGCGCGGCTGCTTTCAATTGGAAGATGCGTCCGGCCAACTGCGTCGGTTTCGTGTGACGCCCACCATCCCCTGAAGCACTGCCTGTTTGTTATAGAAAGGAGCCCTGCCATGCTTGTCCGTTCCCTCGAAATTCAGGGGTTTAAGACGTTTCCCGATAAGACCGTGTTGGAGTTTAACAACGGCATCACTGCGGTGGTGGGGCCGAATGGCAGCGGCAAGAGCAACATCAGCGACGCAGTGCGCTGGGTGCTCGGCGAGCAGAGCGTTCGCGCGCTGCGCTGCACCAGAATGGAGGATGTCATTTTCAACGGCACCCCGCAGCGCAAGGCGCTCGGCTTTGCCGAAGTTACGCTGCACATCGACAACACAGACCGCCGCCTGCCGTTTGACAACGACCATGTGGCGGTCACGCGCCGTTATTACCGCAGCGGCGAAAGCGAGTATATGATCAACCGTGTGGCGGTCCGGCTTAAGGACATCAACGAGCTGTTCATGGACACAGGACTTGGCCGAGACGGCTATTCGATCATCGGACAGGGCAAGATCGACGCCATTGTGGCGGCCAAAAGTGAGGATCGCCGCGAAATTTTTGAGGAGGCCGCCGGCATCTCCCGCTACCGCTACCGGAAGGCGGAGAGTGAGCGCCGCCTCGATGCAGCCGAGGAAAATCTCGTGCGCCTGCGGGACATCTTGGAGGAACTGGAAGGCCGTGTCGGTCCGTTAAAGGAGCAAAGCGAGAAGGCACAGGCGTTCTTGCAATATTCCGAGGAAAAGAAGGGCCTGGAAATCGGCCTGTGGCTCAAAACGCTCGAACAATCGGCGCAGACGCTGCGAAAGCAGGGAGACACGATCCTGGTTGCCCGGGAGATGCCGTCCCGGGTTCCCCACAACCGGCGGGAAGCCGCAGCCGCTGCATTGGAAAAAGCAGACGCTGCCGCAGAGCAGAATTTTCAGGACATGAATGCCTGTACCGCGCAGATCGACCGCATCCGACAGGCGGATGCGGGACTAGAGGAGGCGGCGGCCAAAAAAGACGGTGATGCCAGTGTGCTGCGCAACGATGCCCGCCACTGCGCGGAGACAGTTGACCGTCTGGAATCCGAGATCCGAGTGTCCGCGGAGGACAGCGCCCGCCTGGACGAACAGGCTGGGCAAAAGGAAGCGGCTGCCGCCCAAAAGGAACAGGAGGTGGAGACGCACCGGTCCGAGACTGACCGGCTCAATGCCCGGCTGGAGGAACTGCGTGCTGGCATGAACGAGACCGCGGCGCGCATCGACGAATACACACGTCAACTTTCCGAACTTTCCGCACGTGCCACGGAAAATAAGGTTGCCGAAATGACGGCTTCTTCTTCCATCGCGGAGATTTCCCGGCGTGTGTCGCAGATCGATACGCTCTTGGAGCAAAAGCAGGCGCAGGCGGAGGAACTGGAGAAGTCGGCCCAGGCGGGCAGCGCGATGCTTCAGCAGGCGGCCGCGCGCGTGGACGCCCTTCAAAACGGTGTACACGGCTATGAATTGCGGCTGGAAACCCGACACAAAAAAGAAGAAACACAGAAACAGGAGGCGGACCGGCTGCTGTTGGACGCCAAAGAGAGCCGCCGCCGTGCGGATCTGCTGGAAGCCCTGGAACGCAATATGGAAGGTTTTCAGAAAAGCGTCAAGATGGTTATGCAGGCTGCCCAACAGGGGCAGCTTTCCGGCGTGCATGGCCCGATTTCCCGACTGATTGAAGCCCCGCCCGCTTATGCTACTGCCCTGGAAACGGCGCTGGGCGCCTCCATGCAGCATATTGTTGTCGGCACAGAACAGGATGCGAAACAGGCGATCGGCTTTTTGAAGCGGCGGG
>USIA01000260.1 GCA_900554535.1 uncultured Oscillospiraceae bacterium | reverse complement strand
GGGCGAACGAATCCATCAGTGAAGCCGAAGCGATCCGCCGGGGATTGGTGAGCCTGGGGATCGACAACAGCCGTATCCTGCTGGAGGACCGCTCCACCTCTACAGAAGAAAATATCCGCAACGCCCAGTCCCTGCTTCCCAAAAATGGGGACGTGGCGGTGGTGACAGACGATTACCACGTTTTCCGCGCACGGCTGCTTGTGAAAAAGACAGGGATGCGGCCCTATGCGTACCCGGTCGCTGCCAAAACGCCGCCGCAGTATTTTGCCGCCTTTTACGCGCGCGAGCTGCTGGCCTTGCCGGTGGAACTGCTTGGCCTGCATGGCCTCATCGCCTGAAAAACGAGCTGTCCTTTGCCACCACGACAGAAAAATCCGCTGCGTATCGGATTGCGCAGCGGATTTTTTCTGATTGATAAACCGAATTTTATATACGCGCGACGCCGCTTTCCCGCGCAGCCTGTGCCACTGCTTTGGCAACTGCAGGCGCGATGCGCGCGTCAAACGCCTTTGGCAGGATGCAGTCCGCCTTCAATTCATCCGGTCCAATGATGCCGGCGATTGCAAACGAAGCGGCCATCTTCATTGCATCGTTGATATCGGACGCACGCACATCCAATGCGCCGCGGAAAATGCCGGGGAAAGCGAGCACGTTATTGATCTGGTTCGGGAAATCGGAGCGGCCGGTGCCGACCACGGCGGCCCCCGCCTTGAGCGCTTCATCCGGCATGATTTCCGGAACTGGATTCGCCATCGGGAAGACGATCGGGTCCTTCGCCATGCTCCGAATCATCTCAGGTTTGAGAACGCCCGGCGCGGAAACGCCGACAAACACGTCCGCACCCACCATCGCATCCGCTAGCGAACCCGTCTGGTGGCCGCGATTGGTCAGGCGGCTCATCTCCTCGTGCGCGGGATTTAACCCTTCCATGCCTTCGCAGAGGATGCCGAATTTATCGCACAAAATCAGATTCTGCACCCCCAGGCGCAGCAGATGCTTGGCAATGGCAACACCCGCGCTGCCCGCGCCGTTGATGACGCATTTGATTTTGCCGATCTCTTTGCCCGTGACCTTCAGCGCATTGAGCATCGCCGCGCCGACGATGATCGCCGTGCCGTGTTGGTCGTCGTGGAACACCGGTATGTCACACAGCTCCTTCAGGCGGCGCTCAACCTCAAAACAGCGCGGCGCCGCGATGTCCTCCAGATTGATTCCGCCAAAAGAGCCGGAAAGCAGGTAAATCGTGCGCACCAGCTCATCGACATCTTTTGTCTTCAAGCACAGCGGGATCGCGTCAATATCCGCGAATTCTTTAAAGAGCACACATTTGCCCTCCATGACCGGCATGCCGGCCTCCGGACCGATGTCACCCAGTCCGAGGATTGCGGTGCCGTCCGTGATGACAGCCACCGTGTTCCAGCGGCGGGTCAGCGTAAAGCTCAAAGAGGGGTCGCGCTGGATGGCCAGGCAGGGCTGCGCAACGCCGGGCGTATAGGCGACGGACAGGTCATGGCTGTCTTTGACTGGCACACGGGACTTCATTTCGATCTTGCCGCGCCATTGGGCGTGCATCTGCATTGCTTCTTGTTTAATATCCATTCTGCATCCTCCTGTATTCCATGAGCGCTGTGCCCATCTGCTTTAGAACATGATAAGAGTAGCGTATCACAGAATTCTGATCGATGCAAGCGGGTTTATTGGGACGAAAGGTATTCCTCTGCCATGTGTGCAGCCACTGCCCCATCGGCCACCGCTGTGACCCCCGGGCGCAGCGGCTTGCGGCGGACATCGCCGGCCGCAAATACACCGGGAATGCTCGTACAGGTATCCTCATCCGCGTCAATGTACCCATTGCCCGTCAAAGCGACCTGGTCGATCAGTAAACTGGTATTCGGCACGTTGCCGATCGCCACAAAGACACCGCTGCATGGGACCGTCTGCAGCTCACCGGTCTTGACATTTTTCAGCTGTACACCGGTCACCGGATCGCCCTCAATGGCGGCGACCACGCTGTCCCAAATGATCCGAATATTCTGGGCGGACGCAAGTGGGCGCTTATATTCCCCGGACGCGCGCAGCTTGTCGCGCCGGTGTACCAGCGTCACACTTTTGCAAAGCTTTGACAGATAGACGGCATCGGCAGG
>USIA01000259.1 GCA_900554535.1 uncultured Oscillospiraceae bacterium | reverse complement strand
GCCGTATTGAATGAAGTCATACGCAAAATACCCCACCAGCCCGCCGGTGAAGGGCGGCAGCCCCTCGACGCGCGGGCTGCGGTGGCTTTCGATCAGCTTTTGCAGCACCGCGCCGGGGTCCTCCGTGTGGAAATCCTCGTTCTGCGCGCCGCGCAGGTGCATGTCGCCGTCAAGACACGTGACTTCCAGCTTCGGGTCAAAGCCCAAAAACGTGTAGCGCCCCCATTTTTCTGCATCCTCGACGCTTTCGAGCAAAAAGCAGTGGTTGCTTTTGCCCAGCAGCACGCGCAGCGTCTCGACCGGCGTCTTGATGTCCGCGAAAATCTCGCAGCTGATCGGGCAGGTTTTGTACCCCTGCGCGGCGAATGCCCGCGCCTGCTCCAGAGATGGTGTGACCATGCTTGCTTCTCCTTTCCGCTGCCGGGAAAAACAAAAACGCCCGTCCCGACAGGCCTTCAAAATTGAAACCTGCCAAGGACGAGCGAAAAATCCTGCCCGCGGTGCCACCTTGTTTTGCGGCCGTTTGCGCCGCACCCTTTGCGGGATACCATCATATCCCCGGCCGCTCACGCGGGCCTGCACGTCGCGGAATACTCGGCCTTTGGCCTTTGACCGCGCCCTCCGTGGTCCATTTGACTGTTGACCTGCGGCCCGGCTCTCAGCCTCCCGGGCTCTCTGTGCGCGTCGTGCAGCCGTTATCTCCACTTCAACGGTTTGATTAGTTCCATTATACCCGCCCCGGCGCGCTTGTCAAGAGGGAAAATGCGGATTTTTCGCCGGTGCCTTTTGCAGAAGGCCCAAATCGTTCAAGCTTTGTATCAATTTTGTATCAATAATTACAAAATTTTAACCAAATTTTTGTGAAAAATTGAAAAATGCCCTTGAACCTTCCTGGAATAAAGTTGTATAATATGGATGGAAAGAAAACCCGCCGATGTCTCGAATCCTCCGTTTTGGCGGGCAGTCGTTTCGGAATCTTCCAAAAGAATCGTGTCCAGAAACCTTTATCAACCGATGGAAACCAAATTTGCGAGGGGGTGCCCGATGCCCGCTGGGTTTGAAACGAGGTGGATTTGTCATGATGAAAAAACACAAGGCATTGAAAATTATCGGCATCATTGTGGCGGCTTTTGTCCTGTATGTGGTGCTCGTGCCGTTGCCCAAAGAGACGTACATAACGGAAGCGCAGGCCAGGCAGAAAGCGGAAGCGTACCTGAAGCAAGAGGTGGCCGCCAATCCGGGAAAAAACGATGAAACGAACGTGTATCGGAATTGGAACCAGAATTCCAAGCTGGGCGAGACAATCAAGCTCTATGATCTGCGCGACGATGTCGCCTATTACAATTTTCATGTGACGACGGATGGAAAGGGAACAGGGTTCGTCCGGGTGTGCTCGAATCGGAAATACGATTTTGTAGACGGCCATAGCGACAATGACACGGCCGCAGATGCCATTGCGAGGATGAGCATCGGTCGTGTGCTGACGCCGCAGGATCATGCCTATAATGGCGGCGCGGCCCCGTACTTTTTCGCGATGAAGAACCCGGACGGCACCTACACGGTTTCGCGGCGGGAAAACCAGAAGGCAAAAACCATCAGCAGCGCGGAATTCTGGGCCAACTGCAAGCTGTATGTGGCGACGTGGGTGCCGCTCGAAACGCTGATGGACCCGAATAAGTGACATGAGGTGAACGCACCATGATGAAAAAACACAAGGCATTGAAAATCATCGGCATCATTGTGGCGGCATTTATCCTGTATGTGGTGCTCGTGCCGCTGCCGAAAGGGGACTACATAACGGAAGCGCAGGCCAGGCAGAAAGCGGAAGCCTACCTGACAAAAATGGCGGCCGCCAACTCGGAAGACGATCCATATAACCGGTATGGGGATTGGAACCAGAATTCCCGGCTGGACGGGGCGGTTCAAAAATATGACCTGCGCGGCCAGACTTCTCGGTATGAGTTCAACGTGACGACGGATGGAAAGCCGACCGGCAAAGTCTACGTGAACGCCGACCGGAACTCCAATTACGTAGACGGCGATAGCGACAATGAAGCGTCCGTGGACCCCATGGCGAGGCTGAGCATCGGCCGTGCGCTGACGCCGCAGGATCACGCCTATGATGGCGGCGTGGCCCCGTACTTTTTCGCGATGAAGAACCCGGACGGCACCTACACGGTTTCGCGG
>USIA01000258.1 GCA_900554535.1 uncultured Oscillospiraceae bacterium | reverse complement strand
GGCAGGGCAGCGGGAGATCCCCATTCGCGACTGGTATCAGGGCGTCGGCAAGGTGGCACTTGCGCCGGCTGAACTGCTCGTCAAAATCGTCATCCCGCACAGCCATTATGCGGGCTGGGCGGGGCATTATATCAAATACGCGATGCGCAACGCGATGGATATCGCCACACTAGGCGTGAGTTGCTTGGTGAAACTTTCTGCAGACAAGAAGACGGTGGAGGATCTGCGACTGGCCTTTGGCGTGGCCGGTCCGGTACCGCTGCGCGCCGTGCAGACCGAACTGGAGATGTCCGGCCTGCCCATCGAGCAAGCGATTGCGGAGATCGGCAAATCGGCGCTCGCACAGGTCCGTCCTCGTGACAGCTGGCGCGCGTCCAAGGCGTTTCGCCTGCAGCTGGTGGAAGAGCTGTCAGGCCGTGCCCTGCGGGAAGCAGCGCGGAAAGGAGGTGCGGCGGTATGAGCATGTGTGTTTTGGCATGCACAGTCAATGGCCGGCCGGTTGAAATCGGAATCGATCCGCGCGAGTCCTTGGCCGATGTGCTGCGCGGGCGGTTGGGCCTGACCAGCGTCAAAAAAGGCTGCGAAGTCGGCGAATGCGGCGCCTGTACAGTCCTGGTAGATGGGACGGCGATTGATTCCTGCATTTACCTCGGCGTCTGGGCACAGGGAAAGCATATCCTGACCGTGGAGGGACTGCAGAATCCGAATACTGGTGAACTTTCCCCGATTCAGAAAGCGTTTGTGGAGGAGGCGGCCGTCCAGTGCGGCTTTTGCACGCCTGGCATCATTTTGTCCGCAGTTGAAATTGTCGGCAGCGGCAAAAAATATACCCGGGACCAGCTGCGCAAGCTGATCTCCGGGCATCTTTGCCGGTGTACGGGCTATGAAAATATCCTCAATGCAGTCGAGCGCGCGGTGCGGGAAGCGCAGGCTTGACGCCGCCAGCGAGTCATTCTTCTGGCATTTCGTCGCACAGGCGTAGAATCAAGTCTTCTGCCTGTTGAAAATAAGCGTCCAGGTTCATGCCGTCCACACCGCTGTCCAGCAGGTATTGCATGGACCCCCCAATCAGCAGCGAGATGATTAAATTTGGCAGGACCGCCAGCAGTGCGGGGTGCGCTTTTGCAAATGCCACGTTTTCCCGCAGAACCCGCGCGATGTCTTGACGCCAGATGGAAAAGGTGTGCTGCATCTTTTTCCGGATGGTCGGGTCGACGGTGCTCTGTACAAGGTAGTCAAATTGCACGCAGTCGACCTCCTTGTGGTGCAGAATATCATCCTTTTTCTCCGCAAACAGTGCATGCAGGTTTTCTGCAAATGTCTGGTGTGCGAGATCCAGGGACTCGCTGCGCTTTTCGGAAAAGTAGCGCTGCAAACGGTCCAATACGGCCAGCAGCAGGTCATTTTTGGTGGGAAAGTGATAATGCAGATTCGACTGGCTGGTTCCGGCCGCCTCTGCAATCAAATGCATGCGCGTTCCTGCGATTTTTTCTTTTGCGATTGTCTGCATCGTAGCATCCAAGATTTTTTCCTTTGTGATTTTGGATGCATCGCTTAGTTCTTTTTTGGTCAAGACGCCCCTGCTTTCCAGATCCGAAAAATTTGGGCCAATGGGAAGGCTCCGGATTTTTATATTTCCTAGTGTAATAGAAATTTTCAGATTCGTCAAATAAGAAGGGCGGCGTTGCCGGATGCAGAGAAAAGCAGTATAATGAAAAGATACAAAGTCCGGCTTGCAGAAAAGGCCGGAAAAAGAAAGGCGGAACCTAAACAATGGCTCAGAAAGGCAAAGTGGTGTCGGTCAATCGCAGTACGCGCAAGGGCGTGGTCAAAGAGTCCATTCCATGTGGAGAATTGCGCGTCCATGTCGGGCTGGTCGGGGACGCCCATGCCGGAGAAGGCAAACGGCAGCTCAGCCTCCTCGCTGCGGAGAGCATCCATAAAATGGAGCAGCTTGGCGTGCCGAATCTGCGGCCGGGCAGCTTTGCAGAGAATATCACCACCGAGGGCATTACACTGCACACGCTGCCGGTCGGCACGCGGTTGCTTATCGGCGAAACGCTGCATGTCATCACGCAGATCGGAAAGGAATGCCACAAAGGCTGCGCCATCCGGCAGGCTACGGGCGCCTGTATCATGCCGACGGAAGGCGTGTTTACCAATGTGCTGCGCGGTGGCGTCGTCCGGCCGGGCGATGTCATCCGCGTCCTGCCGG
>USIA01000257.1 GCA_900554535.1 uncultured Oscillospiraceae bacterium | reverse complement strand
ATCGCCCGCCAGCAGGGCGCGCCGCGTATCACGGCACCGCATGTGCCGATCGGCTCCAATGCAGGCGAACCCAATAACAAGGAAATGCAGACCGCGATTTTAAAGGATACGCTCAACGCGGTGGCCACGATGACCCATTTCGGCGAATTGAAGGTTCTGCCTTACGAATACCGCCACAATGTCTGAACATCATGGCCTGGGCAGGCGGTTGGCGGGGTTTTTCGCGGGGGGAGGCGTCCTGTGGGGGATTATCGGGCCGTTTGTGCGCACACTTTCGGGCATGGGGCTCCAATCCATGCAGATTGTGGCTTTTCGCGCGATCATCACGGCGGTGCTCCTCTTTGTCGTGCTGATGGTCAGGGACCGCGGCAAGCTCCGGTTCCACCTGCGGGATATCTGGTGTTTTCTGGGCACGGGACTGTGCAGTATTGTGTTTTTCAATTTCTGCTATTTTTCCGCCATTGAGGACGTCTCCCTGTCGGTCGCCAGCGTGCTGCTTTATACGGCGCCGTGCATCGTGATGCTGCTGTCGCTGCTGCTGTTTCACGAACGAATCACCGCGCCGAAGCTCATCGCTTTGGCTATGTCGGTGATAGGGCTGTGCCTGGTGACAGGGCTTTTGGGCGGCGGCGGAAACCGCGCCACACCCCACGGCATTCTGATGGGCCTGGGCGCAGGCTTGGGCTATGCGCTTTACAGCATTTTTGGCCGCTATGCGCTCGACCGCGGCTATCACCCGTTGACCATTACATTTTACACGTTTACGTTTGCATCGGTTGGGTCGCTGGTACTGTGCCAGCCCGCCGGCATGGTGCATGTGCTGGTTTCCACGCCTGCGGTCTGGCTGCCGGGCGTGCTGCTGGGGGTGCTGTGCACGGTGCTGCCCTTTGCAAGCTACACGTGGGGCCTGGCGCGCATGGAATCGAGCCGGGCGTCCATTGTCGCGTCCGTGGAGCCGGTGGTGGCCACGCTTTTGGGCGTTTTTGCCTTTGGCGAGGCCATGACGGTGGGCAATTTCGCCGGGGTCGTCCTGGTGGTTGCCGCGATTGCCGTTTTACAGGAACCATGGAAAAAGCAAGAAACTCCTGTACATGCAGGAGAAAAATAATGCATTTTCCCAGTAAAATTTGCCAATCCATACAAAGATTTCGCCTTGGGATTGACAGATTTGCTTGGGAAGCGTACCATAAAATAGAAGCACATAACAAAACGAATGCAAGGACGCATTTGGCTTTTGCCAGATGCGTCCTGTTTTTTGCTTCAAAAAATAAAGTGAAATTTGAGAAAGCGGGGTTCGGGCGATGGACATTATGCAGGTTCGCCATTTGAATAAGAAATATGGCGACAACGTGGTGCTGCAGGATATAAACGTAGACATTCACGCCAAGGAAGTGACCTGTGTGCTGGGGCCTTCCGGCGCGGGGAAGAGCACGTTTTTGCGGTGCTTAAACCGCCTGGAATACCCGACCGGCGGTGAGATCCTTTACGAGGGACAGAACACCTTGGAAAAGGGGTATGATATCCGCGCCATGCGTGAAGAGGTAGGCATGGTGTTCCAGCGCTTCAACCTCTTCCCCACGAAGACTGTGCTGCAAAACATCATGCTCGCGCCGTTGGTCGTGCAGAACATGACCAAAGAAGGCGCCCACAAGCGCGCGATGGAAGAACTTGAAAAAGTCGGACTGGCGGAAAAGGCGGACGCCATGCCGAATTCCCTTTCCGGCGGGCAGCAGCAGCGTGTGGCGATTGCCCGTGCGCTGGCCATGAGCCCAAAGATGATGCTTTTTGACGAACCCACCTCGGCGCTGGACCCGGAGCTGGTCGGCGATGTGCTCGACGTCATGAAAGAGTTGGCGAACGAAGGCATGACCATGGTGGTGGTCACCCACGAGATGGGCTTTGCCCGCGAAGTGGGAGACCGCATCCTCTTTATGGCGGACGGCGGCATCCAGGAGGATGCGCCGCCGGAGGAGTTCTTCTCCGCGCCAAAGACCGACCGCGCGAAGGCGTTTTTGTCGCGTGTTCTTTAATTTGACTGCAAAGAGGCGGCCGCGATTGTTTGGGCGTGGCCGCTCTATTTTGAGAAGACGGGCCGATTGTTTGTGGCCCAAAAGCATTTAGAAGGAGGTTCTGCATTATGCGAACAATGAAAACAAGCAAGATGACAGGAAAGATTATTTCGATGGCGCTTGCGGCTGTTCTGGCTGTTTCCTTT
>USIA01000256.1 GCA_900554535.1 uncultured Oscillospiraceae bacterium | reverse complement strand
CACCGGGGTTTCGACGGCGGTCGCCGGCAAGGTCGTGCGCGAAATGATGCTGGGGCTTTGCGCTGACTGACGCCGCGGGGGCTAATCCATAGCCAGCTTGCCGCGCTGCCCGCGGATTTGATTTCGATTTTGCGCGCTATTCCTTTTGATGCAATAAAAACAGATTCACTTAAAGGAGGATACTTCCATGGGAAAAGCACTGATTATTTGCGGCGGTGTTGCAAGCGTCGCGATCCACAAATGTTGCCAGAACGACAGCGTATTTGACGAGATCTGCATTGCGAGCCGTACGGTCTCCAAATGCGACGCGCTGAAAGAAAAGCTGCAGGGCACAACCAAAACGAAAATCACCACTGCTCAGATCGACGCGGATGACGTGCCTGCCCTGACCGCACTGATCCAGCGCGAAAAGCCGGACGTTGTCCTCAACCTGGCCCTGCCGTATCAGGACCTGCATATCATGGACGCCTGCCTGGCCACCAAGACGCCCTATGTCGACACGGCAAACTATGAGCCGGAAGACACCGCGCATTTTGAATACAAGTGGCAGTGGGACTACAACGACCGCTACAAAGAGGCCGGGATTACCGCGCTTTTGGGCAGCGGCTTTGATCCCGGCGTGACGGGCGTTTTCTCCGCCTATGCGCTGAAGCACTGGTTCGACACCATCGAATACATCGATATTCTGGACTGTAACGCGGGCGACCACGGCTATCCCTTTGCCACCAACTTTAACCCGGAGATCAACATCCGCGAGATCAGCGCCAAGGGCAGCTATTGGGAAAACGGCCATTGGGTCGAGACAGAGCCCATGGAAATTAAGCGCGTGTATAACTTCCCGGAAATCGGCGAAAAGGACATGTATCTGCTGCATCACGAGGAGATCGAGTCCCTGGCGAAAAACATTCCCGGCATCCAGCGCATCCGTTTCTTCATGACGTTTGGGCAGAGCTATCTGACCCATTTGCGCTGCCTGGAGGATGTGGGCATGACCTCCATTGAGCCGATCGATTTTGAAGGCCAGAAAATCGTACCGCTCCAATTTTTGAAGGCCGTGCTGCCGGATCCATCTTCTCTGGGCCCGCGCACCAAAGGCAAAACGAACATCGGCTGCATCTTCCAGGGCCACAAAGACGGCAAGCCGGTCACGAAATATCTCTATAACGTCTGCGACCACCAGAAGTGCTACAAAGAGGTCGGCTCGCAGGCTGTCGCCTACACAACCGGCGTACCGGCGATGATCGGTGCGATGCTTGTGATGAACGGCACCTGGAAGATGCCCGGCGTGCACAACATCGAGGAGTTCGATCCAGACCCCTTCATGGACGCGCTCAACAAGTGGGGCCTGCCGTGGCAGGTCAGCGACCACCCGGACCTGGTAGACTGAGATGCGCTTTGAAGAACTCCCAACCCCCTGCTATGTGATCGACGTGCCGCGCATCACGGAGAACCTCCAAATTCTGCACGGCGTGCGGGAACGCACGGGCTGCAAGATTCTGCTCGCGCAAAAAGCCTTCTCCTGCTATGCGCTCTATCCGCTGATTGGGGAATACCTCGACGGCACAACCGCCAGCGGCCTTTTTGAGGCGCGGCTTGGGCGCGAGGAGATGGGCAAGGAAACGCACATCTTTTCCCCCGCCTACCGGCCGGACGAATTCCCGGAAATCGTACAGCTTTGCGACCACATTGTTTTCAATTCCTTTTCGCAGCTGAAGCGATTCGGGCCGCAGGCCCGTGCGGCCGGAAAGAGCGTGGGCCTGCGCATCAATCCGGAATGCTCCACCCAGGAAGGCCACGCGATCTATGATCCCTGCGCGCCCGGCTCGCGGCTGGGCGTGACGCGCGAAAATTTCCAGCCAGAACTGCTCGACGGTGTCAGCGGGCTGCATTTTCACACGCTGTGCGAACAGGACGCCGACGCCCTGGTCACGACGGTGGCCGCTGTCGAAGAAAAATTCGGTCCCTATCTTTCGCAGATGCAGTGGCTCAACTTTGGCGGCGGGCACCACATCCCGCGGCCCGGCTATGATATGCCGGCCCTGGAATCGTGCATCCGGCGTATCCAAGCTCAATATGGGGTGCAGGTCTATCTGGAGCCAGGCGAGGCGGTGGCGCTCAACGCGGGGTATCTGGTGACCACGGTGCTCGATACCCTGCGCAACGGAATGGACATCGCGATTCTGGACACGTCTGCGGCCTGCCACATGCCGGACGTGCTG
>USIA01000255.1 GCA_900554535.1 uncultured Oscillospiraceae bacterium | reverse complement strand
GGCCGCGGTACAATAACCCTTGCGACTGCGGCGCCTGCCGTACTTAATTCTTTTACTGCCGAGTTTCGCGGGATGGACGGAATACCGACCCGACGAACGTGGCAGACTAACAACAATCCTCCTGTTTTTCAGGAGTGACTCTTTATAAAAACCTTCGTTCTCTTTTTCTAAAGCGTCCTGCTTTTTTGGCAGGGCGCTTTCTTTTGATCCGGCGCGCCCAGCTGATTTCATAAATCCCCTCCCCGCTGCATAAGAATGAACATCTGAACGCGGACGGAATCTGTCCGCAAGGAGGGCAGAATCAATGAAGGGCATCGTGGAAGAGCGCGCTGTCGAGCTTGGGGAATACATCTGCGCCCACGGCGCCACTGTGCGCGCCGCCGCAAAGCGATTCGGAATCTCCAAAAGCACGGTCCATAAAGACGTCACCCAGCGCCTGCGCCAAATTGACCGGCCGCTTTACCGGCGCGTCAAGCGCGTTTTGGAAATCAATAAAGCCCAACGCCATATTCGCGGCGGCCAGGCCACCAAGGAAAAATATGCCCGGCAGGCAGCCCTCGCCGCCCAGGCGGCGGGCCGGAACAACAAATAAAAAGGCACGGGGTCCAAAGCCGCGATCAAGCAGCCGAATCCCGTGCCTCTTCTTCTGTCACAATCAGGAACAGACGTGCGCCAGCCGCCGCTGGCAGTCGCTCCCCTGCGGGCAGATATTATATACCTTCCGGTCTTTGCCGACCATGGCAATCGGCAGCTTTGGCAGCAGGCTGTGCAGCACATCCACAAAGCCATTCACCGGAACCTCCGCCATACCGGTCACAATGTACACCGCATGGATTTGCCGGGCAAATGCCGCCGCCACATAGGGCGCGCCGTCATCAAAATACACTGTCATATCTGCATTCGCACTGCGAGCTGTCTGGCGCAGATATTCCAATTCCTCGCAGTCCGCGTCAGCGCCCTTGCTGGTGGGCTGCACACACAAAACCTGCAGCTGCGCCCCGCGCTCCTGCGCCAGTTCCTGTCCCGCGCGGATCAACCGGTCACAGTCGCGCTGTCCTGTCACACATACCAGCACCGCTGTCTCGTTCATCCAAAGCGCTCCTTTCCGTCGTACTGTATCTTCCGGTTCTTTTCTAGTATACTGAAAAAAAGCGACAAGACAGCAAACAAAAGGTGTCTAAACTGTGAATATTTCACGAAAGGCGTTTTGGAAGTTTCCGTCAATTTTTTCTTTTTGATGATAGGTGTATCCAGTGGATCCAAATATCAATCCTTTTCTGGATCGATAAAAAAAGAATCCCGCAGAGCCCATGCTCCGCGGGAAATACCCCCAGCCCCTCACTGAAAATAGGAGGTTGGGTCCAGGAATGCGCCGTCTTTCTGGACGGCAAAATGCAGGTGCGAAGCATCCGCAGCCTCGCCCGGCACGGTGCCCACCGTACCGATTTTGTCCCCGGCCTTGACCGTATCGCCCTTTTGGACGGTCTTCTGATCCAGGCCGCAGTACCAGGTGATCAGCCCGCCGGCGTGCGTGATCTGCACAGTCTGCCCCATCACGCCCTGCACCGACACGTCGCTGACCGTGCCGTCGGCTGCCGCCAGGACAGATGCACCTTTTTCCGCAGCAAAATCCACACCCGTGTGTGCGCGCCAATCCTGCATCGTCTTTGAGTACAGGGGCGTCTCGCTGAAAGCCAGCTGCACCGCCGCATCTTTCACGGGCAGCGACATCTTTGTCACTGCTGCGGCGGCCGGTTTTTCAGCTGCGCTGGCGGCCTTTTTCTGGGTGGACGATGCCTGCTGCGAGGATGCAGGCGCGGAAGAAACCGGTGCAGACGAAGCGGGCGCTTCGCTGACGGTGGGCATCAAAACAGGGGTACTCTCCGGCTGGACGCTCTGGATGGTGCTGGCGGCTGTGTCCCGATACTGCGACACGCCGTCATAAGCGGACCAGGCCGCCACACCCACCGCAGCCAGACAGACAGCCAATGCCACAAAAAAGCCTCGCCGCCCGGGCAGGCTTCCAATCCTTCAAATTCGGTTCCATATCACTCAATCCTGCCACCTCCGTGCTTAGTATGGGGCAGGATTATCCGAAATATACCAAAAAGAAAAGCAAATGTTGCATTTTTTAAATCCCAGCGCCTGTGAAGCCCGCTTCATAGCGGATCGATCAACTCGACCAGCAGCGCGTTGGAGACCAGAAAGCCCTTTTGCGTC
>USIA01000254.1 GCA_900554535.1 uncultured Oscillospiraceae bacterium | reverse complement strand
GCTGGAGCCGTGGTGCGACAGCCCGGAATTTTTGCAGCAGTTTGACACCTTCTATTGGCAGAAGGACAAGAAGCCCGTTCATGTCAAGAACACGCGGGTGCACAAGCACTTCCTGCTTTTGACGATCGACGGGATTGATACGCTGGAGCAGGCGGACCCGCTGCGCGGACGCGTCTTGTGCTTTCGACGGGCGGATGCGGCCCCGCTGCCGGAGGGAGTCTATTACCAGCAGGACCTGATCGGCCTGCGTGTCTGCGACTTGGAATCCGGCCTGGCCCGCGGCACGCTGACCGCCATTTTCCAGACAGGCGCCAACGATGTGTATGAGGTGACAGACCAGGCGGGCAAGAAGACTTTGGTGCCGGCAATCGCCGACGTGATCGGCCGCATTTCGCTGGAAGAGGGGACGCTGTTTTTGAAGCATATGGAGGGCCTGTTTGATGCGGATTGATTTAATCACGCTGTTCCCAGATATGTGCGAGGCCGTGCTGGCAGAAAGCATCGTGGGCCGCGGCCGCAAACGCGGCGCGATGCAGATTGTGCCGCACCATCTGCGCAGCTATGCCCACGACAAGCACAGCACCGTGGATGACACGGTGTTCGGCGGCGGCAAGGGGATGCTTCTGATTGCTGAACCGATTGCCGCCTGCATGGACGATCTGCGCGAAACGCTCGGCAAAAAGCCGCATACGATTTTTATGAGTCCCCAGGGCCGCCGCATCGACCAGGCGCTCTTGCGCGAACTGTGTGCGTATGAAAATCTGTGTATCCTCTGTGGCCACTACGAGGGCGTGGACCAGCGTGTGCTGGATGCCTATGTAGATGAGGAGGTCAGCCTGGGCGATTTTGTCCTGACGGGCGGCGAGCTGCCCGCATTGTGCCTGATTGATTCGCTGGCGCGCCTACAGCCCGGCGTTTTAGCTGCGGATGAATGTTTTGAGGAAGAGAGCCATTATGCGGGCTTGCTCGAATATCCGCAGTACAGCCGCCCGCAGGTGTGGCGCGGCAGGCCGGTCCCCGAAATCCTGATGACAGGCCACCACGCCAAGATTGCCCGTTGGCGTCGGGAACAGAGCCTGCTGCGCACGCTGCAAAAGAGACCGGACATGCTCGAAACCGCACTGCTGACGGATGCGGATCGTGCATTCTTGCAATCTGTGCAGACTGATCCAGTAAACCCCAGTTCGCCAAAATGTCCGAATTCTTAGGGCATACACCATAAAAGTTTTCAACATTTCTAGCATTTTGCACGAACGGAAGCCTCTTTTTTCCACCCAAGGTTAGGCGTTAATCCAAACTTCGTACAAAGTGATTGAATGCGGTCGGAATTGTGCTATAATACGAATAAGGCTGGGGGGAGCATACCCGGCCGTTCTCAATTATGAAAATGAAGGACTCAATCTGAAATCTTTTTGAGGAGCGTTTTGCTATGTGTGTGAAAGAAGTTTTGGTTCAGAATCAAGTGGGACTGCACGCCCGTCCGGCAACTTTCTTTATTCAGAAGGCGAATGAGTACAAGTCCTCCATCTGGGTGGAAAAGGAAGAGCGTCGCGTCAACGCAAAGAGCCTGCTGGGCGTTTTGTCCCTGGGAATCGTCGGCGGCACCACCATCCGCATCATTGCGGATGGTCCCGACGAGGAAGAGGCGGTTAGCCAGTTGGTCGATCTGGTGAAGTCCGGCTTTGCCGAGTAAGTTTTTGCGGCTCTGCCGCTCCGGCGCATTGCGCGCGCGGGGCGGTTTTTTTATGTTGGAAAGGGGAAGACAAGCTTGACCGATGCAAAAAAGCAGGAACTGCGCCGCCGCGCGATGAACCTGCCGTTGCATCCGGGCGTGTATATTATGCACGACCAGAGCGGCGCGATCATCTATATCGGCAAGGCGAAGGCCCTGAAAAACCGCGTCAGCCAGTATTTTGGCAGTGAAAAGAACCACGACGAAAAAGTGCGCCAGATGGTTGCCCACGTGGACTGGTTTGAATATATTCTGACGGACAGCGAGTTTGAAGCGCTCGTGCTGGAGGCGAGCCTGATCAAACAGCACACGCCCAAGTATAATATCCAGCTGAAGGATGACAAGGGCTATCATTATATAAAGATCACAAATGAGCCGTGGCCGCGTGTCTCCCAGGCAAAGCAGCAGATAAACGACGGCGCCCGCTATATCGGCCCTTACGTCAGCTCGTGGGCCACGAAGCAAAGTGTCGACGAAGCGTGCAAGATTTTT
>USIA01000253.1 GCA_900554535.1 uncultured Oscillospiraceae bacterium | reverse complement strand
CGGCTTTTTCCGGCGGCTGCGCGGAAGAAAGGGACAGCGCTCTGCGCGCCCGCCTGCTCGATACACAGAGTCATCCCTCCAACGGCTGCAACGAGGGCTTTTACCGCGCGCTGGCGTTGCAGCAGCCGGGCGTTGGTTCCTGCTATGTGACCGTGGACCCGGATGCAGCCAACACGGTGTTGGTTTATCTGGCGGCGCCGGGCGGAGCCGCCGCAACGGAGACGGTGGAAGCCGTGCAGGCGGTGTTGGACAAAGCCCGCGGCATCAATGTGAAGGTGATGGTCAAACCGGCTGTGGAGCAGTCGTATTCGCTGCAATTTTCCGTGTCAGTCAAAGAAGGCCTGGACAAAGAGGCATCTAAGCAGGCCTGTGAACAGGCGGTGCGCACGTATATGGATGAACTCTCCATTGGCCAGACGCCAACTTGGACGGGCATTGCCGCGGCGTTGGAAGCGACGGGAACAATTCAGGATATCGGCATGGGTGGTATGCCCAGCTTGACGTTGTCCGGGCCGCAGTATATCGCCAAGATCGCTTCCCTGACTGTGGTGGTGCGCTAAGATGCGGCCGCTGGAGAGTATGCGCCGCAGAATGGAGGCGCTCGGCCTTTTTTCTCATGCCGAAGGGACGCTGCTGGACGCAGATCTGAAAGCCTGTGCGGTGGCGCTGGACATCGTTTACGATGCGCTGGTGGAGCTTTCCCGCGAATCTTTTTTGACTACAGCAGAAAGCTGGGGACTTACTGAAAAAGGCGCCGCGCTTGGGCTGGGCGATGCGGGCGAGCGCCTGCGTGACGCCGCGCTTTATCAGCTTTGGGAGGCGCAGCAGGACCGCCCCTTCACGCTGACGGATTTACAAAAGGCCGCCGCCGCGGCCGGTTTATCACAGCTGCAAATCTATGAGATGCCGCAAGAGGGAATCGTCTTTTTGGACGTTGCGGACCAGCCGGCAGATGCGGATTGGGCCGCCCGCTTTTTGCGGCGGTTTCTGCCCGCGCATCTGAAAGGCCTGTTGGATATGCGCACCGATGCGCGCTGGGAGGCGCTTGACGCGCAGGAGAAAACCTGGGCGGCCCTTGATGCGGAAAATCAAACCTGGGCCGACCGGGAAACGCATGATGCCATTTTATTTTGAAGAAGGGAATTTACGATGCCATCTACCAACCACACAGACACGCTCGGCCTCAATCTATGGGAGCCGGCGGATAAACCCACGCGCAGCGATTTCTGCGCGGACAATACAGCCCTGGAGACCGCTTATGTCCAGCACGTCAATGATACGCAGCTGCATAAGACAAAAGAAGACAAGGCGCTTCTGAAAATGGGGACCTATACGGGTGACGGCAAACAGGTGCAGAATCTTGACCTGACAAACGTGCAGTATGGAATTGTGTTTGAGCAAAATAACGAGCTGGTTTCGACGCAGAGCGACGGAACGATCGTGCTCAGGTTCGCCTTTATTGTGCCGGGCTTGCAGCAGCGCGGCGCGTCGATTTTGAGCGGCAAACTGTATGTGACCACCGAACAGCAGGCGCAAAATGGAATCCTCTACGATCTCAATGGCAATAGCCGCACCTATCAGTACATAGCCATCCAATAAAGTTGCAATACTAACGGCGTTGCAGTACAATAGCTGCTAAGATCGCTGCGGAGGGAAATTTATGTACGACAACACCGAACACAAACCACGCGCGCTGCTTGTCGCGTGCGATACAGGCGAATATGATGCAGAGGCATCCTTGGCGGAGCTGTATGCACTGACGCGCAGCGCAGGCGCAGAAGCCTTCGGCGCCATGACGCAGAAGCGCCCTGCACTGGACACAGCCACCTGTGTGGGAAGCGGTATGGTTCGGGAAATTGCGGACTTCTGCCGGAAACATGAGATTGAATTGCTGATTTTTGACTGTGAGCTGTCTCCGACGCAGAGCCGCAGCCTGGAACCCGCCACAAACGTGCGCGTGGTGGACCGCACCATGCTGATTCTCGACATTTTTGCGGCGAGCGCACGCTCGCGCGAAGGCAAGCTGCAGGTGGAACTGGCGCAGCTGCGCTATCTTTTGCCGCGCCTTTCCGGGCGTGGAACCGCGCTTTCCCGTTTGGGCGGCGGCATCGGTACGCGCGGCCCCGGCGAGACAAAGCTGGAGACAGACCGGCGTCATATCCGCACACGCATCCGGTCGCTGCAGGCGCAGCTCGATGCCGTGGAAAAACGGCGGGGGCTGCTCGTGCGGGGCCCACAAAGAAAAGCCTG
>USIA01000252.1 GCA_900554535.1 uncultured Oscillospiraceae bacterium | reverse complement strand
TGCGACTGGGCGGCACGCCATCTGGACGCTACGGCGCCGTTGCAAAACGCCGCCGCACAGCTCGGCGTGACGCCGGATTATCTGAGCAAACTGTTCCGCAAAAGCACAGGGTGCAGCTACCCGGATTTCTGCGCGCGGCTTAAACTGGAGGAGGCTAAGCGCCTTTTGCGGGAGGGGGTTTGCAAGACCTATGAAATCAGCGCGCAGCTAGGCTACCGGTCTGTGGATTACTTTACCCGCAAATTCAAAGCGGCCACCGGCATGACGCCGGGGGAATACAGGAAATCCGCAGCCAGCTTGCAAAGCGGTTCGGAAAAATAACGGAAAATAACGGGTTTTTGCGGTTTTCGATCCGGCATCCGTGCGGTATAATCGACTTGTTCATTTATTGAAGAAACCGGCAAAGGCGCCGCGTTGTGGAGATTCCCACAGCGCGGCGCCTTTTTTTGACCGGTTGCGAGGAGGGAAATCGCATGAAAAAACCTTTTGCGGTTCGGGTGATCGCCGTGTTGTGTCTGTTCGGCGTCCTGGCTGCGACGTTGGCGGGTTGCGGCACGCCCGGCAGCGCGTCCCAAGAGACGATCAAGGTGGGCATTCTCCATTCTTTGACGGGGACCATGTCCATCAGCGAGCCATCCCTGCGGGATGCGGAGCTGATGGCCATCGACGAGATCAACCAGAAGGGCGGTGTCCTGGGCAAGCAGATTCAGGCGGTCGTGGCGGACGGCGCGTCTGATTGTCCGACCTTTAAGGACCAGGCCCAAAAGCTTTTGCAGGAGGATAAAGTGGTCACGGTGTTTGGCTGCTGGACCTCCGCCAGCCGCAAGGCCGTGCTGCCGGTCTTTGAGCAGTACAATGGCCTTTTGTGGTATCCGGTGCAATATGAGGGCATGGAGTCTTCGCCCAATATTTTCTATGTGGGCGCTGCGCCGAACCAGCAGATTGTCCCGGCCATTGAATGGCTGACCCAAAAGTTCGGCAAAAAGGTATTCCTGGTCGGTTCCGACTACATGTTCCCCCGCATCGCCAACGCGGCCATCAAAAAGCAGATTGCGGCCATGGGCGGCCAGGTTGTCGGTGAGG
This sequence comes from uncultured Oscillospiraceae bacterium, assembly GCA_900554535.1. Taxonomy (GTDB): domain Bacteria; phylum Bacillota; class Clostridia; order Oscillospirales; family Acutalibacteraceae; genus Caproicibacterium. The sequence goes on along the minus strand of USIA01000252.1, from coordinate 1,184 downwards.
AATATACGCCCATGGGCCACACGGAATACAGCACCGTGCTCAGCAAGATCAAGGCGGCAAAGCCGGATTTCGTATTCAATACACTCAACGGCGACAGCAACGTGGCCTTCTTCAAGCAGATGAAAAACGCGGGCTTCACTGCGCAAACGCTGCCAACCTGCTCGGTCAGCGTGGCGGAAGAGGAGATCAAGGGCATCGGCGCGGACAATATGGTCGGGCACTATGTCTCCTGGAACTATTATGAGACGACAGACAATGAAAAGAATCGCGAATTTGTCAAGAACTATAAGGCGCGCTACGGCCAGGACCGCGTGACGGACGATCCGATTGAGGCGGCCTACAATGCGGTGTATCTGTGGGCCGCAGCGGTGGAAAAAGCCGGCACCACGGATGTTGATGCGGTGCGCAAGGCAGCCGCAGGCATCTCGATCGATTCTCCGGAGGGGAAGATCACAATTGACGGAGAAAACCAGCACGTCTACAAGACGGTGCGCATCGGCCAGGTCAACAAAGACGGGCTGATCGATCAGGTTTGGGCGTCCGACGGGCCGCTCAAGCCGGACCCGTACCTGAAGGGCTATGACTGGGCCAAGGGCCTGGCCAGCTGAGAAAGGGGAAAAAGCATGGAATCGGTACTCCTGCAAATTTTTAACGGCGTCAGTTTAAGCTCGATCCTGCTTCTGACAGCGCTGGGCCTGATGATTACCTTTGGCCTGATGAAAATCATCAATATGGCCCACGGCGAGTTCTTGATGATCGGCGCCTATACAACCTACTGTGTACAAAATTTCTTTTTGAATTTTCTGCCGAAGGCGGCGTTCGATGCGTATTACATTGTGGCACTGCCCATGTCGTTTATCGTGTCTGCGGCCGTCGGCCTGGGGCTCGAAAGGCTCTTGATCCGCCGCCTCTATGGTCGGCCTATGGACAGCTTGCTCGTCACCTTTGGCGTCAGCCTGATCCTCCAGCAGCTGGCGCGCAATCTCTTTGGCACGGCAAACGTCAACGTCACCTCGCCCTCTTGGCTGGACGGCACGCTGGTGATTACCGACACATTGCAGCTGCCGGTCAAGCGGCTGTTTATCCTCGGCATGGCGGCCGCGGTGTGCGTGGGCATGTACTTTTTGTTGTATCGCTCCAACGCAGGCCGTAAGGTGCGCGCTGTCATGCAGAATCGCCCGATG
>USIA01000251.1 GCA_900554535.1 uncultured Oscillospiraceae bacterium | reverse complement strand
ACGCCGAAATTGTTGGCGGCTGCGTCATAGTCGGCGGAACCGATCTTGAATAGATGCCAGCCGGCGCTGTCATCGCCGAAGAGCTGGTCGTTTGTAAAGTCTGTCACATATGTACCGACCGTGGTGACGGAGACGTAATAGACCAGGAACATGATGACCACGAAGATCGGAATCGAAAGCACGCGGTTTGTGACAATGCGGTCCACTTTGTCGGAGATCGACATGCCGGAGCGCTTTTTGTGCACGCAGTGCTTCATCAGTTCGGCGATGTATTCATAACGCTCATTCGTGATGATGGATTCGCCGTCATCATCCATTTCCTTTTCGACAGCGGAGACGATTTCTTTGATCTCAGCGTTGTCGGTGAGTTTGAGATCTTCCAGAATTTTTTCGTCGCGCTCAAAAACTTTGATGCTGTACCAGCGCAGCTGCGCGGCGGGGACCTTGCCCGCGATCAGCTCGCCAATTTTGGCCAGCGCCGCCTCCACGGACTGGCTGAACTGATGCTGCGGAACAGCCGCCTTTTTTGCTTCTGCCAAGGCGACCGCTTTTTCCGCCGCTTCGTGGGACCCGATTCCCTTCAACGCGCTGGTTTCGACGATCTCACAGCCAAGCGCCGCCGCCAGCTTCTTGGTATCGATCCGGTCGCCGTTTTTCTTGACAAGGTCCATCATGTTCAGGGCGATCACAACCGGCAGCCCAATTTCGACGAGCTGTGTCGTCAAGTACAGGTTCCGCTCCAGGTTTGTCGCGTCGACCAGGTTTAAGATGGCGTCCGGCCGCTCGTTGAGCAGATAGTTCCGGCTGACAACTTCTTCAGGACTATAGGGGGAAAGTGAATAAATCCCCGGCAGGTCCGTGACAATGACGTCCTTTTTGTGGCCAATTAACTTTCCCTCTTTTTTCTCGACCGTAACGCCGGGCCAGTTCCCAACGTACTGGGTGCTGCCGGTCAAATCGTTGAACATGGTTGTCTTGCCGCAGTTTGGATTTCCGGCAAGCGCGATCTTGATGCTCAATGGATTCCCTCCTCTTTTGGTTTGGTGGTCCTTTCATAAAACGCATTAAATTAGCTTAAGCTAACTTTCTGGCAGAAAAAAACAGGGGCCTTACGCCACCTCAATATGTTCCGCCTCAGACTTGCGCAGCGAAAGCTCGTATCCGCGCACCGTCACTTCGATCGGGTCGCCAAAAGTCGCCACCTTGCGGACGAAAATCCGGGCACCTTTGGTGATGCCCATGTCCATGATGCGGCGCTTGATCGCGCCAGAGCCGAGCAGCTTCTGAACCGTCACCGTTTCGCCGACCTTGGTCTCTTTGAGTGTTTGTGCCATGTGGATCCTCCTCTCTGAATCAATTGGTCAGCACACGGTTGGCCATCGCTTTGCTGATGGCCACACGCGTGCCTTTGACATTGACAATGACGCTGCCGTTGAGCTCAGAGATCACCGTCACTTCCGCGCCTTCGACAAAGCCGAGATTGCGCAGGAAGCGCTGGGTGTTGTCCTTGCCGCGGATGCGCAGCACATGCGTGGTCTCCGCGCTTTGCACGAGACTCAGCGGTATTGCCTGCGCGTGGACAGCCGGTGTCTCTGGCGCGGGCGCCGCAACCTTGGATGCCATTGTGTTTTCCATCGTCATAGGGCATGCTCCTTTCACCGGAATCAAAGTATGTATGCGTGCTGAAAAAGTTAGCCAAAACTAACTTTTGGGGTTTTGTGCAGGGGATCCGCACGCACGAATCCCCTGCACTTTCAGTTTACAACTGCTAACTGGAGAAGTCAAGCGCTTTTTTGAAAAAACTTCAGGTCGTGGACTGCGCTAGGCGGCGATTTCTGACGACGACCGAACGGCAGTCAGGAAGATGAAAAAATACAGAAATTCTCGCTTGATCGCACACCGTGCGCAAGGAAAAATAAAAAATTTTTGAAGGAGATTCGGCGCCCTATAATGAAAAAGCAAAAATTAGGGTCACCAAAATTAGATGATTGAAACATCCGAAAAAACGATTGACAAGACGAAGTTCTCATGCTACGATAAAGCTGCGATTAGCGATTGCTAACCGAGAGCATTGGCAAAGGAGGGACCGGCCATGGCGGCATCGATTGATAAGCTGCTGGTCTGGCATTGCGCGCCGGTATTGGCGGGCATCAAGGTATCCAATCTTTTTTCAGCAGAACTTTCCGTCTGCCGGCAGGCGCTTGCCTATAACAGCGCTTATAACGCACGCGGGGTGTATTTTACGATGCTTTGCCGCTGCAAGAACCGCGGGTTGGTCCTGGTTTACCGGCGGGCCCGGCTGGCGGCCCGG
>USIA01000250.1 GCA_900554535.1 uncultured Oscillospiraceae bacterium | reverse complement strand
TGTGGCCTGGCTTGTAATTTGGAATTGGGTATGCTACACTAAAACAAAAAAGCGGGGGCTTTTTTATGCAGCAGTTGATTTTGGGACTTGTCCTTTTCATCGGCGGCATCGTGCTCAACGCCATCTGTGTGCGGTTGCGCCAGGGCGCGGCGGGGACAGTGCCGCGGGATATTCTGGAAGTGCGCGAGGCATCGGCCCGTGTGCGGGAGGGGCAGACGGTCGAATGCACGGTCCGTGCGCGCCTGTGCGCGGATAAACCGGAAAAGCCGCCCTTCGGCGACAATCGTGCCGCCTATTATGAAACCAAAGTCATCGCCCTGGAGGGGGAGCGGAAACACGCCGTGTTCAGCGAGTCGAGCACACAGCGGCCTTATCTTCAGGACACCAGCGGCGGCGAAAAGCTGTGGGTCGATATGCGCGCTTTGGGCAATGATGCGGAGTTGATGCCCTCCCGCATGGACATCGCACAGCCGGGCTCTCCCCTGTTTCAGGATGTCAGCCGGCGCGTCGCGTATGAACCAGGCCCTTCCTTCACCGGCTATCAGGTGCTGGAAGGCTGGATACCGAACGAGACGCCGGTGACCCTGCATGGCTCCATCACCCGGCACGATGGCCGGCTGCTGGCAGGTCCCGCGCGGCATGGCACGCGCTTTACGTACCGGACGCCGGAGACGGCGGACAACCGTCAACAGCAGAACCTGCGCGTGCGGATTCCGTTGCTGATCGGTGCCGTCGCCATCATTGCGGGGGCTGTGCTCGTTCTGGTCCATTTCTTTGCCTAATGCCGGGGTTATAATTCAATGCTCTTTGGAACATTTTGCTTCCGAAGAGCGTTTTTTTATTGTGCTTTTCCACTTCTTTCCCTTGCCGACAGGCTTTTTGTCGGAAGTTGACATAATAATTGTTCAATTTTGCAATAGGCAGCCCGCGTAAAAAACGCTATAATTAAGAAAAACACAAATGGACGCGGGAGAGGAGGCCGACATGAAACAATACTTGCGTGCGGCAGCAGTGGCGCTTTCCCTCTGCCTGCTTGTTGGGTGCACTCATTATACGCAGGAGGGCGAGACGCTGTCCGCCTCCACTGCCAGCGTAGTCACAGCGGCCACGTCACCCTATACGGAAGTCACGCCGAAAAATGACTATGCCAGCCTGCCCAGCGACGCCTGCCGGTCGCTGTATGATGCCATTGACAAGATCGCAGGCGGAATTTCAGATCAACAAAACGAAAAGGGCTATCCCCTGAAAGCGGCCTTCGTGCATGAAGAACTGTCCGAAAGCGAGATTGGCCGTACGGTGATGGCCTATCTCAATGATCACCCGGAAAGTTTTTGGATTTCCAATGTGTATACGTATACCGTGACCGGGGAGAATGTGCGGGTGCAATTGTACAGCCGCCTGAGCGCTTCACAGCGGGACGCGGATCAGCAGGCGCTCAATGCGGCTGTGCGGGAGATTCTGGCGCAAGTCCCGGCGAATCTGTCGGAGCTGGACCGCGAAGATGCTGTCTTTGAGGCGTTGGCGGATCGCTGCGTGTATGACAACGCGGCGGTGCAGTCCCATGACCAGCAGAGCTGGGTCTCCCACACCGCCTATGGTGCGCTCGTCCAAAAAAAGGCCACGTGCGATGGATATGCCCGCGCGATGCAGCTGTTGTGCAGCAAGGTGGGGCTGCAATGCCGCCTGGTCAATGGACAGGGAAAAGGAGAGGCCCACCTTTGGAATCTCATCCGCATTGACGGCGCCTGGTACCATTTTGATGCCACGTGGATGGATAACGATGAGATGCGTGTGTATCATTATTTCAATCTGACGGATGCGCAGATCCAGCAGGACCATACCATCAGCCCGGTAGATGGCCCGCTGGAGGATTGCAATCTGCCGATGGACCCCGCCAATAGCACCGCGGCCAATTATTATGCAGCGCGCGCCCAGCAAATCGATGCGCTCGATGCAAAAACGAAGCAGTCTGTGGCGCAGGCGCTGGTGGAGACCGCCAACATAGGGCGGGAAGCCTTGGGCCTGCATATTGGACAGTCGCTCGACTTTCAGGATACCGTGGAAAAGCTCTTTCAGGGGGCGCCGTACTTTTTCCAGGCGTGCGTGGCACGTGCAAATACGGCGCTGCCGAACGGAAAGAAGCTGGATTACGCGAGGATGCGGTTCAGCACAGTGGAATCGCAGAGGGGAATCAGCGTGCAGCTTGCCTACAAAAAATAGTATACATATATATAGGAGAGAACGGGCGATTGCCTCCTAAATATTGGCTCGCAATTCGATTTGCAAAAAAAATCAAAAAAAATGAAAAAAGGTGTTGACATGCAGAAGGAAGCGTGGTATTATAAATA
>USIA01000249.1 GCA_900554535.1 uncultured Oscillospiraceae bacterium | reverse complement strand
CCGCAGCCGGGCAACCGTTTCGGCGAGGCCGTCAAACCCGAATTTTTGGGTGAACACGTGCCCGGCGCCCCATTGGAACTCCGACCGGTCGCCGGAACGAATGCCAAACTGGAAAATCCGCCCGTCGCCCAGCAGCTCCCAGCATCGCCGCAGCACGCAGGCATGCGACAGCTTGGCACCCAGGTAATCGTCGCGCAGATCCGCGTGCGCATCAAAGTGTACAATGTGCAGCCCCGGGTACTTTTCCGCCACAGCACGTACCGCGCCCAGCGTCACCAGGTGTTCGCCGCCCAGCAAAAACGGCAGCTTGCCGTCCTCCAGAATCGTGCGCGCCCGCGCTTCAATATCCGCAAGCGCCCGCGTGACGTCGCCAAAGCATAATTCCAGGTCGCCGCTGTCAAAAATCGCGTAATCGGTCAGGTCCTTGTCCTGATAGGGGCTGTAGCTTTCCAGCCCAAAGGATTCATGCCGGATGGCGGCGCTGCCGAAGCGCGCGCCCGGGCGAAAGCTCGTTGTGGAATCGAGCGGCGCGCCGTACAGCACTAGCTGCGCAGCTTCATAAGGCGCGTCGCACCCCAGAAAGGTCTCCACGTTTTTATTCAACATCGCGCAGCATCTCCTCCACATAAGCGGGCAGCGCAAAGGCGCCGACATGTAGCTGGGTTGTGTAATACCGGGTCGTCAGGCCCAGCATATTCCAGCGCACAGCATTCAGGTCATGCACCGGGTGGTATTTTTTCGAGGCAAACCCGAACAGCCAGTGACCGGACGGATAGGTCGGGATGTGCGCCTGGTAGACGCGGCTGATCGGGAAACTCTCCACAATGCGCTTGTGCGCACGCTGCATGGCCGCCGCATCATTTTCATAAAACGGGCTTTCGTGTTGGTTGACCATGATGCCGTCCTCGTGCAGCGCTTTGTAGCAGTTGCCGTAAAATTCTTTGGTGAAAAGGCCCTCGCCCGGCCCGAAGGGATCAGTCGAATCCACAATGATGAGATCGTAGGCGTCTTCCGCCGTGCGCACGAATTTTAGCCCGTCCTCATAATAGATATGCACGCGCGGGTCCTCCAGCCGGCAGGCGGTCTGCGGCAGGTATTTTTTGCAGACTTCTACAACCAGCGGGTCAATCTCCACCATGTCAATCTGCTCGACCTTGTCATAGCGGCACAGCTCGCGAATGACGCCGCCATCGCCCGCGCCGATGACCAGGATGCGCCGCGCGTTCGGATGCACCGCCATCGGGACATGGGTAATCATTTCGTGGTAGATGAATTCATCTTTTTCGGTGAGCATCATATAGCCGTCCAGCGTCAGGAAGCGGCCGAATTCTTTGGAGTCGAATACGTCAATGCGCTGGAACTCGCTTTGCCCATTATAAAGTTGCCGGTCAACGCGGATGGAAAATTTTGCATTTGGCGTATGCAGTTCCGAAAACCACAAATCCATAGGTCAAACGCCCCTTTCTGTCAGTACATTGAGCCGCTCGACGTCAGGGTCCTCCGGACCGGTCAGGGAACAGCCCTTTTCCTTTGCGTATTCGATGTAATCGAGGATGTCGCCGGTGATCTGCTCGCCGGGCGCCAGAATCGGGATACCCGGCGGATAGCACATGACGAATTCGCTACAAATGCGCCCTTCGGTCTGCCGCAGGGGCAGTGACTCCTTGTCCGCGTAGAAGGCCTCCTGCGGGGTCGCAGCCACACGCGGCGGGATATATTCCTGCGTCAGCATGCCGGTCCGGTCGCGCTGGTGCAGGCGGCGGATTTCCGCCAGGGCGCTGACCAGCCGCTCAATGTCGCGCATGCGGTCGCCGATTGAGACATAGGCCAGGATGTTGCCGATATCGCCGAACTCGATCTGGATGTCATATTCATCGCGCAAAAGGTCATAGACCTCGATGCCGGCAAGGCCGATGTCCAGCGTATGCACCGACAGCTTTGTCACATCAAAGGCATAAATGCTGTCGCCATTGACCAGCTCCTTGGAGTAAGCGTAATAGCCGCCGATCTTGTTGATCTCATTGCGGGCGTATTCCGCCATCTCGACGACTTTGGCGAACGTTTCACGCCCGCGCAGCGCCAGGTTGCGCCGCGAGATGTCCAGGCTTGACAGCAAGAGATAAGAGGCGCTGGTTGTCTGCGTCAGGTTGATCACCTGGCTAATATAGCCCGCGCGCACGTTGGGCCCGGAAAGCAGGACCGAACTCTGCGTCAGGCTGCCGCCGGATTTGTGCATGCTCACAGCGGCCATGTCCGCGCCGGCCGCCATCGCGGCGACCGGCATATTTTCACCAAAATAAAAGTGGGTGCCGTGTGCTTCGTCCGCCAGCACCAACATGTGATGCGCGTGTGCCAGCTTGACGAT
>USIA01000248.1 GCA_900554535.1 uncultured Oscillospiraceae bacterium | reverse complement strand
CAGCAGGCGCGCCAGATACGGCGCATACTTTTCCGCCGCCTCCGGCGTGTAAAATGCCTGCCGGATCTCCAACCCGCTGTCTGCAGCGTCGGCACACAGGCGCGCCCCCTCGCACAGAAATGCCCCGCTTTTCCGGCGGGCCTGGCTCCGCAAAAGGGCAGCCGCACGCCGGACTGTCTCGTTTTTCCGACTTGTAATGTGCTCCATTTTTCGCCTCCCGGCAAGGTTTGCGCCGCCCTGCCCGTGCATTTTATATAAAAAATATGCGTCCGGATTGTGCCCGGACGCAGTGAGTACAAGATTAGAGCGCTGCCTTTGCCTGCTCGACAAGGCTCTTGAACGCCGCATCATCGGTCGCAGCGATTTCTGCGAGCATTTTGCGGTTGAGGGCGATATCCGCCTTCTTCAGGCCGTTCATAAATTTCGAATAGCTCAGGCCATTTGCGCGGCAGCCAGCAGAAATGCGGGTGATCCACAGGCGGCGGAAATCGCGCTTGCGGGCCTTGCGCCCGGCAAAAGCATAGTTGCCGGATTTCATCAGGGCCTGTTTGGCCATCTTAAAATGACGGCTCTTGCTGCCCCAATATCCTTTGGCGAGCTTCAGGATCTTCTTTCTTCTTTTACGCGTCGCAACGGCGCCTTTGATTCTTGCCATTTCTATACCTCCAGATGGAATTCCTTCAATGCAAACAAACGGACGGTCCGATTCCCCGATTCAGCTTATTTATAGGGGAGCATACGCTTGACATGCGCGACGTTGGTCTTATCCGCGATGCAGGTGCCGCGCAGCGCGCGCTTATATTTTGCGTTTTTGCCGTGGCCGTTGAGCAGGTGGGACTTATTGGCATGGGCGCGGACGACTTTTCCATTTTTTGTGAGCTTGAAGCGCTTTTTGGCGCCGGAATGCGTTTTGATCTTCGGCATGATTGAGGTCCTCCTTTATTGTCAGGGGGCAGACTGCCCCACTTTCAGGCTCATTGTTTGGGAGCCTTTTTATTGCCTTTCTTTTCTGGCTTGGCGGGCTTGCAGGCAAAGAACATGAGCATGTTGCGCCCCTCGAGTTTCGCGGCCTTTTCCACATTGGCATAATCTGCGAGAGCTTCCGCAAACTTCTTCATGATGGCATAGCCCTGTTCCGGGTGGCCCATCTCGCGGCCGCGGAAACGGATGGAAGCCTTTACTTTATTGCCCTCCTGCAAAAAGCGGATGGCATGCTTCAGCTTGGTGTCAAAGTCGTGTGTGTCGATATTCAACGACAGGCGCACCTCTTTGATCTCCACCACACGCTGATTTTTGCGGGCCTCCTTTTCACGCTTGGCCTGCTCAAAGCGGAACTTGCCGTAATCGATGATCTTGCACACAGGTGGCTTTGCCTGCGGCGCGATTTTGACCAGGTCAAGATCCTTGGAGTAAGCCAACTCGCGCGCCTGAGCGGACGACATAATTCCCAGCTGAGCGCCGTCTGCACCGACGACGCGCACCTCGCGGTCCCGGATGTCTTCATTGATCTGCAGTTCCTTGTTGCTAATTGTCAAGCACCTCCATCTATCACACGCAGTCAAAAAAGTGAAACAGGCAAAACAAAAGCGCAGGCAACACAATCCGCCCGCGCAACACAACTATCCCCCAAAAAGGTCAAGGACACTCGTATTGACCTGCAAGCGGACAGTACCGTACAGGTGAGGGCAGAAAGCCCCGCTTTGTTTTGACCAAATCAGTATATCACAACGGCTGGATTTGTCAAGGCCCTTGGGCAAAAATTATGGCAGCAGCCGTCCCTCTTTCACAACTGCGTGCATGGAAAAAGCATACAACACACAGTCGCGCACCGGCAATCCCGTACACTGTGCGAGCGCCTCACGGTAAAGCGCCAGCTGCGCCGCATACCGCTGCCAAAGTTTTTGCGGGTCTTTTGTGCGGTCAGTCTTATAATCGACCAGTACCCATCCATTGTCCTCGAGAAAGGCGCAGTCCACAGCGCCCTGCACCACGACCGGTTCTCCCCCCAGCTCCGACGGCAGAGACGGGTTGACCCGCGATGCCGGCATCTCAAAACTAAACCGGTATTCCCGCAAAACGCGGGGGCTTTTCGCCATGCGCTGCGCAAGTGCGGACGCGAAAAAGCGGCGCACCGACTCCAGATCTACGGCCGCGGCCTGCTGGGCCGTCAGGTATGCTTCTTCCTGCAATCGGGCAAGTTCGGCCTGCGGGTTCAGCGCGGCTTTTCCGTAATCGGCAAACTGCATATAAGCGTGCAGCGCGGTGCCGCGCTCCGCCGGTGTCAAGGCGTCCTCTTCCAGGAAAGCGGGGCGGCTGGTGGCGGCGTATTCCCGTGCAAAGGGCGCAGCCGCCAGGTCGCTGGCAGCC
>USIA01000247.1 GCA_900554535.1 uncultured Oscillospiraceae bacterium | reverse complement strand
CTGCCGCGCGCAGGGCGCCACGCAGGTTGCCTTTACAGTGCTGGACGCTTTGGGCTATCTGGACGAAATTCCGGTCTGCGTGGCGTATGAACTGGACGGCAAGCAGATCGATTACTTCCCGCCGACGCCGCTGCTCAAGCGCTGCAAGCCCGTTCTGAAGAAGCTCCCCGGCTGGAAGTGTGACATCCGCGGCATCAAGCGGTATGAGGATCTGCCAGAAAACTGCCGTAAGTATATTGACTTTGCGGAGAAGGCGGTCGGTGTTCCGTTTAAGATTCTGTCAAATGGCCCAAGCCGCGACGATATCATTTTCCGATAAACCGTACGGGGGCGTCCCGGGCAAACTTTTTAGAAAGCAGGTATGTGGATGCTGAAAAACGAAGCAGTTCTGGTGCTGGATTTTGGCGGCCAGTACTGTCAGCTCATTGCGCGGCGCGTGCGCGAGTGCAATGTCTATTGCGAAATCAAAAGCTATAAGACGCCGGTTTCCGAACTGGCAGAAAAAGGATATAAGGGCATTATCCTGACGGGAGGACCCAATTCCGTCTATGACCCAGCTTCGCCGCATTGCGATGTATCGCTTTTTGAGCTGGGTGTGCCGGTTTTAGGCATCTGTTATGGTGCGCAGCTGATGGCATATCTGCTTGGCGGCAAGGTCAGTGCAAGCCAGGTGCGAGAGTACGGCAAGACACCGGTCACTGTGGAAAAGCCGGATTCTCTGCTCTTCCAGGACGTGCAGGAAGAGTCTATCTGCTGGATGAGCCATACCGATTATATCAGCGCACCGCCAGAAGGGTTCTGCGTGACAGCAGCCAGCAAGAATTGCCCTGCAGCGGCGCTGGAATGTGCGCAGCGTAAGCTCTATGCAGTGCAGTTTCACCCAGAAGTACAGCATACGGAATATGGCCAGCAGGTCCTGCGCAATTTTCTGTATCAGATCTGCCAGTGCAAGGGCGATTGGATCATGTCTTCGTTTATTGAGCAGACGGTGGCAGAGATCCGCGCAAAAGTGGGCAGCAAGCGGGTTGTTTGCGGCCTTTCCGGTGGCGTGGATAGTTCAGTTGCAGCTGTACTTGTACACAAAGCAATTGGCAAAAATTTGACCTGCATTTTTGTAGACCACGGAATGCTGCGCAAAAATGAGGGGGATCAGGTCGAGCATGTGTTTCGCAAACAATTTGATATGAACCTGATTCGCGTCAATGCGGGACCGCAATTTCTGGCAAACCTGAAAGGTGTGACGGATCCGGAACAAAAGCGCAAAATTATCGGCGAGGGCTTTATTCGCACCTTTGAGGCAGAGTCCAAAAAGCTGGGCACCGTGGAATTTTTGTGCCAGGGCACCATTTACCCAGATGTGGTTGAGAGCGGAACTGGAGATGCGGCGGTCATCAAGAGCCACCATAATGTTGGCGGCCTGCCGAAAGACGTTGGATTTGAGGGGATCATTGAACCACTGCGCGACCTCTTTAAAGACGAGGTGCGCAAAGTTGGCACAGAGCTTGGCATTCCGGAAGATTTGGTTTGGCGCCAGCCCTTCCCCGGCCCAGGACTGGGCATTCGCATTCTCGGCGAAGTGACGCCGGAGAAAGTGGCAACTCTGCAAGATGCGGACGCCATCTTCCGCGAAGAGATTGCAAAAGCCGGCCTGCGCAAGCAGATCAGTCAGTATTTTGCCGTGTTGACCAATATGCGTTCCGTCGGCGTAATGGGGGATGGCCGCACGTATGATTATACAGTGGCGCTGCGCAGTGTGACGACAAGCGATTTTATGACGGCGGATTGGGCACGCATTCCTTATGATGTGCTGGAGCGGGTTTCTGACCGTATCATTAATGAGGTGAAAGGCATAAATCGCGTGGTATATGATATTACAAGTAAGCCACCGGCTACAATTGAGTGGGAATGATTTCAGAGGCCCGAAAAAGCTTGTGAATACGTGATTCTTGAGTTTTATCGCCCCTCGTGGAAGCAATTTGTCAACAGTTCTCCTTATTCTAGAAAAGATATGCCATACTTGTTCGTGAAGAGTTCAGTTGCCTTGAATTTATCATGAACAGGGACACGATCAACTGGATTCTGAAAAAACTGAATACAGGAGGTCGAATATGGAGCATTTACCAAAGAAAATCCATCAAAACGGCATCAGCTACACGCTGGTGGGAGACTACTACATCCCCGATCTGAAGCTGCCGGAGGAAAGCCGCCCTATCGGACTGTGGGGCCGGATGCACAAGACGTTTCTGCAAGAACACCGGCCCGGCCAGTACAACGCCCTGCTTCTGTCGGGAAAACTCTGGACATATCTTGCTGACCTGAACGAACAGGCCGTTGACCGGCTAGCGCGGAACGGTTTGCCGGATGAGGGCCCTCAGACA
>USIA01000246.1 GCA_900554535.1 uncultured Oscillospiraceae bacterium | reverse complement strand
AGCGGCGGAAGCTGCGCTGCTCGTACCGGACGCGCTGGAGGAAGCGGCAGAAGCTGCGCTGCTCGTGCTGGACGCGCTGGAGGAAGCGGTGACAGGCCCGGTGCCGCTTGTGCTGGACGGCTTCTCATAGAACAGGTCTGCCGTATATTTCTGGAGGACCTTGTCGTTCCAGGTCGCCTTGTTGTACTTTTTGGCCTCGTCCTCAATGGACTTGGTGAATTCATCGCCGTACTGCTCGTAGAGCAGAGAAGTGCGGTTGGAGTCGTCCTTCAGGAACGAATCCGTCTTTTTCGTGATGTCGTTTTTGGTGACCAGGACATAATACGTACCGGAGATCTCCAGAAGGCGGGTTTCGCCGTTTTTCATCTCTTTAATCGCGGTGATCATGTCGCTGGGCAGATAATAGGAGGCCATCTCACTGTCGAGGTCCTGTGTGGCTTCCTGGTAGGCATCGTCCGTATTATGTGCTTTTGCGTAGGCGGCGCTGGCGTCCTTGACCGTGGTTTTGCCGGCCTGGATCTGGCCCAGGTAGCCGTCGAGCTCCTTTTTCACGGCAGCCTTTTCGGAATCGCTCATGGCAGTGGAGTTGCCGTCCGAGTCGGTTTTGGTCAGGTTCACGCTGGTGTAGGCGAAGTCCGCGTAATGCGCTTCAAAATACTTGCGCATGTCGGCTTCGGGAACCGCCTTTTCGCCGCCATGATCGTAAGTGGCGGAGAAGACCTTTTGCAGCGCATAGCTGCGCTCAGCATAGGCTTTTTGGAAGGAAGACTGGGCCACGCCCTTGGATTCGAGCAGGGATTTGTACTGCTGGACCCAGGCGTTCGCCGCGGTCTGCTTGATCGTATCCTGTTCGTCGCTTGTAAAGGAGAGGTTTTTCTCCTTCATTTTGTCATCCAGCACAAAGAGCTCATTGGTCAGCTCTTTGGCGCGGTTGGCAATCCAGGTGAAGGCCGCCTCATTCTCGACCTTGGCATTCTTCAAATCCGAGGAATCGGCTTTGGAGCTTGCCTCGGTATATGCCTGGTACAGCTCATAGATATAGACGCCCGTTGGCATCGTTGTGTTACTGCTCTTGGCGCACCAGGAGGTATCGCCGCCAATGGTACATCCGGCAATCGCGCCGGCAACCACTGCGCAGGACACGGCAGCGGCCACGAATTTTTTTAACTTCATCACGATTCTACACACTCCGCACTGATAATTTCAAGATCGAACTGCAAAACGCCGCCGCCCTTCTGTGACAAAAAGCAGCAGGTTCACAATCACGATTATACTACGCGATGCCGCATTTGTCCACCTGGAAGCACCTGGGAATGGACACTTGGGGCGGCGTTCTGGCTTTGCTTTATTTTGCGTCTGCCGGCTTTGCCCCGGTCCCCAGCACCGCTTTGAGCAGCGCCAGCACATCGCCGCCGGGTTCCAGCTTGACGGCAATGTGCGGCTTTGCGCCGGCGTTGACGACCACCCGGCGCGGGAGGGCGTCCATCAGCTTCCCGATCCACTGCATGTCGAGCGACGGCTGGTAAAGCTGGAGCTGGCCGTTTTGCTGCTTGACTTCCGTGATGCCGCGCAGGCTTGCCTGGTTGCGCAGCAGCGCGATCTGAATCAGGCCGTGTACGCTTTTCGGCGGGTCGCCGTAGCGGTCGATCAGCTCGTCGGTCACGTCGAGGGCATCGGCCTCGTTGCGGATATCCGCAATGCGGCGGTACATTTCGAGCCGTCCGGCGTTTGTGGGAATGTAGGATTCCGGAATATGCGCCTCGATTTGCAGGTCCATCAGGCAATCCGTGCCGTGCGCCGGGGCCTCGCCCTTTTCCTGGGCCACTGCGTCGCCGAGAAGCTTTAAATACATGTCGTAGCCAACCGATTCCATATGTCCGTGCTGCTCGCCGCCGAGCAGGTTGCCCGCGCCGCGGATTTCCAGGTCGCGCATGGCGATCTTAAAGCCGGAGCCAAATTCCGTGAATTCCCGGATGGCGGAAAGCCGCTTCTGTGCGACTTCTGAAAGCACCTTGTTGGGCGTGAACGTAAAATAGGCATACGCGCGCCGGGAGCTGCGGCCCACGCGGCCGCGGATCTGATGCAGCTGCGAAAGACCCATGCGGTCCGCGTTGTCGATGATGAGCGTATTGACGTTTGGCACATCCACGCCGGTTTCGATGATGGTCGTGCAGACGAGCACATCGATCTCGTGGTCGATCATCTGCCGCCAAACCTCGGAAAGTTCCTGCTCGCTCATCTTGCCGTGACCGATGCCGATGCGCGCCTCCGGGATGCGCGCCTGCAGGCGTGCGCCGACGCGGGTGATGGAGGCCACGTCGTTGTGCAGCCAGTAAACCTGGCCGCCGCGGCGCAACTCCCGCCGTACGGCGTCCGCCAAAATGACCTCGTCGT
>USIA01000245.1 GCA_900554535.1 uncultured Oscillospiraceae bacterium | reverse complement strand
TGCGAGCAAAAGGGCTAACCCCGTGGGCTGCGGGGGTCTGCCGCTGGGCAATGGCAGCAATGTCCTGGTCAGCGACGCGGGCATCCGCGGGGCGGTGCTTTCACTGACCGGCGACTTCCGCCGGATCACGCTGTCGGACCCCACGACCATTTCCTGCGGTGCAGGCGCGACGTTGGCCGGACTTTGCAAGTTTGCCCAGCGCAATTCGCTGACGGGCCTGGAATTTGCCTGGGGCATCCCCGGCACGGTCGGTGGCGCGGCTTTCATGAATGCCGGCGCTTACGACGGTCAGTTCAGCGACGTGCTGGTTTCTACCACGCATGTCACGCGCTCCGGCAAAACAGATTCCCTTTTGGGCCCGGAGATGGAGATGGATTACCGCAAGAGTGCCTATCAGGAAAATGGCTGCATTGTCACTTCTGTGGTGGTGCGTCTGGAGCCGGGCAGCCAGGAACAGATTTCCATGCAGATGGACGAGTATTTCAACCGCCGCAAGGCGCGCCAGCCGCTGGAAATGCCCAGCGCGGGCAGCGTCTTTAAACGGCCGGAAGGTATGTATGCCGGCACGCTGATCGAAGAGGCAGGGCTAAAGGGCACCCAGATCGGCGGCGCCATGGTCAGCGAGAAACATGCGGGCTTTATTGTGAACACCGGCAACGCCACCTGTGAGGACGTGCTGAAGCTGATCGACAAGATTCGGGACACGGTAAAGAAGAAATCCGGCGTCACGCTGGAGTGCGAGATTCGCCCAGTCTCCTGAGGAAGGAAGCAGTTGCCATGGATTTTATCATTGTGACCGGCCTTTCCGGCGCGGGCAAATCGCGCGCGGTCCATGCAATGGAGGATATCGGCTTTTATTGCATGGATAATATCCCGCCAAAACTCATCCCCGCTGTCTATGATCTGTGCATGCAGGCGAAGGAGTCTTTGTCGCGTGTCGCGGTGGTCACAGATATCCGCGGCGGCGATATGTTTTCGAGCTTGTTTGAGACGCTCGACGGCCTGACGGCGGAAAAAAAGGACTATAAGATTTTGTTCCTGGATGCGGGCGATACTGTCCTGCGAAACCGCTTCAAGGAAACGCGGCGCAAGCATCCGCTAGCCGAGGACAAGACCGGCCTGGAGCAGGCCGTAAAGCTGGAGCGGGAAATTCTGCGCCCGGTGCGCGAGCGCGCGGATTATATCATCGATACCTCCTTATTATCTCCTGCTCAACTCAAGGAGCGCATCTCCAACCTGTTTTTGGGCGACGCCACAGCGGCTTTGCAGATACATTGCATGAGCTTTGGATTTAAGTTCGGCGTCCCGACGGAGGCGGACCTCGTGTTTGACGTTCGCTGCCTGCCCAATCCCTATTATCTGGAAGAGCTGCGCAACCAGACCGGATTGGACGCGCCGGTGCGCGAATATGTCCTGAAATGGGACCAGACGAAAGGGCTTGTGCAGCGGCTTTTGGATTTGCTGGATTACAGCATCCCGCTTTACTGCAACGAGGGCAAAAGCCAGCTCGTCATCGCGGTCGGCTGCACAGGTGGACACCACCGCTCCGTTACGATTGCGCAGGTGATTTATGAGCACCTGTTGGCACAGGGACGGCGAACCAGTGTCAATCACCGCGATATTCAGAAAAACTGAAGGCCGGCCGGGAGGGACAGGCTGTGTCATTTTCCGCAGATGCAAAATTGGAAATGTGTAAAGCAAAGCTGCAGCGCGCCTGCTGCCGGAAGGCGGCGTGCTACGGCCTGCTTTTGTTTGGGCGGGCTTTTGACTGCCAGGCCGTCACATTGACCACCGAGTGCGTCCCCGCGGCAAAGCTCGCAGCGCAGCTGACCGCCGAATTGACAGGTGCCATTGTCTCGATACAGGTGGCGCTGCGGCGCGCCTCGCACCAGGCGTGCACCGTCTCCGTCGAGGATGCAGATGACCGGCTGCGTGTGCTTGACTGTTTCGGCCACACGGGGCGGGAGGTACATTTGCGCATTAACCGCGCCAACTTGGAGAACGAGGAAAGCGCGCTCGCCTTTTTGCGCGGCGCGTTTCTTTCCTGTGGATCGGCGATGGACCCGAAAAAGGACTATCGGTTGGAGTTTGTCATGCCGCGCATGCACTTGTCGCGCGATTTGGCCACGCTGCTGGGCGAGCTGCCGTTTGGCCTGCAACCGGGAATTTCGCGCCGCGGCGGTGCCTACGTGGTGTACTGCAAGGGCAGCGAACGGGTGGAGGACCTTCTGACAGCACTTGGCGCGCCCAATGCCTCCATGGCGGTCATGCAGATGAAGATGCTTAAGGAGGTTCGCAACCAGGTGAACCGCCAGACCAATTTTGAGGCGGCGAACATCGCCAAGACGGCCTCTGCGGCGGCGCGGCCGGTTCGGGCGCCAACGGGGCGTTGTGTGT
>USIA01000244.1 GCA_900554535.1 uncultured Oscillospiraceae bacterium | reverse complement strand
CCAGGCAAGCGCCCACCGGCAATCCGCCGGCCAGACCCTTCGCTGAGGAGACCAGGTCGGGCAGAATGCCGTACTGCTGATAGCAGTAAAAGCTGCCCGTGCGGCCCACGCCGGTCTGCACCTCGTCCACGATCAGCAGGACGTCGTTGCTGTCGCAAAATGCCGCCAGTTCCTGCACAAACGCCTGATCCATCGGGAGCACGCCGCCCTCGCCCTGAATCAGCTCAATCATCACGGCGCAGGTATCCGGCGTCACGGCCGCGCGCACAGCGTCCATATTCGGCTCCGCATAGGTAAACCCCTCCGTAAACGGGGTAAAGTGCGTGTGGAATGCATCCTGGCCCGTGGCCGCCAGCGTGGTGACGGTGCGGCCATGGAAAGAATTGCGCAGCGTGACGATCTGGCAGTGCGCCGGGCCGTAGTGATCCGTCCCATATTTGCGGGCGATCTTGATGGCGCATTCATTGGCCTCTGCGCCACTGTTCCCGAAGAAGGCGCGCTCCAGGCCTGCGGCCTTACAAAGCTGCTCTGCGGCCGCGGTGGTGACGAGGCTGTAATAAAGGTTGGAAATATGCTGGAGCGTGCTGGCCTGCTCGCTTACCGCTTTGGCCCACTCCGGATCGCTGTAGCCCAGACTATTGACGCCGATGCCCGCTGTAAAGTCAATGTATTGCTTGCCGTCCACATCCCAGGCAGTGGCGTTTTTTCCGCGTACCAGCGCGGCCGGAAAGCGGCCGTATGTATGCATCAGATAGGTGTCGTCCTGGTTTTGAATGGCCGAAAACTGCATGATGAGAACCTCCCTATTTCCAGATTGCTCGAAATGCGTTCTATAAAATCCTGCGGTCCGGGCGGGGATTGCCCTGTGCCGTCCGCTTCCTCAGAAGAGCCGCACCACTTTTTAATAGAACATGGTGCCGAGGCCTTCGTCGGAGAAAAGCTCGATGAGGATGGAGTGCGGAATACGCCCATCGATAATGGTCGCCCGCCGCACGCCGCGCCGCACCGCGTCCACGCAGCAGTCCACCTTCGGGATCATCCCGCCGGAAATGATGCCGTCCTTTTTCAACTTCGGCACTGTGCTCACCTGCACCACCGGAATCAAGGTGTTTTCGTCGTCCTTGTCGCGCAGCAGGCCGCGCACATCGGTCATCAGGATCAACCGCTCTGCGTCCAGGCTGGCCGCAATGCGCGCGGCCGCCACATCGGCGTTGATATTGAGCACTTCGCCCTGATAGCCCGACGCAATGGTGGAGATCACCGGGATATAGCCTCTCTCCTCCACGCTGCGGATGATTTCGGTGTTGACTTCTGAAATCTCCCCGACAAAGCCGAGGTCATCCGCTGTGACGATTTTCTCCGCGCGCAGCAGGTTGCCGTCCAATCCGCAAAGGCCGACCGCTTTGCCGCTGTGGCGCTCCAAAAGCTGGACGAGGTCTTTATTGACCTTGCCCGCGAGCACCATCTGCACAATGTCGATGGTTTCTTCATCGGTCACGCGCATGCCCTTGACAAATTTGCTCTCCTTGCCCACGCGCTTGAGCATGGCGGAAATCTCCGGGCCGCCGCCATGCACCAACACCACATGAATGCCGACCAGCTGCATCAGCACCAGGTCGCTCATCACGGCGTCCTTTAAATCCTCGTCAATCATCGCATTGCCGCCATATTTGACGACAATGGTTTTTTGTGCATATTTTTGAATATAAGGCAGGGCCTGAATCAGTACTTGTGCCCGCTCTTCGATTTTTGAAATTTCCATGGCTTGTTCCTTACTGTCTTCGTTGAATTGCTGTTTCGCTTCTTTTCGGTCCTGCTACGCATGCGCGGGAACGGAAAGATACTTGTAGGCCCTTATGTCCGGTAATCCCCGTTGATCTTCACATAATCATACGTCAAATCGCAGCCAAATGCGGTTGCCGCGGCGCTGCCGTCGTGCAGGGTCACTTCCACCGTGATCTCGTCCTCTTGGAGCACCTGCTTGCCGAGCGCCTCGTCAAACGGGATGCCCGCGCCGTTGCGGCAGACCGCCAGGCGGCCGCCTTTGGAGACAAAGTCCACATCCACTTGATGGACATCCACCTGTGCGCCGCAGTAGCCGATGGCGCACAGCACACGGCCCCAGTTGGCGTCCGCACCAAAGATCGCAGTCTTGACCAGTGACGAGCAGATGACGGCTTTGGCCACTGTGCGTGCGTCTTTGTCCGTCTTGCCGCCTGCCACTGCGCAGACGAGCAGCTTCGTCGCGCCCTCGCCGTCCTTTGCCATGGCGCGGGCCAGCTGGATGCACAAAGCGGACAGTGCCTCCGTGAAGGCATCGAATTCCGGACCAGCCGCTGTGATCTCCGCGTTGCCTGCCCTGCCGTTTGCCAAAATGACACAAGTGTCGTTCGTGGACATATCCTCGTCGACGCTGAGCATA
>USIA01000243.1 GCA_900554535.1 uncultured Oscillospiraceae bacterium | reverse complement strand
GGCCCTGCCGGCGATCTGCATGTGCTTGTCAGCGTGCGGCCGCACCCGATCTTCCAGCGCAAGGGCAATGACATTTGGTGCGACATGCCCATCACATTCGCACAAGCTGCCTTGGGCGGAGAGGTCACGGTGCCGACGCTCGACGGGAAGGTCAGCTATGAGGTGCGGGAAGGCACGCAGCCGGGCGATGTCTTTAAACTGCGCGGCAAGGGCGTGCAGCGCCTTGGCGGACGTGGCCGTGGTGACCAATACGTCCGCATGGTGCTTGAGGTCCCGAAAAATCTGACGCTCAAGCAAAAGGAGCTCCTCAAAAAATTTGAGGAATCCACGTCAGAGAAAAATTATCAGAAGCGCAAGGGCTTTTTTGATAAGTTCAAGCGTTAAAAAAGGATGCCCCTGCTATGCGGCGTTGGCCGCGTGGCAGGGGCATCCTGCGTTAGATAGCTTTGCGGATTCGTCTTACTGCTCCAGAAATGGCAATGCCCATGTCGCCGGCCTCGTTTCAGGCGGGGAACTTGGCGGCGGTTATACGCCGGGCATTTTGACGCAAACAAAGAATCCGCCGAAAAAGCCGGCGGATTTGGAATTTATGCGGATTTCAGGGCCTGACGCGCTCAGGCAGGCCGCTTTGCTTTGGGGGCAGGGGGCGGCGCAATAAAGCCAGCATGAACATGCCGACTAGGCTGCCGGCGATGAGCGCAAAGAGGTAGAACGCTGGATTGGTTGCAAAGGGGAACACGAAGATGCCGCCCGTCGGCACGCTCAGTGTACACGCAAAGGCAGCGGAAAGGCCGCCCGCCACTGCGCTTCCCACCACACAGGCAGGCACCACGCGCAGCGGGTCAGACATGGCCAGCGGAAGTGCGCCTTCAGTTACAAAACAGAGGCCGAGCACATAGTTGGAAGCGCCGCTGGTGCGCTGACGGCGCGTGAAGCGGTTCGGGAAGAAGGTCGTGCATAGGGCTATTGCCAGCGGCGGCACCATGCCGCCCAGCAGGACGGCGGCCATCAGCTCCGTGGACTGTGCCTCGCCCCCCAGCGTCAGGGAGACAGTGCCCACCAGATAAGCGGCTTTGTTGACCGGGCCGCCGAAATCCACCGCCATCATTGCTGCCGCTGCCGCGCAGAGCAACACGGATGGCACCGTCATGCCGGTGTGCATGGCCAGCAACGAATGCGAGAGGCGGTCATTGACCCAGGATAACGCCGGATCCAAAAACAGCAGCATGGAGAGCCCAAGGATCACCATGCCCAGAAACGGGATGATCAGGATGGACCGGACCGCTTCCATGGACCGGGGCATCCTGCGCAGTAGGAATTGCAAAAACAAAACCAGAGGCCCTGCCAGAAAACCTGCGGCCAGGGCGCCCAGAAATCCGGCGGAGGTCACGGGCGCGCTGTTCGTATCGGCTGTCACAAAGGTATCGAGATAGCGGCATGCGCCTTCGGAAGCGAACCATCCGCCCACAAAACCGGTCAAAAAGCCCGGCATCCCGGCAATCGCACGGGCGATGAAGGCCGCCATGACCGGCAGCATAAAGTCAAACGCCGCGTTTCCTACAAAATGAAAAAACGCGGAAATTTCACTGTTGCGGCCAAAGTTCAGGATCGAGGCGTCGGGACGCAGCAGCGAATCCATCAGAAAAGCAATCGACAGCATCAACCCGCCCACTGTGACAAAAGGCAGCATGGCCGAGACGCCGGCCATCAGCGCGTCATAGGCCGCTTTTCCGAAACCCCGTTTGCTGTGCGGTCCGGCCGGCTCAGAGGAGGCGCCCCCCGCAGGCGCATGGTAAAGCGGCGGCTCCCCGGCCGCAGCCTGCTTGAGCAGTTCGGCAGGGCGCGTGATGGCATCCGTCACAGATACCCGAAGCATGGGTTTGCTTTCAAACCGCTCGAGGTCCAGCTGGCGGTCCGCCGCAATGATGACGGCTGTGCTTGCCTGAATATCGTCGGGCGTCAGGGCATTTTCCACGCCCGAAGCGCCGTCGGTCTCGATTTTCAGGGCAATGCCCAGCTGCTCGGCGGCCAAGTCCAGGGCTTCTGCGGCCATATAGGTGTGGGCGACGCCTGTTGGACAGGCCGTAACCGCAACCAATGCAGCCTGGGAGTTAGCGGCGTTTTTCCGGGTAGCCATTGCCGCAGTTTCGGCGGATTGTGCTGCGTCCAGCATCGCACAAAACTGCGCTGGCGTCTCAGCTTCCATCAGCTTTTGGCGCAGGTCGCGATTGAGCAGCAGCGCGGAAAGATGGCTGATCACCTGCGTATGCAGTCGTGCACTGTCTGGCGGACAGGTGATCATGAAAAAAAGGTACGCGGGCTGCTTGTCCAGCGTGTCAAACGCACATCCTCCCGGCGCGCGCATCACACACAAACCGGGCTGGCTCACAAAATCTCCGCGCGCATGCGGCAGCGCCAGCCCA
>USIA01000242.1 GCA_900554535.1 uncultured Oscillospiraceae bacterium | reverse complement strand
GCATCCGCCGCACGGATGCGATTCCCGCGACGAATGTGCCCGCCATGTGGCAGGTGGGGCAAACCGGCGACCTCACGCTCGCAGAACAGATCGGCGGCGTGCTGGGCAGCGAGCTGACGGTGTTTGGCGTCAACCTGGATTTTGCACCGGTCTGCGATGTGTTCTCCAACCCGAAAAATACGGTCATCGGCCACCGGGCATTTTCGAGCGACCCGCAGCAGGTGGCCCGCTTTTCCACAGCGGTCAGCGCGGGCATCCGAAAGGCGGGCGTGATCCCGGTCTGTAAGCATTTTCCGGGCCACGGCGACACGACCGGCGACACCCATGTCGATTATGCGTCGGTGAATAAATCGCTCGATGAGCTGCGCCAGACGGAGCTGGTGCCCTTTCGGGCGCAGATTCAGGCAGGCGCGGAAATGGTGATGGTGGCGCACATCAGCTTACCACAGGTCAATGGTGACGATACGCCCGCCTCCATGTCTCACAGAATCGTGACCGGCCTTTTGCGGCAGGAAATGGGCTTTGATGGCGTCATCATCACCGATGCGCTCGATATGGGCGCGGTTTCGGCGCATTACAGCGCCGGCGAAGCCGCTGTCCGTGCGATTCAGGCGGGAGTGGACATGCTGCTGATGCCCGCAGATCCACGGGCCGCCTATGATGCGGTCCTGGCCGCAGTGCGCAGCGGTGAAATTCCGGAAGCACAGCTCAATGCTTCTGTCGCCCGCATCCTGGCGCTCAAACAAAAATACGGAATCCTTTCCGGAAAATCACTGGGCGATCTTTCCCTGTTGGGCAGCAGCGCCCACCAGAAGGTGGTCAATCGTGTCGGGTAAAGATCGAAAGGATTTCAATTTTGTCATAAATTGCGTTTAGGGTTGATTCTGCTTGTGGGGAATGCTAAAATAAAAAGCCCATATGGGGATTATGTCAAGTTGGCATTCACAGGCAGAAAGGAAAGAGAATGGATGAAGGACCAGAGGAACCGTTACCGTGAGGACGCCGATACGAAAAGATCTCGCACGGTTTTCATGATTGTAATATCGTGCATAGTGATAGCTGCCGTGTATTTCGGAGTCTCTTTGGCGATGCCGCATCTTTCAGAATTTTTGAAAGACAACGGCGCAAGCAGTCAGATATCATCGCTGGTTAAGCCCGCCTCCAGCACAATGCCACAGAGTCGCCCGGTCGGCAGCAAAAAGATTGACACCACTGGCCTTTCCGGCTATCAGGCCAAATTCCCGGATCTTTACGCCAAAACGCCAGTCGGGAATTTTGTGGAAGCACAGGACAAGGTGATTTATTTGACCTTTGACGACGGCCCCAGCACCCTGACCCGCCCGCTGCTCGATGTGCTCGAAAAGAACAATGTCCAGGCGACTTTTTTCCTCTGCGATCAGGCGGGCATGGATGAATATATGCCGCTGATCAAAGAGATCTACCAGCAGGGCAGCACCTGTGCGGTGCATTCCTATTCGCATGATTATCAGAAGATCTATTCCTCCGTCGATGCTTTCTTGGAGGACTTTGAAAAAATGTATAAAATCATCAACGATCAGACTGGCGGCCACGCCGCCCATATTTTCCGCTTCCCCGGCGGCAGCAACGCTGACCCGAACGCGGCCATCCGCAAGCAGCTTTTGCCCGAAATGCTGCGCCGCGGCTTCCTCTATTATGACTGGGACGCCGACAGCCAGGATGCTTCCGCGGCCGCGCACGACGCCAACGCGATTTATCAGAATGTCGTTTCCGGCATGGCCAATGGAGCGCATGTTTTCTTGATGCATAACACCGGCGCCAAGAAAGCTACCCTCGAGGCAGTGGGCAAGATCATCGCCTATGGCAAGGCAAACGGCTATACATTCAAAGCCATGCCTGAAAATCTGGATCCGTTTTATTATTGCTTTACGAATAAGATCATGATTCCGGCACTCAAGGACAATGCGTTTTTTAAACCCAGCGACGTGATGAAGGCAAAATATCCGGATCTGTTCTCCAACTCCTCCAGCGGCGCTTCCTCTACCGCAGCGGCCAGCAGCGAAACGAGCGGGGACAAATCCTGAAGAGAAACCGCGCAACCCTTCCGTAACAAAGCCCGGCACCTTCCAGAGAACTTCTCCGGAGGGCGCCGGGCTTTTTGATACCCATGCGTTCTATTCGATTTTCTAAAATAGAAGTTTATGGAGAAATGCTCTGCTGGCTTTGCGATTTTAAACCGTCCGGCCGGTTGCGAGGTATAGCAGGGCGTTGCAGATGGCGGCGGCGACGGTACTGCCGCCCTTGCGGCCGCGCGCCACAATGTGGGGGACCTTGCGGCGCAGAAGCAGTTCTTTGCTTTCCGCGGCGTTGACAAAGCCCACCGGCACGCCAATGACCAGAGCCGGATGAACCCGCCCCGATTCCATCTGCTCGCACAGGCGGATC
>USIA01000241.1 GCA_900554535.1 uncultured Oscillospiraceae bacterium | reverse complement strand
GCCGAAAGGAAAATCCAGAGTGCGCTACGGTGTGGCAGCCGGCGTATGTGCCGCTCTTCTGGTTTGGCTCAGTTACTTTGCCATAACAGGACAAACGAAAGTGCCGCTGCTGCGTAATGGATTCCGCATGGTGGTATTCTCCGTCATTATTATGGTCGTCGTGCTGTTCTTCCGCCGCGGTCTAATGGGTACGAAGGAGCTGCCCGCGCTGTTCCAGAAGCGTCCCAAGGCGGTCAAAAAGGAGGCGGCAAAATGAGTGCAAATGTCCTGCATGTAGAGAACGTCACCATGCAGTTTGGCGGCGTGGTAGCGGTCAACAATCTGTCCCTAGACGTGAATCAGGGGGAAATCGTGGCACTCATCGGCCCAAACGGTGCCGGAAAAACCACCGCTTTTAACTGCATTACCGGGGTTTATGAACCCACCAACGGTCTGATTTCATTTCTCGGCAAACCCATGGTGGAAAATCATCCCCAGGGCAAGATGAAGAAACTTTATCAAGGCGAACATGCCGGCGAATATACGCATGTCATCAGCCCGACGCCGGATAAAATCACCAAGCTGGGGATCGCCCGAACCTTTCAGAATATCCGCCTATTCTCCGCCTTGAGCGTATTTGACAATGTGCTCATCGCCAAGCACATGCGGGCCAAGCAAAACTGGTTCTCCGCCACCTTTCGCCTCAGCTATAAAGAGGAAAAGCGCATGCGCGAGGAAACCACAGCGCTGCTGGAGGAGCAAAATCTGCTTGATCTGAAGGACGAGGTGGCTGGCTCACTGCCCTATGGCATTCAGCGCCGCCTGGAAATTGCCCGGGCCCTGGCCACCAATCCGAAACTTCTGCTGCTGGATGAGCCGGCCGCTGGCATGAATCCCCAGGAAACGCAGGAGCTCACAGATTTTATCAAGGAGATTCGGGACAAATATCATCTGACGATCTTTATGATCGAGCATCATATGGATCTGGTCATGCAAATCTCCGACCGCATCTATGTGCTGGACTTCGGCAGTCTCATTGCCTCCGGTACGCCTGCCGAAGTACAGAGCAACCAGCGAGTCATCGACGCATATTTGGGGGTAGGCAGCGATGCTTAAAATTGAAAATCTCTATGTGAACTACGGCGGCATTGAGGCAGTCAAGGGCATCTCCCTGGATGTGCCTGATGACAGCATCATCACGCTGGTGGGTGCCAACGGTGCAGGAAAGTCCACCACGCTTCGCTCTATTGTTGGCCTGGTCAAGGCCAAAAGCGGTTCTATCACCCTGGACGGTCAGGAACTCCTGGGCATGGACACCACGGACATCGTCGCCAAGGGCATCACGCTGGTGCCGGAAGGTCGGCGGGTATTCCCTGACATGACTGTGCTGGAGAATTTGAAAATCGGCGCCTATCTGCGAAAGGACAGCCTCAAGGATGACATTAACCGGGTCTATGACCTGTTTCCACGACTCAAGGAGCGTTCCTGGCAGGCAGCCGGCACGCTGTCCGGCGGCGAGCAGCAGATGTTGGCTGTAGGCCGCGCCCTGATGTCAAAGCCCAAGATTATTATGATGGATGAACCGTCTTTGGGACTGGCACCCATTATTGTACAGGGCATCTTTGACATCATTCGTGAGATCAACAAGCAGGGGACGACGGTTTTGCTCATTGAGCAGAATGCCAACATGGCGTTGAAAATTGCAAACTATGGCTATGTTATGGAAACCGGCCGCATTTCCCTGGCCGGTACTGGCCAGGAACTGCTGGCCAATGAGCAGGTAAAAGAGCTCTATTTGGGCAAAGCCAAAAAGTAATCGAATCATGCATACGGCCCCGGCTGGCGCGCATTCCAGCCGGGGCCGTTCTGTTTTCTGTACCCGTCAAATGTGTGCGCGGTACTAACGGGCAGGGTCGCCGAGCAATTAATTCCTAAGACAGGAGAAAAAAGGCTCTTGCTACGAACCAGCCTCTCCATTCATTTGCACAGAAAGCGCAAAAAGCCGCTTTCTCTAAAGCGGCTCAAAAATCTGTTTGCATTTTATTCCATCATGTAGTATACCAATATTATAGGGGCAGATTGAACACGCAATCACAGGTGCTGGACGGACGGCAATCCATCCAACACCTTGCGCCAGAAGGTTTCCAGATAAACCGTTCCGACTTGTGAAATGACGTTTACGGTATCCTTATACCGTTTAACGATAGATTTTGTTAAGAGGAACGATTCACGAAACCCTCTGGGTAAGGGTAACTGTGAATCGTTTCTTTTTGCTTCCCCTCGCACCTTGACAGCCTAAAGTCCTTGGTATCTCGAACCTCGTCCGGCGCGGAAACATAGGCACCGCGAAGCCCGTGGGCTGGCCATGACCTGCTTTGCAGCGAGCCATAAGCCCCACCATCTGGTCATGGCTGACCCGTGGCAAAAACCCCCGGGGGGGATATTCCTCC
>USIA01000240.1 GCA_900554535.1 uncultured Oscillospiraceae bacterium | reverse complement strand
GCCGCCGCAGCCGGCTTGCGAAATTGCAGGTTGTCAATCGCAGCCGTCGTAACATTGTGGTTGCAGTGCCGACGCGCAGCGATGCCGCCGACCATGTCGATCCACATCGCCAATTGACCGCCAAAAATACGGCCGGCACCGTTGAGATGGTTGGGCATCACAGCTTGTACATGCTGTGTAAAAGAATCGGAAACATGCTTTCCAGATAACTGCTCCATGGTATTCTCCTCCTTGTGTTTATGATAGCAAACCGGCAGAAGATTTTCAAGGATGCGGCGGCCCTATCTGCTATCCGCAAAACTGCAAATCCTTTGAAGGACAGGTCCGACTCTTTTCCCTTTCTTGGAATGTGCTGGTCGCCTTGACAAGGCCGGAACATGCCAGTAAAATGAAAGAAAGCGCCGTAAAACTTGCAAAACGGGGAAAAGGGGGAACGGGCATGCGGCGGATTCAGGTGCGGCACAGCGCCATCATCGGCATTGCGGTGGCGATCATTGCCCTGATCGCCCTCGTGCTGGTCGACAGCGTGGTCTATTTGAGCCGTTCCATCCAGACGGAGCAGAAAGCGGAGGAAAACCGTTCCACATTCTGGCAGCTCGGCCAACAGCTCAAGGACGGTTCCGATTATCTGACCGATCAGGCGCGGGTTTATGTGGTTACGCATGACCGCACGGCCATGGACAATTATTGGAAAGAGGCCAATGAAACGCGGCGCCGCGACCGTGCGGTGGAGGCTTTGCGCGCGGCGAATCTGCCCAGCGCGGAATGGAAACTCCTCAACGAGGCAAAGGCCAATTCCGATGCCCTCATGGAGGCGGAAACACATGCCATGCGGCTGGTGGCGCAGAGCGTCAATCTGCCGGTTGCGCAAATGCCAAAGGAAGTGGCGGCCTATGAGCTGCCGGCCGAGGAAGCGGCGATGACGGCTGCCCAGCAGAGTGACCGCGCGCGGGAACTGATGTTTGACGATTATTATAAGAGCAGCAAACAGGAGATCCTGGACCCGATCGCGCAATTCCAGTCAACAATGGGGCAGCGGCTGAATGCACAAGTCAGTGGGGCCCGCACAGACACCAGGCGCGCTGTAGCCGGACTGGTCGGGCTCGACGCAGTTGCGCTCTTGCTGGTCGCTGCGTTGATCGTATTGTTTCACCATTTTTATCTGGCGCCGATCCAGGCGAATATCCACCGGCTGGACAAAGGGGAAAAGGCTTTGGAAACACGGGGCGCGTGGGAGCTGCAAACGCTAACCACCGGTTGGAATACCCTGTACACAGCTTTGCAGGCGGAGATTTCCCGGCGGGCCGCGCTCGAAGCGGATCTTGTAAAAGCGCGCGACCGGGCCGAGGCGGGCAGCCGCGCCAAGAGCCTGTTTTTGGCACAGATGAGCCATGAAATCCGCACGCCTCTGAATACGATTACCGGCTATGCCCAGCTTTTGGAGGATACGCCGCTGGATGCGCATCAGCGCCAATACTTTGCCTGTATCCACACGGCCTCGGAGAATCTGCTGGGCATTCTCAACAATGTGCTCGATTTTTCCAAGCTCGAGGCTGGTCAGGAGACACTCGCCGAAACGGATGTCGATCTGTACGGATTGTTGCGCGATGTCTGCGCGTTGTTTCAGGCGCAGGCGAGGCAAAAAGGAATTTTCCTGCATCTGGAAGGGGCCGGGACAGTGCCGCAGTGGATTCGCGCGGATCTAAAAAAGCTGCGGCAGGTGTTGATTAATCTTTTGAGCAATGCGGTCAAATTTACGGCTCAGGGCGGCGTGACGCTGTGTGCTGCCCTGGATGAAACGGACCGCCAACCACAGCTTTTGCTGACCGTGGCGGACACAGGCCCCGGCATCGCGCCTGAGGACCAGGCGCGCATCTTTGCTTCCTTTGAGCAGGCGGATCCGACGACTGCCCAGCAGTATGGCGGAACAGGGCTGGGGCTGAGCATTTCACGCGGCTTTTTGCAGCTCATGGGCGGCACGCTGACGCTGCACAGTACATTGGGGCATGGCGCTGCCTTCAAGGTCAGCCTGCCCTACCGGCCCGGTAAGCCCCAGCGTGCACCGGCGCCGGCAGACTTACAGGATCTGCGCGGGCGGCACATTCTTTTGGTGGATGATAACGTCGTCAACCTGCGCATGGAGCAGGGGATGCTGGCGCGGAAGGGCCTGTTGGTCGAAACTGCGGAAAACGGCGCACAGGCCGTCGCCCTGTGTCAGAAAACGCCGTATGACGCCATTTTGCTCGATGTGCGCATGGCGGGCATGGACGGTATGCAAACAGCCCGCGCCATTCGCAACGGCGCAGGGCCCAGCTGCACGGCGCCGATGATCGCGCTTTCTGCGGACGCGGTGGAATCCTCTGTGCAGGCGGCGTATGACGCCGGGATGGACGCGTACCTGACCAAACCGATTGATCGAAAAAAACTTCTACAGACGCTGGCGTC
>USIA01000239.1 GCA_900554535.1 uncultured Oscillospiraceae bacterium | reverse complement strand
CCTGCCTGGGCATCCCAACCAAGACGATCGACGCTGCGACTTTTGCCATTGGCTCCGGCATCGCGGGGCTGGCCGGCTGCGCACTGACGCTTCTGGGCTCCATCGGCCCCACGCTCGGCGCAAACTACATCGTTGACAGCTTTATGACCGTGGTCGTCGGCGGCGTGGGCACGCTGCTGGGAACGGCTTGTGGCGCGGGCGTTTTCCATCAGGTTGCGGCGCGGGCTTTATGGGCGTCGGCAACACGATTCTGGAATTTTTGTCCGACGCGTCCATGGGCAAAGTGCTGGTCCTGGTGGCTGTCATCGTGTTCCTGCAATTCCGTCCGCGCGGCATGTTTGCCGCAGCCACCCGCAGCCTGGAAGATGAATAAGGAGGGATGATCGTATGCTGGAAAAGAAATTGCCAATGAATGGGAAAAAATTTGCATCCCTGATTCTATTTCTTGTGCTGGCGGTTGTGCCGCTGTTTACCTCGGATTTCCAGACAAACCTGATGGGCAAATTTTTGTGTTATGCCATCATCGCCGTTGGACTGGACCTGACGTGGGGTTATACCGGCATCCTGAGCCTCGGCCACGGCGTGTTCTTTGGCCTTGGCGCCTACAGCATGGCCATGTATATGACCTTGCAGTCCACAGGCGGCGCGATGCCTGACTTTATGAAATGGAGCGGGCTGACCGAGCTCCCCGCATTTTGGAGGCCCTTTATCAACCCTGCGTTTGCCATCGTGATGGCGATTGCCATTCCCATGGTGTTGGCACTGGTGATCGGTTTCTTGACCTTCCGCAACCGCATCAAGGGTGTGTTCTTCTCCATCATTTCGCAGGCGCTGGCCGTCATCATCCCACTGCTCATTTCAAGTCAGCAGGCATATACCGGCGGCACGAACGGCCTGACGAATTTTATCACGCTCTTTGGCATGAATCTTTACACCCCAACAGGCCGCCGCGTGATGTACTATGTAACGTTTGCGGTTTTGATCGGCGCATTTTTGCTGTGCATGTTTATCATGAGCCGCCGCACCGGCCGCGTTCTGGTCGCGATCCGCGATGGTGAAAACCGGGTGCGGTTTACGGGCTATAACCCGACGAACTTTAAGCTCTTTGTCTACTGTCTCTCTGCCGGCCTGGCAGGCCTGGCGGGCGCTCTGTATGTGCCGCAGTCCGGCATGATCTCGCCGACGGAAATGGGCATCCAGCCCTCCATTGAGATGGTCATCTGGGTCGCGGTCGGCGGCAAGGGCACGCTCTTTGGCGCGGTGCTGGGCGCGGTGCTCGTCAGCGTTTTGAAGTTCGCCGTCAGTTCCAGCCTGCCCGATGCGTGGTCCTATATCATCGGCGCAGTCTTCATCCTGGTGATTCTCTTTCTGCCCAAGGGCCTGGCGGGAATCCCCAGCAAGATCAAATCGCACATCAAACGCGGCGGCGCACCGGCGGTGCCGGCCGCTGAATAAGAAACATGGAGGTATTTGCTATGCAACCCGTATTGGAGTTTCAGGACGTCAGCGTTTCATTCAATGGCTTTCAGGCCGTCAAACACGTCAGCACCCAGGTGCAGCCGCATGAGATTCATTTTTTCATCGGCCCGAACGGCGCGGGCAAGACGACTCTGCTCGACATGGTGTGCGGCAAGACGCGCCCGACTTCCGGGCACATCCTCTTTGAAGGCAAGCACGACCTGGCGCGCATGAAGGAATATGACATCGCCCACCTGGGCGTGGGGCGCAAATTCCAGGCGCCGTCGGTTTTCCCGGGCATCACGGTGTATGAAAATCTGGAGCTGGCCTGCGCCAACCGCCGCTCGCTTTATTCGTCGATGTTCGGCAAGCTTTCCGGTGAGCAGCGCGACCGCATCGACCAGACGCTGGAGATGACCGGCCTTTCCGATTACCGTTTTGATTACCCGACCCGTCTGTCCCATGGACAAAAGCAGTGGCTGGAGATCGGCATGCTTTTCGTGGCAAAGCCGAAGCTGATGCTGCTCGATGAGCCGGTGGCCGGCATGGGCCGCGGCGAGACGGAACGCACCAGCGACCTGCTCAAGCAGTTTGCCAAAGACAGTACGATCGTCGTGGTGGAGCACGACATGGAATTCGTGCGCAGCTGCTCGACCGAAGTGACGGTCCTGCACGAGGGTGCGGTGCTCGACGAGGGCAATATCGAAGAGGTCGTGAAGAACCCCAAGGTGATCGACGTGTATCTCGGAAGGGGCGGTGAACGCAGTGCTTGAGCTGTCCGGACTAACCGCCACCTATGGTGAGGGCCTGGTCCTGCACGGCATCGACCTGACCGCCAAAAAGGGCCGCGTCACCTGCCTGGTCGGCCGCAACGGCGTGGGCAAGAGCACCACGTTGCGCGCGATTATGGGCCTGATCAAGACGCCCTCCGGTTCCATCAAACTGGACGGCGAGGACATCACCCGTCTGTCGACCGACGCCCGCGCCCACCGCG
>USIA01000238.1 GCA_900554535.1 uncultured Oscillospiraceae bacterium | reverse complement strand
CGCCCTTGATGCGGCAGGCGGTGTAGAATTTGTGGAAGAGTGTGGCCAGCGTCACCGCATAGCGCGGGATGCGCGCGGGGTCATAATTTTTGGCGGCCTCCACGATCTCGTCCGTATAAGCGGAAAGGTGACGGATGAGCTCGATCTCCTCCGGCGAGGAGAGCAGCGCCAATTCCTCGTCCGTGCAGCCGCGCACGCAGAGTCCCTCACTCTCCATCATCTTAAAGAGGCTGCAAAGGCGCGCGTGCGCATACTGCACGTAATAGACCGGGTTTTTGCTGTCCTGCTGCACCGCCAGGTCAAGGTCAAAGTCCAACTCGGAATTCGGCTCGCGCAGATTGAACAGGAACCGCGCCGCGTCCACCGGCACTTCCTCGAGTAGCGTCACCAGCGTGATCGCCTTGCCGCTGCGCTTGCTGGCCTTGATGACCTCACCGTCGCGCACCAGGCGCACCATCTGCATCAGAAGCACATCCAGCCGCTTGGGGTCCACGCCGAGCGCCTGCAAAGCGCCTTTTAGCCGCGGCACATAGCCGTGGTGGTCCGCGCCGAACACATCGATCGCCTTGTCAAAGTGGCGCGTCACGAGCTTATTGTAGTGATAGGCGATGTCCGGCACCACATAGGTCGGCACGCCGTTGGAGCGCACCAGCACAAAGTCATCGCTGCCGTAGTCCGCGCCGGCAAACCAAAGAGCGCCGTCCTTTTCATACGTCGCGCCGCGTTCTTTGAGCAGGGCGACCACGCGGTCCACCGCGCCATTTGCATGCAGCGTGGATTCACGGAACCAGTTGTCGTATTGGATCCGGTATTTCAAAAGATCCTGGCGCAGGCCCTCGATGTTCTTCGGCAGCGCAAAATCAACCAGCGCCTTGCGGCGTTCCTCGCTGGACGCCTCGACGTATTGGTCGCCGTACTGTCCGGCGAAAGCCTTCGCATGCGCGATGATGTCGGCACCCTTGTAGCCGTCTTCCGGGAAAGGCACGGCGTCCTCGCCTTTATAAAGCTGCAGGTAGCGCGCCTCAAGCGATGCGCCGAATTTATTGATCTGGTTGCCCGCGTCGTTGACGTAAAACTCGCGCTCCACGGAAAAGCCCGCCGCGTCGAGCACAGAAGCCAGGCAGTCGCCGATAGCGCCGCCGCGCGCGTTTCCGATGTGCATCGGCCCGGTCGGGTTTGCAGAGACGAATTCCACCAGCACGCGCTTGTTTGCGCCGAAATCGCTGCGGCCATAATCCGCGCCGCTTTGCTGGATATCGCGCAGCACAGCAGCGTAAAAGGCCGGGCGGTAGAAGAAGTTCAGGAAGCCCGGACCCGCGATTTCACAGCGGTCGAAGAACGTGCCGGAAAGGTCGAGGTTGTCGGAGAGCGCCTGAGCGATCTTGCGCGGCGCTGCGTGGAATACGCGCGCACTGACCATGGCGACGTTGGCCGCCCAGTCGCCATGGCTGTGGTCGGCCGGAACCTCAAGTGTGAAGGCGGGCAATTCACCCGCGGGCAGGCTGCCTGCCTTCTGCGCTTTCGCCGCTGCATGGTTGATCGCCGTGCGCAGCTGCGCCGTCGCTTCCTGTACGTGTTTGGACATGTTTTTTGTCTGCCTCCTTGACTGTGACGAGAATTTCGTTGATGCTCGACAGGTTTGCGTCCAGGTCGAGCGTATAATTGACGCGCACGTTGCCGCCGTTGTCGTCGAGCGTGCTCTCCATGCCGGAGGTGAAAACGCCCATCGTCATGTTGCCCACGGCGGTGCTGTAATTGCACAGGTGGCGCCGGCCCTTTTCCAGGATCAGCCGCGTGCCGTCGGCGCCGCCGCGCATCAGGGTGACGCAGTGGCTGTTGCTATCGACCTTGAGAATCGACGTTTCGCTGCTGCCATCCTCTTCGTCGTACTCTTTATAGACAATGTAGCGGGCGTTGCCTTTTTTGACGTAAGAGCCCAGCGTCGTCACTTCAATTTCGCCGGCCTGCTCGTCCACAATCTGCCGCCCGCGGATGGAGATCAGATAGTTTTCCTCTAGCATATGCTCCCGATTCCCTCCTGTTTTTCAATATCCACCAGATGGACCTCCTCCTGTACGTCCTCGCGCAGGAAGATACCAGCCACCTTTGCAAAGTCGTCGATGCGGTCGCTGACATAATAGGAGCAGCCGCCCTGCGCGTCCGGTCCGGCGCAGAGGTCGTCTTGCTCCAAAAGCGTTTTGCAGCAGCGGGCCGTCTCACGGCCGCTGTCGATCAGACGCACCGGTTCGCCGACCACTTCCCCAATGATGCGCTTTAAGATCGGATAGTGCGTGCAGCCGAGAATCACCGTGTCAACGCCCGCTTTGCGCAGGCCCGCCAGATACGTCTGCGCGATTTCGCCGGTGATGTCTGGGTGTTCGAGCATGAAGCCAGACTCCACAATTGGCACAAACAGCGGGCAGCTCTGTTCAAAGACCTGCACCTCTGGAGCCAGAGACTCCAGGCGTGCGCGGTAGGA
>USIA01000237.1 GCA_900554535.1 uncultured Oscillospiraceae bacterium | reverse complement strand
TGCCAGCGGGGAACCAAGCTGAGCTTGCAGGCAATCGCGGCGGGGAGCCCCCGCTGGCAGGGCGCGCACTATTTGTGACTGCGTAAATGACGTTTGTCCCCCGCGAGTGAACGATGCTTTACATCGCGCGATTTGGCTTTGTGACGGACGTAAATTGACGGTTGCGCGCTGTTTGCGATTGCGCCAATGGCGCTTTTGTCCGCGAGTTGACGCAGCGCTTTGCATGAACGATTTCGTTGCTTTGACCGGCCATAAAAGCGCGCACCTGCGGGAGGAAAAACGCACAACGTGGTTTGAGAATCCCTTAAAATACTTGTAAAAAAGAAGAAAACAAGGTACAATAAATCCCATGAACAAGCAGAATTCCATGAGCAAGCAGAAGGATGGTGAACGCTTTGCTGGTTTTACAAGGCACGGCCGCTTCGCCGGGCATCGCAATCGGTCCGGTGTGCGTGCTTTCTTCGGAACAGGCGAAAGTCCATCCGCGACACGGCCAACGCTCATCGGAAGGAGAACTGGCGCGCCTACATATCGCGCAGCAACAGGCGGAAAAGGAAATCCAGGCCATCTATGAGCACGCCTGTACCCAGGTCGGAGAAGATGAATCGATTATCTTCCGGATCCATATCCTGATGATGCAGGACGAGGGGTTCCAGGAAATGATCCGCAAAAGTATTGTAGAGGATCATTCCAGCGCGGAATATGCAGTCTGGAGCGCCACACGAAAGCTGTATCAGACGTTTTCCGATATGGACGATGAGTACATGCGTGCGCGCAAGGAGGATATACTGGATATTGGGCGCCGGCTGCTCTTGTGTTTAAATAATTTGGATGAACGGAAAATCCTGGATGCGCCGGTCAATTACCTGACGACGCCTGCGGTGCTTTGCCTGGCGCAGGCAGTGCCCAGCCAGATCATCCAGACCAACCACAGCCAGGTGCTGGCTTTGGTCACACAGTATGGCAGTATCACCAGCCACAGCGCGCTTTTGGCACGCGGGATGGGAAAGCCGGCCGTGGTGGGCCTGGGCGCTGCGTTTGAAAGCCTGCCGGCCAGGGACGGGGACGTGATTGTAGACGGCGACGCGGGCCAGGTCATCGTCAACCCGACCCCTGCGGTACTCAAGGAATACACTCACCGCATGAGCCTGCAACGCAGCCACCGGGCCGACCTGGTGGCCTATAAAGGGCTCGAGGCAGTTTCGCGCGACGGCGTGCGCGTCCATCTGCTGGCCAATGTCAATTACGAGGGCGATATTCAGATGGCGCTGGAGAATGATGCGGAGGGTATCGGCCTGGTGCGCAGCGAGTACATGTATGCCACAGACCGGCTCCCCACGGAAGAGGAACATCTGCAGCAATATAAAGAGATGCTGGCGGCCTTTGGAAAGGGCGACGCGTTTGTGGTGGTGCGTACGGTGGATTTGGATTCCAACGCGAAGCTCGCGCGAAACAAGGAGGAGAATGAGGTCAACCCGGCCTTGGGCTGCCGCTCGGTGCGGCTGTGTATGCGGTACCGCGGTCTGTTTCGCACCCAGATCCGCGCCCTGCTGCGCGCCTCGGCCTACGGCCGGTTGGGCGTGCTGGTCCCGCTGATTAACGACGCCGAGACATTCCGCCAGATCCGCACCTGGATCGGTACGCTGCGCGAGGAACTTGAGCAGGAAGGAAAGCCTGTGGGCAAGCTTTATATCGGGGCAATCATCGAGACCCCCGCCGCAGCGCTGCAAGCACATGAATTGGCGCGCATTGCGGATTTTTTCAATATCGGCACCAACGACTTGACGCAGTTTACGCTGGCTGTGGACCGCGAAAATCACCAGATGCAGGCGCTATTTAATCCCGCCCATCCGGCAGTTAAGCGGCTGATCGCCTATGCGGTGCGCTGCGCAAAGCAGGCGGGGATTCCGGTGATGGTCAGCGGCGAGGCGGCCGCCGATTATTCGATGTTGCGTTTCTTTTTGCGCCTGGGCGTGGAATACTTGTCCATGGCGCCGGCCTATATTCTGGAGATGCGCAAGGAAATCCGGCGCCTGACGGTGCACGGCACAAACGGAGAGTGAAAAACCGATGGTTAAAAAGTTGACGGCTTTGCTGCTGGCCGCCGCTCTGGTGGGCGGCGTGCTGTCTGGTTGCGGGGAGGATGCGGTTGTCTCCGAACCCACGGCGAGCATGCCCGCAGCGCAGTCTGGCGCACAGATTCCCCAGACGCCTGTGGAGCAGGATGGGGCGGATTTGTCCATTTCCATTGGACCGGAGCCGCTTTCCCTGGACCCGGCGCTGAGCGGCTGCGCGGACACGGACGCCTACTGCAACGCAGTGTTTGAGGGCCTTTATAAACGCGACGCGCAGGGCGAAGTCGTTCTGGGGCAGGCGGAAACGGCCAGCGTGTCTAAGGACAGGTTGACCTGGACGTTCCAGCTGCGGCAGGACGCGAAATGGAGCGACGGCCAGCCGGGGCAGGCGGGGGGGTTTGGGGATGCCCGGGAGGCCCAGTTTTT
>USIA01000236.1 GCA_900554535.1 uncultured Oscillospiraceae bacterium | reverse complement strand
GCTTGATTTTAGCGGCTGGTAGCCGCAAAATAGCCAGATACCTGATAGCCCCAGGAAGCGTCCAGCGGATGCTCGGTCAGCGGCAGCAGCTCAATGTGCGTATAGCCGTTTTTCTGGACATAAGGGATCAGTTCATCCGCCAGCTCATCATAGGTATAAAACCGTTCAGCATCCGATTTGCCTTTGTGGATGCGCCAGGAACCCGCATGTACCTCGTAAATGGACATCGGACGGTTGTAGTTTTTGTCCCGGCTTTGCATCCACGCGCCATCCGTCCAGGGAAAGCCGTCCAGATCATAGAGGATCGAAGCGGTTTGCGGCCGCACCTCTGCCCAAAAAGCGAATGGGTCCGCCCGGTCAAAGAGCCCTGCTTCCGTCTGCACCCGATATTTATACATCTGTCCGGCATGTGCACCTTCCACAAAGATGGTCCAGAAACCATCCGGCCTATGCTCCATATCCCAGGCGTTCCATTCTGAAAACTCGCCGATCAGGAATACCTTTTCCGCACGCGGCGCATAGACCGTAAAGCGCGCCCCATCCTGACCATATTCGTGCGCCAGGTGCGCGCCGAGCGCAAGGTATGCTTCACAGCTTTGGCCTTGTAAATATTCGCGCAAAATCCGCTCATCCATCCGACCACTTCCTTTCTTCCCCTTTATTATACAGGAATTTCTCCGGAAAATCGAGCAACAAAAGCCTCACTTTTTGTATGGATAACCACCCATTGCGGAAAACTGCAAAGAGAAAATGATTTCTGCCGATTCCACAAAAATGCCGCCCGTTTGTCTTTCCGACAAACCAGGCGGCGTTGCATTCCTATTGAAAAAAGCCTATGCCCCAATGCCAAAGCGTTCCAACGCATAGACGATGCCATCCTCGTGGTGGGAGCGGGTGATGAAATCGGCAGCCGCTTTGGTGGGCGCCTGGGCGTTGCCCATGGCCACGCCTGTGCCGGCAAAGCGCAGCATCGAAACGTCGTTAAATCCATCCCCAAAGGCGACGAGCTGTTCGCGTGACAGCCCCAGGTGCTCGAGCAGCACAGAAAGCGTGTGGCCTTTGTCCACATGTGCGGGCATGACCTCCAGATAAAATGGCTCGCTGCAATAAATGCTCAACTCCGGCAGCTGTGCCTGCAGTTTGGGCAACAGCTCTGCAATATAGTCCGCGTCACCGGGGAACAGGAATTTTCCGACCGGGTAATCTAACCGCGACAGCAGATCCGGGACCTGCTCTACACGCAGGTGATTGATGCGCGCGTCCATCCGCACATACGGGTTTTCCGCCGTCTCGGTCAGCAGCGTGTCCCCCTTATAAACTATGGCCGTAAGCGGCCGGTGGCGGTGTGGCAGCTCGCAGAGAAAGGGTAAGTATTTCTCGGGGACACTGCGCTGATAGAGCACCTTGTTGTCTGTGCAGGAAAACACGCGGCCGCCATTGTAGGACACAATAAAGCCACCGTATGCATGAAGGTTCAGTTCCCGCGCCAGAGGCTCCACGCCATGCGTGGGGCGCCCGGATACAAGCGCAATGCGCATGCCATTGGCCTGAGCCGTCATCAGGGCAGATTTTGTAGCGGGTGAGATGCGTTTTTGCGAATTGGTCAATGTTCCGTCAAGGTCCAATGCAATCAACCGATACTCCATACCATATGCCTCCCTGGCCGCCGCGCGGCCGGCTCCATCTCTTTTCTTCTATATCCATGATACCGGATTTTGCCGGATCCCGCAATGGACAGGATGCAGCGCCTTTTTTCCCAGATGCGATGGATTTTGTGCAAAACACGCGCAACCTGCAATTTGCCGCATCAGGCTTGCGCTTTGCGGGGACGTATTTTATAATTATTTTATAATAAAAGAGTTTCACCCGCGGGGCGACCCGACGGGACAGAACAGGAGGTTTTCCATGCGGCTGAACTATCAAACGGTTCTCTTTGATTTCGACGGAACGCTGTGTGCATCTGGCGAAGGCATTACCCATTGTGTTGCCCTGGCTCTATCGGAATTGGGATATCCCGTGCCGGATGAGGCGGGCCTGCGGCGCTTTGTCGGCCCGCCTGCGGAGTTGGCCTATCAGCGGTTTTGCGGCATGACGCTGGAGCAAGCGCAGGAGGCCGTTTGCGTATTCCGGAAGCATTACGATCAGGAGGGCGGCTGGAAAATGAGCCATGTCTATCCGGGCATTCCGGAGCTGCTGCGCGACCTGAAAAAGGCAGGCGCGCAGATTGCAACGGCATCCTCCAAGCCGCAGCCAATGGTGGAATTGCTTTTGCAGCACATGCACATTGCGCAGTATTTTGATGTCTTTTGTGCTGATAGGCCTTTTTGGGGGCGCCCGGGGCGGGGGTGGAAAAAGCCGACAAAGCCGGCGTCATCCGCCGGGCGTTGCGGCTGTGCGGCGTTTCTGATCCGAAAGCGGCCATCATGATCGGCGACACCGTCTTTGACGTGGAAGGCGCCATGGCCGTGGGCACGCCGTTTGTCGGCGCTGGGTATGGATACGCGGGCCATGCAGCGCT
>USIA01000235.1 GCA_900554535.1 uncultured Oscillospiraceae bacterium | reverse complement strand
CCGACTGTTTTCTGCTCCTATCCCGGCGAGGCGCTGGACAAAAAGACGCCGCTG
The DNA here is from genome assembly GCA_900554535.1 of uncultured Oscillospiraceae bacterium. Taxonomy (GTDB): domain Bacteria; phylum Bacillota; class Clostridia; order Oscillospirales; family Acutalibacteraceae; genus Caproicibacterium. The sequence continues at coordinate 2,472 of USIA01000235.1, read as the reverse complement.
CTGCGCAGCATGGAGGCGCTCAACCGCCAGGCACTGCGTATTTTGCGTCTGTTCGGCAATACGGACGTCACGCATGTGCGCACGACCGTCGGCCCGGAGCAGGAATATTTCCTGATCGACCGCGACCTCTACAACAAGCGAGAGGATCTGGTGCTGACCGGCCGCACCCTCTTTGGCGCCCGCCCGCCGCGCGGCCAGGAATTGGAAGACCATTACTTCGGCGCCATCAAGCCGAAGGTAGCGGCTTTCATGGCAGACCTCAACGAAGAGCTGTGGAAACTCGGCGTTCTGGCAAAGACAGAACACAACGAGGTGGCGCCTGCACAGCACGAACTGGCGCCCATCTTCTCCAATACCAACCAGGCCTGTGACCACAATCAGCTGACCATGGAGATCATGAAGAAAGTGGCCGAGCGCCACGGCATGTACTGCCTGCTGCATGAAAAGCCCTTTGAGGGTGTCAACGGCTCCGGCAAACACAACAACTGGTCCATCTCCACGAATACGGGCGCCAATCTCCTGGAACCCGGCGACTCCCCGATGGAAAACGCGCAGTTTTTGCTGTTTTTGGTCGCCGTCATCAAAGCGGTCGATGAATACCAGGATTTGCTGCGCATGTCGGTAGCCAGCCCGGGCAACGACCACCGCTTGGGCGCCAACGAGGCGCCGCCGGCCATCGTGAGCATGTTCGTCGGCGACGAATTGGGCGAAATTCTCGACTGCCTGGAATCCGGCAAGCCGTACAGCCAGAAGGACAAGGAGATCATGAAGGTCGGCGTGCACACGCTGCCCTCCTTCCCGAAAGACACCACGGACCGCAACCGCACCTCTCCCTTTGCATTTACGGGCAATAAGTTCGAGTTCCGCATGCTGGGTTCCTCGCTCTCCATCGCCGGCCCGAACATTGTGCTGAACACCATTGTTGCAGAAGAGCTTTCGGAGTTTGCCGACATTCTGGAGAAAGCGGATGACTTCAAGAAAGCGCTCGATGAACTCGTCAAAAAGACGATCAAGGAGCACAAGCGCATCATTTTCAACGGCGACGGATACACCGATGCCTGGGTCGAAGAAGCCGAACGCCGCGGCCTGCTGAATCTGAAGACCACAGTCGACGCTATGCCCAGCATCATTGCTCCCAAAAATGTGGCGCTCTTTACCAAACACGGGATCTTCACCGAGGCGGAGCTGCAGTCACGCTATGAGATCCAGTTGGAAAATTACAGCAAGACCATCAATATTGAGGCGCTGACCATGATCGACATGGTGAATAAGGAGATTCTCCCGGCTGTCGAGAAATATATGGATGATTTGAGCAATGCCTTTATCCATAAAAAGACACTCAACCCCAACATGAACTGCCATGTGGAATATGAGCGGGTCACCGAACTCAGCGAACTGAGCGCCGCTGTTTATGACGAGGCTGCTGCCCTGAAGGAAACCGTTGCCGCCGCTGCGGCAGTGGAGGACTTCGCAGCACAAGCGCGTGCCTATGAGGCAAGCGTACTGCCGGCCATGCAGTCGCTTCGCGCGGATACGGACAAGATGGAAACATTGACCGGTTCCAGCTACTGGCCAATTCCGACTTATGCAGATCTGATTTATCACGTATAAGTTTGGGTTCGGTTCTGCCACGACACAAAAATGCATATTGTCCTGATTGAGGGACAGCAAAGACAAAGGAGTCTGTGTGTTCTGCCGCACAGGCTCCTTTTATATATTATATATACTCAATTTTACAGAGGAGGTATCTTGATGGGAACAGAGTATTCGGCCGTAAACACGACGTGGACCTTGGTAGCCGCTGCGCTGGTCTTCTTCATGCAAGCGGGTTTTGCCATGGTGGAAACCGGCTTCACACGCGCGAAGAACGCCGGAAACATCATCATGAAGAATCTGATGGACTTTTGCATTGGCACGCCGCTATTTTTCCTGATTGGATTCGGTATCATGTTTGGGGCTGGCAATGGATTTTTCGGTTGGCTGGATCCGGCAATCCAGCAGAGCTATTCCGAAATTCTGCCAACAGGCGTTCCAAAATGGGCATACGTAATCTTCCAGACCGTATTCTGCGCAACTTCCGCGACGATTGTTTCGGGCGCTATGGCAGAGCGTACAAAATTTATTTCTTATTGCATCTACTCTGCCTTTATCAGCGGAATCATCTACCCGATCACCGGCCATTGGATCTGGGGCGGCGGCTGGCTCTCTTCGCTGGGCTTCCATGACTTCGCCGGTTCCACAGCCGTTCACATGGTCGGCGGCGTCTGTGCGCTGGTGGGCGCCATCATTCTTGGCCCCCGCATCGGCAAATACGACAAAGACGGCAAGCCAAAAGCAATTTTGGGCCACAGCCTGACGCTCGGCGCATTGGGCGTATTTATCCTGTGGTTCTGCTGGTTCGGGTTTAACGGTGGTTCTACCGTCAGCATGGAGGGCGGCGCGATTGAATCCGCGGGACATATATCATCGATA
>USIA01000234.1 GCA_900554535.1 uncultured Oscillospiraceae bacterium | reverse complement strand
GATGATGCCGCTCATCACGCCCTGCGGGTCGCTGCCATAGGGCACCAGCGGCTCGCGGGTCTTTTTGTCCTTGACCAGCTCGATGGCGGAGAACAGGCCGATGTAGCGCACGTCGCCGACGCACGGGTGCTTGGCTTTGAGGTCCTCCAAAATCTCGCCGAGCAGCTTGCCCGTAACCTGCATTTTTTCGAGAATATGCTCGTCGTCGTAGAATTTCAGGCACGCGATGCCTGCGGCGCAGGCCAGCGGGTGGCCGCTGTAGGTCAGGCCGCATTGAAGCACGTGGTCGTCGAAATAGGCCGCGATCTCCTTGCTGACCGCCACGCCGCCGAGCTGCACATAGCCGCTCGTGATTCCCTTGGCGAACGACACGATGTCCGGCTTGACGCCGAAATTTTCAAACGCGAACATCTTGCCCGTGCGGCAGAACCCGGCCATGACCTCGTCGCAGATCATCATGATCCCGAACTCGTCGCAGATCTTGCGCACGCCCGGCAGATAGCCCTTGGGCGGGATGATGACGCCGTTGGAGCCGGTGACCGTCTCCATCACGATCGCGGCGACCTGGTCCGCGCCCTCATAGATGACCTGCTCGCGCAGCCTGCGCACATAATAAGCAGACGCCTCTTCTTCGCTCGAAAACGGCAGGTTGTCGCGGTAGATGTACGGGTCAAAGAACTTCACAAAGCCCGGGATGCCCGGCTCGAGCGGGTAGCGGCGCGGCTCGCCGGTCAGGTTGCCCGCGCCAAAGGTCGAGCCGTGGTAGCTGCGGTAGCGCGAAAAGATCTTTTTGCGGCCCGTATAAAGCCGGGCGATCTTGATCGCATTTTCATTCGCGTCCGCGCCGCCGTTTGTGAAAAAGACCTTGCCCATATTGTCGGGCATGCGGTCGATCACCATTTTCGCCAGCACGGCGCGCGGCTCGCTGGCCATGGCCGGGGAAATAAAGCAGTACTTTTCCGCCTGTTCCTTGATCGCGTCGATGATCGGGCGGCAGCCGTGGCCCACGTTCAGGTTCACCAATTGGCTGGACATGTCGCTGTAGCGGTTGCCCTCTGTGTCATAATAATAGATTCCCTCTCCTCCTGTCACCGGGATCGGGTCCAGGCCCTTCTGCTTGCTCCAGGAATGCAGGTTATATGAAAGTGAGAGCTCTTTGATTTCTTTTCCCGTCATGATTCATCCTCCAAATCCCACACCAAATTTTTGATTTTCTGTTTCCCTGCTTACTGCAGCAGGTCGTCGATATAAAAGGCAAGCATGATCTTCAATTTTTCCTCCTGCGTCAGGTCGTGCTGGAGAATTTTGCGGATCCGCTTGATCTTGTAATTGATCGTATTGCGGTGCACGCCGCTCAATTGCGACAGCGCCTGCACACTGGCGTCGTGCGCGATATAGGCGCGCAGCAACGGCACATAATCCGTCCCATTTTCCGCGTCAAAGGCCTTTAAGGGGCCGAGCGTCTCCTCCGACACATCGCGCAGCACTGCCGGGTCATCCACCGCCAAAAGCAGCTTGTAAACGCCCAGCTCCCGGTAGTGCAGGCAGGGCTTGCGCTGAAGGCGCGCCAGCCTGGCCGCGGCGTTTGCCTTGCGGAAGGAACCGGGGATGGAAGCAAAGCCGTTTTCCTGCGTCCCGATGCCGGCAAAGGCCTGCACCGGCGGGTCCTGCTTCGCGCAGGCGCGGATGAAGTCCTCCACCACCGACTGCAATACGTCCGGCGCCACCCCGTCAACCACAGCCAGGAGCGCTTCTTCCTGGTTAAACAGGCTGAACCGGCACCCCAGCCTTCCGAACAGGCGATGGGCCAGAAAGCGCAGGGCCGGGCCCTGATGGTCATCCACCGGCGCGCCGCCGCTTGTCATGGAAAAGGACACCACGCAGTAGCTGTCCGCATCCGTAAAGCCGTGGCGGTCGAGCGTAGGGCGAAGCTGCGAAAGGTCCCGCGTGGAAAAGATCAGGTCACGCAGGGCGTTGGCCAGGCTCATCTCATTCTCTTCGTTTTCCACAATGCAGTGGCAGAAATCGTAGGTGATGTCGATCAGATGCACCGCCCACGGCACCTGAAAAAGCGGCAGGCCATGCTGCTCACAGAAAACAATCACCTGCGGCGGCACCGCGTCGATGTACGGCCCGAGGTTGACCACCAGGCCCGCGCCGTGGCTTTCATAAATCTGGCGGACGAACGAAACCAGCCACGCGGTGCCGCTCTGGCCGATGCCGGTCGTAAAGACCAGCTCATCCCCATGCAGAAAGGTGGAGACTTGCAGGTCCTCGATCATATGGACCCAGCGCACATACTTGTTGAGCCCCGCTCTGCCCGCGAGCAGTTTCATGTGATAGGTTTTTTCCGCGGTAGCGTAAAGCTTTGCCAGTGTGATCGCCATGCGCGCCCCCCCTTTCCGCTTCGTTTGGGTCAGTGGGCAGGTTCCTCGGGTTTTGGCACCCGATTTGCGGCTGTGACCGCCCCGGACGGGCAGACCAGCCGGCACAGATGGCAGCCCGCACAGCGCGCGCCGATCAAAGACGGGCGGC
>USIA01000233.1 GCA_900554535.1 uncultured Oscillospiraceae bacterium | reverse complement strand
GCTGCTGTACGACAGAAGAGGCGGACGGCGGCGTTGTGGGGGAAGTTGACGCCAGGGTCGAAGACGCACCGGGCTCCCCACAAGCGCTCAACGCAAAGGCAAGCGCCGCTGCGGCCAGAGCGGCAGAATATTTGCGGGTCATGTCGTTCCTCCTAAAGCGCACGTTTACTTGTGATAGGTCTGCACGATATCGAGCACCGCGTCGATTACATACTGAACCTGCTCGTCCGTCATGGTTGGGTACAGCGGCAGACTGATAATGCGATCAAAATGTTTGTCTGTATTTGGAAAATCGCCGGGCTTAAAGCCGAAGCGGTTGACATAATAGCTCATATGCGTGACCGGGATGAAGTGGACGCTTGTGCCGACGTTGCGGTTGTTGAGCTCCACGATAAACTGGTCGCGGTCGATGGTGAGCTGTTCCGGCACAATGCGCAGCACATAAAGGTGCCAGCAGTGAGTGGTATACGAGGGTACGAACGGCGGGTCGAGCGCGTCGCATTTGCCAAAGACCTCTTGATACCGTGCGGCAATGCGCAGCCGCCGGGCCTGCATGTCCTCCAGGCGGGAAAGCTGTTTGAGGCCTAATGCGGCCTGAATGTCAAACATATTGTATTTGAAACCGGGCTGGCAGATGTCGTACTGCCAGGAACCGCCCTTCGCGTATCGGTTCCAGGCGTTCTTGCTCATGCCTTGACCTGCCCAGATGCGTGCCTGCGCGTCGATCTGATCGTTATCCGTCACCAGCATGCCGCCCTCGCCGGTGGTGAGGTTTTTGGTGGCGTAGAAGCTGTAGCAGGCAGCGCCTTGCAATTCATGCCCGATCAGCCGGCCTTTATAGCGGCTCCAGAGCGCGTGCGCCGCATCTTCGCTGACAAACAGGCCATGCTTGTCCGCCAGTTCGTAAAGGGCGTCGAGGTCGCAGACCTGGCCGCTATAATGCACAGGTACAATGGCCTTGGTGCGCGGGGTAATCTTTGTCTTGACCTGCTCGGGGTCGATGCAGCCGGTGCGGTAGTCAATGTCCGCAAAGACCGGCGTTGCCCCGCAGTGCAGGATCGTATTGGCCGTGGAAGCAAAGGTCATCGGTGTGGTGATGACCTCGTCGCCCGGACCGATGCCGGCGCTGAGCAGCGAGACGTGCAGCGCAGCGGTGCAGGAATTCAGCGCCAGCGCATGCTTTGCACCGACATAGGCGGCAAATTCTTTTTCAAATTCCACCGTGCGCGGTCCCCTTGCAATCCAGCCGGACCGCAGGGTGGCGACGACCTCGTCAATTTCCGCGTCGGTCAAGTCGGGCTGATTATATGGAATAAAGGTGTCACGTTTTTGAAAGCTCTTCAATTGGATCGCTCCGTTCTTTCGCTTATCTGGATGGGCGGACGCAGCCGCTTAATTGTTAACATCATAATCCAATTTAAGTGCAAAGTCAATGTGTGTGCGGAAAGGCGGCCGATTGTCGTGCCAAAAATGTGTGCTTCATCGAGACAACTTATTGTATCTTAAATTTTAAAACGAGAGAGCCTGGATTCTGTCGGAAAAAATTTGACGATAGGAAAAGATTATACTATAATAAAAACTAACTATGAGTACCATAATTTCGGTACCATGTTTGGGACAAGCAGGGGGGATTTGGATGGAGAAGGCAGGACTGCGCCATTTGCCGCTGCACAGCACGTGTAACACGCGTGACCTGGGTGGCTACCAGACCGCCAGCGGGCACATCACGCGCTGGGGGTGGCTGTTTCGCAGCGACATGCCGCACGGGCTGGATGATGCGGACCGCGCGGCCTTACAGAAATTGGGACTGTGCACGGTGATCGACCTGCGTTCCGTCGAGCAGGTGCAGACACAGCCAAGCGAGTTTGCCTCCCTGCACGGCGTGGAATATTGGAGCTGCTCCTTTGCCAGCGGCAACCGCGACCCGGACACCTTGGCGGATATGCCGCAGGTCACGATGGAAATGCTCGACGACCGGAGCAATATTGCCCGGGTAATGCGCCTGATTTTACGCTCAGCCGGGCCGGTGCTTTTCCACTGCGCAGCGGGGAAGGACCGCACGGGTATCATCGCGGCGCTGCTGCTGCGTGAAGCGGGCGTTTCTCAGGCAGATGTGATTGCGGATTATTCGCTGTCTTATGCGTATGTGATGCCAGTGGTGCGTATGCTGCGCAAAGAACTGCCCGGCAATCCGGATTGGTATGGCCGCTCGGACCCGGAGGTTATGGAAGAGGTCCTACGGCAGGTCGGAGATGTGGATGCCTATCTGGAAGGCTGCGGCCTTTCGGCGGAAGAGCGCGCCGGGCTGCGGCGTTGCCTTTGTCCGGAAGAACTTTTTTGAAAGAAGCGGATTCATTCATGGAAAAATCCTATTATGTACACGAAACAGCCTGTGTTGATGACGGCGCGCAGATCGGTGCAGGCACAAAGATTTGGCATTTTTCGCATATCAGCGCAGGCGCAGAGATCGGCGAGGGCTGCACGCTGGGTCAGAATGTATTTGTCGCGGATGGGGTCCAGATCGGGAGGCCCCACGCTGCCCG
>USIA01000232.1 GCA_900554535.1 uncultured Oscillospiraceae bacterium | reverse complement strand
GCTCCACAGCTGCCGCAATCTCCTGGACGCCGGTCCCCGCCGCGCCCGCAATGCCGATGTTTCCGCGCCGCACGATGTTCGCAAACGCCAGCGGAACCCCGCTTAAAATACTGGTCCCACAGTCCGGGCCCATCACGAGCAGGCCCTTTTCAGCGGCCAGCTCCTTCAAGTGGCGCTCATCTGCCTCCGTGACGTTGTCGCTGAAGAGCATCACGTGGCGGCCGAGATTGAGCGCTTCTTCCGCTTCCCCTGCCGCATATTCCCCCGGCACGGAAATGAGGCAGACATTATAAGACGGATCCAGCTGGGCAACATCATCCCAGCTGTGCAGAATCTGCATGTTCCCCAAACGCGCCTGCGCCTTTTTCTGGCCCTTCACCGCATCTTTTACGGCCGCAAGCACTGCGTCAACCGCTTCCGGCGCCTCTGTTTTGACCGCGATGACCATGTCGTTCGGCTTCGCCTTTTCCAGCTCGTCCGAGCCGAATCCGCCCTTGCGCATGATGTCGAGATTCGCGGGCGTCCCCATCATGACGGTCGCTTCCTCGACATTCTCAAATTGTCCGAGCTTTTTGCTGAGCACCATCAGTTCTACAGAGTCCATATAGGTGTTCTTTTGGATGATCGTATGCAGCATAAACTGCCTCCCCTTTCCGAATCGATTCTACAAAAAAGGCAGAATGTCCCGCCGGTGAACCCGCCTTTGGGTACATTCTGCCAATGTGTTGCCACTTCACTTACGATTTCTATCAAATTCTATTATAAAAAGCGTATTCCGTTTTGACAATATGCAGAAAGCACAAAACAGGTGCATTTGAGTATGCAGGATGCCCGATTTTGCGGCGCTAATACGACAGCCCATACGCCACACCGCCGGTCACCAAGACTTCCACCAGCGTGATTGGAAGCATGAATTTGAGCACATCGCCTTCTTTTCCCTTGCAGCCGGCCGTCGTAGTTCCCAGAAGGATGGTGGAGGGGCCCACCACGGTGCCGATGGCGGCGCCGGTCGTCTGTGCGGCGAGCACAACCGCTTCGTTGGCCGAAATCATGCCGGCCGCCGCGTGCTGGAAGCTGCCCAACAGGATATTTGACGAGGTGTTCGACGAAGTGACGAACGCGCCCAAAAGGCCCAGAAGCGGCACCGCCGCCGCGTAAAAGCCGCCTGTCACCTGGGTCAATCCCTCGGCGATGAGCTCCATCAGCCCGCTGCCCTTGAGCACCTGTGCCATCATGACCAGAAACAGGATGCCCAGGGACGTCGGGACAATCTTTTGCAGGGTTGCCCGGCCGATCGGGCGCAGCTGGCCCTTTTGCAGAACGCCGCGCCGGCGGTAAATCCAATAGGCCACAAGGACCGTCAAAAGCAGCACAAATCCGGCGTGCGTAAACGGATGGATGGCGCCGAACGAATCCGTTGCCGCGACTGCGAACCCGCGCCCGGTCCGGACGGCTGGAAACGAGAGCTGCACGACCGCCCCGTTGAGGAAATCATGCACCGGGCCGATGAGCAAAACCAGCACGGAAATGGCCGCCAAAAGCAAAAATGGGAACACAGATTCCACCGATTGGGCCGGGGTGGGCGTTTGGAGCGGGGCGGTTTCATCTTCCTGCGTCAAAAGCTTAGACGGCATGCGCCAGGGCTTTGTATAAACGCCGCAGCGCAGCAGCAAAAAGGCCACAACAAGCGCGAGCGTCGTAGGCAAAAAGGCCGCGATCGTCGAATTGAAAAAGCTGATCAGCAGCTGACCGCCGCCCTGCACGGCGCTGATCAGCAGCACGAACGGCAGCATATGCCGCACCGCCCGGAAGCGGCCGTAGCACCAGCAGATCAGCAGTGCGCCGACGAGGTTGACGCCCCACAGGAACAGGCCGGAAAACAGTTTCGTCTGCCAGACCGCCGTTGTTTCCGATTGCGTCATCAGCGCATCCCATCCCAGCGCGAACGTGCCGTACGTGTTGGCCCAGGCATGACCGAGCAGCGTGATCATGACCGACCACAGCGGCCGTACGCCGACTGCAATCAGAATCGGCGCGCACACCGCCACCGGCACGCCAAAGCCGGTGATCCCCTGCAGAAAACTCGAAAATACCCAGGCAATCAGCAGCAGCAAAACCAGCTGGTCCTGCGTCTGCGCCTGCAGCATCCCACGGATCCGCCCGAACACGCCGCCGTGGTCGAGCATCTCATAGAGGAACATCGCCGGCCAGATGACGATCAGAATATTCAGCGCACTGAACGCGCCCTTCAAAAGATCCATCCCGGCGATGGAAAACGTCGACTGCCCAACCAGCAGCGACGCCGCCACCGCGCACGCCACGCCCAAAAGTGCCGCGCGCTGGGTTGGAATGTGAAACACGCTCATGGCGAGAAACAGAATCACGATGGGCGCGATTGCACCCAGCCATGTCAAGAAATCCATATCTTTTTTCCTTCCTACTCTTTCTCCAAAAGGCGCAGCCCAAACGCCAGGCCATTTAAGGTATCCAGCCCTGAACTGTGCCCCACGCGCAAAGCCGCGGCGATCGGCTCCCGCAGGGGCTGCGCTTCTTGCGCAGCCT
>USIA01000231.1 GCA_900554535.1 uncultured Oscillospiraceae bacterium | reverse complement strand
GGCTCGTTCCATTAAACTCCGCATATCTGCCGCGCAAATAAACCTGTAAAATGGCCCGGCTGTTGTATCGCTTTAAAAACGGGAATTCCCGCACGAGGTCGATCGTTTCCGTCCGCATCTTATGCACTTCTCCCTTTTCTACAAGTCTTTTTTATTGTACGCCGTTTGGGCGGCATAGTCAACGGCCCGCCGGGCCTGCTTTCTCCAGGCCTCGCCCGGCGCGAATGATCCCATTCTTTCCCTATAAACGCATAAACGGCGCCCTCTCGTGCTATCCTAATAGAGAACCCGCTTTCCCCCAAAAATTTGTAGAATAAAGTCACAGAAAAGAAAGAATAAATCTTATTTTAGGATTGCGTTCTGTGGAAAAACCTGCTATACTCTTTGGCAGAAGCATCCGGCGGCAAGGCTGCCGGCAAAACCGATTGGGGCCCAAAACAATCAAAGGAGGCTATATTTGTATGGAATTCAAAGGAAGCCGCACCGAGGCAAATCTGGCCGCTGCATTCGCAGGCGAGAGCCAGGCCCGCAACAAGTATACGTACTACGCCAGCAAGGCCAGAAAAGAGGGCTACGAACAGATCGCGGCCATCTTTGAGGAGACCGCCAACAATGAAAAGGAGCACGCGAAGCTGTGGTTTAAGCTCCTGCACGACAACGACATCCCGAACACAGCCGCCAACCTGAAAGACGCCGCGGCGGGCGAAAACTATGAATGGACCGAGATGTACAAAGAATTCGCCGACGTGGCGGACGAAGAGGGCTTCACGTCGATTGCGGCCACGATGCGCATGATCGCGAGCGTGGAGAAATCCCACGAAGAGCGGTACCGCAAACTACTGGATAACCTGGAAAAGGACATTGTCTTCAAATGTGACGAGGAGACCGTCTGGGTTTGCCGCAACTGCGGGTTTATCTATGTCGGCAAGGAAGCGCCGAAGGTCTGCCCGGCGTGCAAGCATCCGCAGGCGTTCTTCGAGCGCAAGGCGGAAAACTATTAAATCCCATTCAAGCAACATGAAAAAGGCCGGAAATCCAACGCCTGGATTTCCGGCCTTTTGGGTTCTACAAAAAGTCCGCGCTTTTGCTTTTTAGACGTTAAACCGGAACAGCACCACGTCGCCGTCCTGCATCACATAGTCCTTGCCCTCGCTGCGCACCAGGCCCTTTTCCTTGGCCGCCGCCATGCTGCCGCAGGCCATCAGGTCATCAAACGCGACCACTTCCGCGCGGATGAACCCGCGCTCAAAGTCCGAATGGATCTTGCCCGCAGCCTGTGGGGCTTTGGTGCCCTTTTTGATGGTCCAGGCGCGCACTTCCGGCTCGCCCGCGGTCAGGTAGCTGATAAGCCCCAGCAATGCATAAGATTTCTGAATCAGGCGGTCCAGGCCGGATTCATGCAGACCCATATCCGACAAAAACAGTTCCTTTTCGTCCGGCGCAAGGCCCGCGATCTCGGCCTCGATCTCCGCGCAGATCGGCAGCACCGCGGCGTGCTCCTTGGCGGCGATGTCCTCCACGACCTTCAAGAAGGCGTTTTGGTCGATGCCGTTTTTGAAGTCGTCCTCGCCCATGTTGGCGGCGTAGAGCACGGGCTTATTCGTCAGCAGGTTCACCGTGGAAAGCAGCGCGGCCTCGTCCTCGTTGCAGGAGACGCTGCGCGCGGGCTGGCCCGCGTCGAGGGCGGCTTTGACGCGCTCGAAGAAATCCAGCTCTTCCTGGAACTTTTTATCCGCCTTGAGCTGTTTTTTCGTCTTGTCGATGCGGCGCTCGAGCACCTCCAAATCGGCGAGGATCAGCTCGAGATTGATGGTCTCGATGTCGCGCGCCGGGTCGATGGAGCCCTCCACATGCACGATATCGTCGTTTTCAAAGCAGCGCACCACATGGACAATGGCGTCCACCTCGCGGATATTGGCCAGGAACTGGTTGCCCAGGCCCTCGCCCTTGCTGGCGCCGCGCACCAGGCCCGCAATATCGACGAACTCGATGGTTGCGGGGGTATATTTGCGCGGGTGATACATCTCGGCGAGCGCGTCGAGACGCTTGTCCGGCACCGCCACGACGCCGATATTCGGCTCAATGGTGCAGAACGGATAGTTGGCGCTTTGCGCGCCTGCGTTTGTGATTGCGTTGAAAAGCGTACTCTTGCCGACATTCGGCAGGCCCACGATGCCCAGTTTCATGCGGAAATTTCCCTCTTTACCTTCAAAATTTCAGATACAGTCAGTATACCACACCCGCGCCCGAATCGCAATGCGGACAAGGCCTCCGGCCGGCAAAAGTCCGGGGGATTGCGCATTTGACCGCCCGGATTATAATAAAAGCATCACGTGAAAAAGGAAGGAAGCAACAGATGAAACCACAATGCCCGGTATTCCGCAGATGCGGCGGATGTCAGCTGCTCGATATGGCGTACCCGGCGCAGCTAGAAGCAAAGCAGCGCCGCGTGGAAGCGCTGCTGGGCCGTTTCGGCGCCGTGCAGCCCATCCGCGGCATGGAAACGCCGTATCATTACCGCAACAAGGTGCTGGCGTCGTTTGCCGAAGGCCGCGGCGGCGCCATCGAATCGGGCGTCTA
>USIA01000230.1 GCA_900554535.1 uncultured Oscillospiraceae bacterium | reverse complement strand
GCAGCCAATCTGCCCGCCCCCGGGGCGGCGGGAGCCTTTGTGCCGCCACACCGTGGAATCTCGGCAGCAGGCGGCTTTACAAATGGTGCAGAAGGTCGCGCAGATGTATCCGATTTCCCTGGAAATGGTGCAGCGTCGGGCACAGGACAGCCAAAGCCTGTTTAAGCAGCATATTCTGCATGCCCTGATGGATGCGGGCTACGCGCACGAGATTTTTGGGGAATTATTTTACAAACTATTTGACAGGCGCAAAGGCCTGGCTTATCAGCCAGTGACTTATCCGGAAACGCGTGAAGTTCTGCGTGCCATCCGGAAGGCAGGCGGCGTTGCGGTGCTTGCCCATCCGGGTGAATACGACAGCTACGCGCTGTTGGAGGAGCTGGCCGCTGCGCACCAGATCCAGGGCGTGGAGGTGTCGCATCCCCGCAATAAGCCTGGCGACGAGGAACGCTTTCGTGCAGTGGCCGCGCGCTATGGATTGCTGACCACAGGCGGCACCGATTTTCACGGCGCTTATACCAAAATTCCGCACCCGTCCCCTGCACGGCCACCGATGAAGAGCTGGCGGCACTGTTGCAGGCTGCGGGTGACTAATAAAATTAAAAAAAGGAGATTTGAAAGATGGAGTATCATTACAAAACAAAAGGGACATGTTCCCGCGAGATTATTGTCGATCTTGATGGCGACACGGTGCGCCGGGTGCGCGTAGTCGGCGGGTGTGACGGCAACTTGAAGGGGATTGCCGCGCTGGTTTCCGGCATGAAGGCGCAGGATGTGATTGCACGGTGCAAGGGAATTCGTTGCGGCATGAAGCCCACTTCCTGCCCCGATCAGATTGCGTGCGCATTGACGGAGGCACTTGCGTTGGAGCATTAAAAAAGGGCCGCCGGGCCCCAACGGGTCCGGCAGCCCCTTTTTTGAAAGGGCTATCTTCTTTGTGCGATTAGCAGCCACAGCCGCTGTTGCAGCCGCAGTCATTGCTGCAGCCATTGTTGCCACCGCAGCCATTGCCGCAGCCACAGCAGAGCACGAGGATGATGATCAGGATGATCCAGGAGCAGCCGCCAAAACCATTGTTACACATATTGAATTGCCTCCTTGTTTGTTGTTACAGTCCAGTATATTGCGGAGGCGGAGAATGTGTGAAAAGGTTTTTGCGGCCGGGCTTCCGCAAGCACGACCAAATCGGATGGGAGGTTCTGTCTATGCTTTGCCAATCTTGTGGGGTGCATCCGGCAACAACCCGCATCAAAACAATCGTCAACGGCCGACTGACAGAACGCGCTTTGTGTGCGTCCTGTGCGCAGCGGTTGGGATATGTCACGCTGTTTACGCAGCTAAATCGCGGCTTTGGCAGCGTGTTCAGCGACTTTTTGGAGGAGGCACAGCCCGGCGAGGAACGTTGCCCGCAGTGTGGCGCGACGTTTGACGAGATTGCGCGCACGGGCCAGGTCGGGTGTGCCCGGTGCTATGAAGTTTTCCACGAGCGGCTGGAGCCGATCATTCAGCATATGTATGGCGGCGGGGCAGGTCTGCCGCAGCCGCAGCAGCAGGCGCAGATTACGGTGATGGATGAGGCGTTGCGCCAGGCGGTTGCGGAGGAGAATCAGGAAAGCCGCCAGGCACTGCTTCATGAAAGTCTGCGCCGCTTGGGAGGAGGCAATACCGATGCATAAGTGGTATGAGGCCCCGGGCGAAGAAAACGACGTGGTCTTTGCCTCGCGTGTGCGTTTGGCGCGCAATTTGGCAGACCTGCCGTTTCCCGCGCGTATGTCTGCTTCGGACCGGGCGCGCGTCTGCACACGCGTTCAGAATGCGCTGGCACATGCGCCGGAGATGGCGTTCCAGGCGGTCGAATTGGAGACACTCGATGAAGTGGCCGCGGTCTCGCTTGTGGAACGCCAGCTGTGTACGGCTGCATTCATTGCAGAGCCGGCAGGCCGAATGCTGTTTTATACACGGGAGGAAAACGCCAGCGTTATGGTCAATGGAACTGACCATGTGCAGCTTTTAATGGCGTCATCCGGTGCCTGTTTGCCCGATGTGCTCGCGCAGGCGGACAATCTGGACACCGTTATGGACCGTACGCTGCGCTATGCCTTTCACACTAAGCTGGGGTACCTCACCCAGCAAATTGAACATCTCGGCACCGGCATGCTGCCCTCCCTGGAACTTTCCCTGCCCGCTTTGCAGCAGGGCGGCGCTACCGAACGGCTCTTCAGCGATATGGCGCAGATGGGCTATTCCCTTCGTGGCCTTTTCGACAGCGTGACGGAGCCTTCCAGCGCGTTATATGAATTAACCAACCGTGTCACGCTTGGCATCAGCGAATCGGACGCTGTCAAAAACCTGTGTACGATTGCCGGACAGCTGATTGCCAGGGAACGGCAGGCACGCACGGCCCTCTTGCAGACCGCAGAAGCGCAGGACGCTTTGAGCCGGGCGCTGGCGGTGCTGTCCAGTGCGCGTTCGTTGGAATTTTCCGAATTTTTGCGGTTGTACGCCCGCGTCCGCATGGGCGTATGCGCAGGGCTCGTCGGCGGCATACGCGTCGAGCAGCTGGACACGCTTCTATTCACGGTGCAGCCTGCGACGCTT
>USIA01000229.1 GCA_900554535.1 uncultured Oscillospiraceae bacterium | reverse complement strand
CGGTTCCTGATAGGCCCGAAAAAAAGCAGACGCTTCTGCGCCGAGCTGCCGCTCCATCCGCGTAGAAAACGCTTTTGGCAATTGCACAAATTCACATCCCTTCGTATATTGTCGCCAGAAACGGTCATACTACCCCGTGTAAGGAGGTGATTACTTTGGAAAACAACAAGTATCAGAACGAGTACACCCAGACTGGCAGCAACTCCACTGCAAGCAATTCTCAGAACAAGAATTCTCAGAGCAACGCGCAGAACAAGAAGACGGAGAGCAACACCCAGAATAAAAAGTCGCAGAGCAACGCACAGAATCGCACCAGCAGCAATAGCAGCAACGGCTAACTCACCGGTGTAAAAACGCTCCAAAAGGGATCGGAGTGCCCCGCAAATTTTGCGGAGCCATCCGGTCCCTTTTTGTATGCTTGATAGGTTCAATGCGCTTCTTTTTTCCGGCGTGCAGCCCGCACCAATTCAGGCAGCGTTTTGTCGTTTGCAGTTGGATGGTTGAAGCCCTCTCCACTGATCTCACCCGCGTCGCCGACAATGATAAAGGCATCCGGGTCTACGGAATGCACCAGATCCTTAACGCGATAAACCTCTGTACGCGAGACAGCACACATCAGCATCTCCGAATGGATACCACTATACATGCCGCGGGCCTGCAACCCGGTAACGCCACGGTCCAGCTCATCCATAATCTTTTGGGCAACCTGTTCGCTGTGCGCGGTCATGATCCACATTACCTTGCCGTGGCCAATATCTGCACCATACAGAATCGTATCGATGACACGCGTGGAGATAAAGATGTAAATAAGCGCATACAGGATGCTTTCGATGCGTTTATAAACAACAGCGGAGATCAGTACGATAATCAGGTCTATACTCAGCATAAGTCTTCCTGTACTCAAATGGCGGAAGCGCCGCTTGAGCAGCCGAGCAACCAGATCCGTACCACCTGTTGTGGCCTCGCGCATGAAGACAAGGGACAGGCTGATCCCCTCCAGCAGGCCGCCGAAAAGAGCCGCCAACATGGGGTTCCCCGCATAGGCCGGCAGCCGTGAACCAATCTGATCAATGCACAAAGAGGTGATCAGGTTTGCCGCCACCGTACGCAGCACCAGTTTATAACCGACCTCAAAGAAGGCCCAGATAAACATCGGCAAATTCAGCAGGAAGTTCAAAAGGCCAATCGGCGCGCCACTTAAAAAGTTAATCACTGTCGAAAGGCCCGTCACGCCGCCAGGGGCGATCTGATTCGGCGCGGTAAAACATTTGATGTCCACGGCGAACAGCAGACCAGACGCACCATAAATCAGCAGATCAACCACCGTATCCCGCACATCGCCGTGGCGGTGTGACAGCCTATGCATTCCCATCCGCAGTCTCCTTCTCCGAGCAGCCGGGTTCCTGCCAAATCGCCTGAAACAATTCCCGCAAGCGCGGCAAGCGTCCATCCAGATAAAGATATCCGAACAGCGCTTCCAGTCCAGTCGCTGCATGGTAAGCCGCCACAGAGGCATTTTTGGGCACATGACCAACGTGGGCATTCCGGCCACGCCGCAGAATATCCGATTCCTCTTGCGTCAGCAGCGGCGCCAGGCGGGTGCAATCTACTGCCTGTGCCGTGCAGCAGACTTGCCGGGCACTTTCCTGATGCAAAGTATGCACTGGGCAATTGCCCCTACAGATGAGCGCTTCCCGCACAAAAAGCCCAAACACCGCATCTCCGACAAACGCCAATGCCAGTGGACTCAGACTCTTGGGGTCACATGCTGCCTCCAAAAACCGTTCCATAGCCCTCTCCTTTCCGCATCTGGTTCATTCGACAAAGTCGAACTGCACATCATAGATTGAAACCGTGTCACCTTCCTGGACGCCGGCTTTCCGCAGGCGGTCGATGACGCCTGTCTGCATCAGGACGCGCTGGAAATATTGCAGGGACTCATAGTCGTCAAAATTGACCGACTGCATCACCTGCAAAAGCCACGGTGCCTCCACAAGATATACCCCATCTTCGCAGGTAATCTTTACCTCGCCACGTGGAATCTGCTCCACCGGCTTGACCGGCGCAGATTCTGGTTCATATTGGCGGATTGGCGGCAGCTTTGAGAGTGCTTCGCTGATTTTATTGAGGAGAGAGTCTACACCCTCACGAATCGGGGCCATAATTGGGAAAAAGGAATAGCCCCGCGCCTCTACAAATTTCTGAAAATCTGCGATCTGCTCGTCCGTCGCCAAATCGCATTTGTTGCCTGCTACAATCATCGGGCGCTCAGCCAGTTCTGGATTGAATTTGCGCAATTCTTCGTTGATAATTGCGAAATCCTCCTTCGGATCGCGGCCCTCACTGCCGGAAACATCGACGATGTGCAATAGCAGACGGCAGCGTTCCACGTGCCGCAAGAATTGATGCCCCAGTCCAACACCCTGCCAGGCGCCTTCCACCAGGCCAGGAATATCCGCCATGACAAAGGAGCGGCCTTCCCCACGCTCAACCACGCCAAGGACAGGCGTTAGGGTTGTAAAATGGTAATTGGCGATATTGGGCTTTGCCTGACTGACCACGCTGATGAGCGTACTCTTGCCCACATTCGGAAAGCCGACCAGGCCGACGTCTGCCAGCAGCTTGAGTTCCAACTGGACAT
>USIA01000228.1 GCA_900554535.1 uncultured Oscillospiraceae bacterium | reverse complement strand
GTAAACCGCTGCGGCTTCATCTCCACAAGCATGACTTCGCCGCCCCGCTGCGCGATCTGCCACGCAGCCTCGCAGCCCGCCAGGCCCGCGCCGATCACTTGTATCTTCATTCGTCCTCCGGCTTCTCCTCGCCCACGCGTTCATAGCCACAATCCGGTGTAATGCAGTAGAATTTCGGATTTTTGCCCTTCTTCTTCAACAACGGCTTTCCGCACTTTGGGCACAGCTCTGTGGTCGGCTCGTCCCAGGACACAAAGTCGCACTTCGGATAATTTTCGCAGCCATAGAACACCCGGTGTTTCTTTGTGTATTTGACCACTACGTCGCCGCCGCATTTAGGACATTTGGCGCCATTTTTCTCGACATATTTTTTAATATTCTTGCACTCCGGGTAACCGGGGCAGGCGATGAATTTGCCATAGCGGCCGGTCTTGATAACCATGCGGCGGCCGCATTTTTCGCAGATAATGTCCGTCTCGTCTTCCTTGAGCTGGATCTTGACGCCCTTCATCGCCTCTTTGGCAGCTTTGAGGGTCTCCGCGAAATCGTCGTAGAAGTCATGCACCGCCTGCACCCACTGCACCTTACCGCTCTGTACCTCGTCAAGTTCATTTTCCACCTGCGCGGTGAATTTGACGTTGACCACTTTGGGAAAGCGCTCCTTCATCAGCTTTGTGGACACTTCGCCCAGCTCTGTGGGCTTGAGCGTCTTGCCCTCACGCACCACATATTCGCGCGCCAGAATCGTGCCGATGGTGGCTGCATACGTACTCGGCCGGCCGATTCCGTTTTCTTCCAAAGTCTTTATCAGGCTCGCCTCCGTAAAACGCGGTGGCGGCTGGGTAAAATGCTGGTTGCCGAGGATTTCCTTGCAGCGAAGGGGCATATCCTTTTCGAGCGGGGGCAACGTGCCGCCCGTTTCGTCATCCTCGTCTTTTTTCTCCTCATACAGGACAGTAAAGCCGTCGAAGGTAACAGTGTAGCCGCTAGCTTTGAAAAGGTACTTGCCCGCCGTGATCTCCGCCTGAGTCGTGGACTGAATGCAGTTACTCATCTGGCAAGCGATAAAACGCTCCCAGATCAATTTATAGAGCTTATACTGGTCGCCCGTGAGGCTATCTTTCACCTGTTCTGGCGCAATGCTCGGCGTGGAGGGACGGATGGCCTCATGGCCGTCCTGTGCATTGGCGCGCGTCTTAAAATGGCGGGGCTCATCGGGCAGGTATTTTTTCCCCCAGCGTCCCTCGATGTATTCCGCAGCAGCGGCGAGCGCATCCTCGCTTAAGCGCAGCGAATCGGTACGCATATAGGTAATCAGGCCAACCAGGCCCATTCCTTCAATCTCGACACCTTCATACAGCTCCTGAGCCGCCTTCATGGTGCGGCGTGCTGTAAAGCCAAGCCGGCGGCTGGCCTCCTGCTGTAGCGTGGAGGTGATGAAAGGCGGGGCCGGACTTTTGCGGCGGGTACCCTTTTTCACCTTTGTGACCACGTATGCCGCGTCCTTTAGCTCTGCGAGGATCTTGTCCGCTTCCTCCTTGTTGTGGATCGTCAGCTTATTCGTTTTTCCCTTCGCATCCACGTCGTCGACAAGGCCGTATAGGGCGGCGGTGAACTGCTTGCGCGAGGTTCCCTTTGCCGGAGCGAATTTGGCGTCAATACTCCAATACTCGACGGGCTTGAACGCGCGAATTTCCTCCTCGCGGTCCACAATGATGCGCACAGCTACGCTCTGCACGCGGCCCGCGGAAAGCCCACGGCGAATCTTCTGGGAGAGGAAGGGGCTGAGTTTATAGCCGACCAGGCGGTCCAGAATGCGGCGCGCCTGCTGCGCATTGACCAGATCCATATCAATACAGCGCGGATGGGCCATGCCTGTGTCAATACCGGTTTTGGTAATTTCGTTGAAAGTCACACGGTTGTCGTCCTTGACGTCCAGCCCCAGGATGTTGGCCAGGTGCCAGGAAATGGCCTCGCCCTCGCGATCCGGGTCCGTTGCCAGCAGCACGCCGTCGCTTTCGCCCGCCTTTTCTTTGAGCTCGTCGACCAGTTTCTCCTTTCCTTTGATAATCTGGTACTGTGGCTTAAAATTATCGCTAACTTTTACACTCAAACGGTTTTCCGCCAGGTCGCGCACATGCCCCATAGAGGCCACGACTTCATAGCCGGAACCGAGATATTTCTTAATCGTCTTTGCTTTTGCAGGGGACTCCACAATCACAAGTTTAGACAAATGAACACCTCATTTCATTTGGATGAAAGGCAGAATCGGCCATTTTTCCGATTCAGTTCTTTATTGTAACCAATGCTGGCAGAAAAAGCAATGGACAATCTGACGGAATCCGCAAAATGGCTCAGCTGCGCCGGTACCGCTGGCCGGAAGCCCCAGTGGCCAGCCCACGCAGTTCGAGCTCGGTCACTGCGGTCAAAAGACGTTCTACCGGCAGGCCCGACGCCGCGCACAAGGCGTCCACCGACTGCGGTTCGGTCATCAAGGCAGCATACAGCGCCGCGGCATCTTCCGACAAATCCTTCGGCGGCAGCGGCTCAGCCGGCGCAATGGGACGCGTGCATTCCTCTACGGGCAGCGCTTCCTCCATGGGCATACGCACATGGTAGCGTGTCTGGAAGCAGCGCAGAAT
>USIA01000227.1 GCA_900554535.1 uncultured Oscillospiraceae bacterium | reverse complement strand
TGGGACAGCCCATATTGATGTCGATCACATCCGGCGAAAAATCCATGGCGCGCTTTGCCGCCACGGCCATGACCTCCGGCTCGCTGCCGAAAAGCTGGATGCCGCACGGCCGTTCCGCGGGGCCGATTTCCATCAGGGATTCGCTTTTTTTGTCGCCATAAGAAACGGCCTTTGCGCTGACCATTTCCGTGACGCAGTAGCCCGCGCCGAAGCGCGTGCAGATTTCCCGGAAAGCGCGGTCTGTCACCCCTGCCATGGGCGCGAGCAGGGCCTGTCCTGTCAATTCCACGGTTCCAATCCGCATGCCGGCAGCCTCCTTTATAAAAGCGGCCCGCCGTCGGCCGCAAGATTGCAAGATACCGTTTTCCTATTATATCAGGATAAATGAATTTTTCAAATGTTTCCCGCTTGTGGCACAGAAAAAAAGCCCCCGCGTTTGGGAACGCAGGAGCTTTTGTTTCCTGTCTTTCAAATCTGGGTCGTGTATGTCGCGTTTTCGCCGGACTGGGCGCCGCCTTCATACGTAAACAGAAAAGTGTAATAGCCCGTGACCTGTTCGCCGTGCTGGGCAAACCGGACATTGGCGATCTCCGCCTTTTCGGCCTTTGTTTCCGCTTTGCGCACGGCGAGCGCTTTTTCCAAAGGCAGGCCTAACGTATACAAAAATTATTCGAGTGCTTGCGTGCAGGTATAGTCCTCGGCCCACTGGCAGCCAGATTCATCGGTAAATACGAAAGTAAAGAGCCCTTCCGCTTGCTTCTGCTGTTCATCAAACTGTATATAGTTCATCTCCGCTTTTGGGGCCTTCATTTCTGCTTTACGCGCTTCCATCGCCGCCTGTGCCTTTTTCAGCAAGGCGTCTTTGACGGAATCCGGCAAGGGGACATCCGTATCCGACGCATAAGTTACGGAGACAGACGTTATCGCGCCGCTACCGTCCCATATCACTTCCATCGTATCGACTTGATTTTTCCCAAGCGCCCGTTCAAGTATACAGGAATTCGGATTGTTCCGCTCGTTTGGATCCTCCCAAATTGTGAAACGATCCACGTGCGGAACGATGCTTTCCAATTTTTCCGGCAGCGATGCCACCACTTCATTGGCAGAAGTCACCTTCTGCAGACGAATCGATGCCTTTTGAGACGCTGGGGCCACATATGCTGTCAGGCGCCCCTGGGCGTCAAACTGATAGAGATTGCCGTCTGCATCCGTATAACTCTTCGCGTGGCGCGGACTTTCTTTGCTCGTTCCTTCCGGAAGCCCGCGCAGCGTGTCTGCCTTCGCAAGCGAAATTTCCTGAACGGCGACTGCCGCATCATCTAACTGCACACTGGTTTTCGTCGCCGATTCCGTGGTATAGGCCGCATTGCGTGCCGCCAGCGTTTCTGTTTGGGCGGTGGTCCCACTGGAACAGGCGGCCAGCAGCGCCGCAATTGCCACACCGCTGAAAAGTCCTAAAATACGCTTTTTCATAGGGCAGTTCCTCCTAACTTGAAGTTATAATTATAATTTTACTTTGACGTCAGATTTTCCATAATGCCAGTGATGTCCAACTGGGCTACTTGGTCTGTTATAATAATATGCATCACTAGGACTTGAATGGTGACTTTTGTATGTGCTGTCTGCGTAGTCTAAACTTTGCTGAATGGTTTTTCCCGTGGCTAGTCCTTGCATAAAATACATATTCCATTCTCCAGCTCCAGCCACTGAATTATTAAAGCCTAGCGCAAATTTGGCCCCGCGATTATACGAAATCGTCGCCATACTCCATCCATTACTCAAAGTTGCGCTATTGCACGTCAAAAAGACAATTACTTTTGTGCGTTGTAATGCCGTCGATGCATACTTATACATACATGCATCTTTATTTTGAGGCGTGACATTGTATGCATACAGCCCACTCCAAGTTGAATCATATTCACATTTGGTTTCCTGTCTTTCAAATCTGGGTCGTGTATGTCGCGTTTTCTCCGGACTGGGCGCCGCCTTCATACGTAAACAGGAACGTGTAATAGCCCGTGACCTGTTCGCCGTGCTGGGCAAACCGGACATTGGCGATCTCCGCCTTTTCGGCCTTTGTTTCCGCTTTACGCGCGGCAAGCGCTTTTTCCGCCTGCGCCTGCAGCTGCTGCTTGACGGAATCGGCGATGGGCTGATCGTTGTCCGACGTATAGACGGCGAAAATCGACTTCACCACGCCGTTGTCGTCAAATTGAACCTCCAGGCTATCCATCTGGTTCGCGCTGATTTCCCGTTTCAAAAACACATCGTTTGCGTCGTTTGTTCCATTCGGGTCATGCCAGACTTTGAAGTTCTCCACCTGCGGCACCAGGTCCTTGAGGGTGCTCTGCACCGATTGTTCAATCGAATCGTCCGTGTTGGTCTGCGCCAGCTTGATTGGCTGGCCGGTAGCACCCTCTGGGGCGGTATACTGCGTCAGCCGGCCCTGGGTGTCAAATTGATACACATTTTTGGAATTATCCACGTAATTCTGTGCAGTGCGGTCTGCGATTTCCGGGTTGTTCTGGGTGATTTCCGTACCGGAAAGGCCCAAAATTTTGTTGGCCTCGTCCAGCGAGATTTCCTTGACAGCACACGCCGTTCCCCCGATGCTGACGCTGGTTCGGGCCGCCGTCTCGGGGCTTTCCGCCCCCCTCTCCGTCGCCCGATTTTATGAT
>USIA01000226.1 GCA_900554535.1 uncultured Oscillospiraceae bacterium | reverse complement strand
CGGCCTTGTCGCGCGCACGCAGTATCCCGAAATCCCGCCGCGGGTCGACTACGCATTGGCGGAACATGCGCAGGGCGCCGTGCAGGCGGCGATGGCGCTGTGTAACTGGTCGGCAGCGCTGCCGCAGAAATAGATCTTGTTTTATGAAACCGCTCCAAAACTGCAAATTGAGAAACCCGGCTCCACAAACACATTGCTGTTTGTGGAGCCGTTTTTTTGGGTTTTCCACAAACGCCTATTTTTATGAATGATGAGCTCGTTTCATAATTTTGAGAGCAAAAAAGTTTCCAAAATTCCCCTATTTCCACGCAAAATCGCGATTCATCTCTATATCTTGTGGTCAGTCGAACGGTGTATTTGTTGGGGAAAATTCGGTGCAAAATGTTGAAATCCTGTGCGAAAGCCTTTAAAAAGCCGCTTTTTGGCCAGGCATCTGTTGAAAACCCGGTGGAAACTGTGTAAAACTTTCGCGCTCTAAAAGCCTACATTTTGATTTTGCCATCTCCTTTCGCCGGGGAAAGCAAATGGAAAAGATATGTTGTGGATTGAAGGACTTTCCATTTTCAATGCGCAGTTGCGAGAAACCGGCCGCGCAAGTTCCATATGTGCGCTTTGCGTCCATTTTTTCGAAAAACGGAAACCCCGTTTCGGCATTCCAAAGCAAAGCCGCCCATATCTTGTGGCGGAAAGGCGGGTGCATTTGTTGGGGAGAATCCGTTGAAAGATGTGGAAAGACGCTTGAAAAACCGCCTTTTTCGCCATTTCTCCACGGGAAAAGCTGTGGAGAACTCTGTGGAAAGTGTGAAAAACTGCATTCCAGGAAAACTATATATAGGGCTTTTAAAAAAATTGAATCTACATCTTGACCTTTTGGGTTGCAAAGCGTATAATAAAAAAGCCTATAATAGAGAAATGTGTATACATCGTCTGACCAGTGAAACGCGAGGCGTTTCTCTGAAATATTTTGAAAGGAGAGGACGTCCCCGCCATGCCCACGCAGATTCGCAAGCGCAACGGGAAGCTGGTGCCGTTTGACGCAGAAAAAATTCGCATTGCGATTCATAAAGCCAATCAATCCGTTCAGGGGGAGGAAATTACCACCAGCGGCCTGGACAAGCTGACACATGCCATCATCGGACGGCTGCCGGCGGGGGAAATCCCCGCTGTTGAGCAGGTGCAGGATTTGGTGGAGGAGGAGCTGATCGCGGCGGATTATGCCAAGACGGCTAAAGCCTATATCCTCTACCGCGCCGAGCACGCGAAGATCCGCCAGGCCGAGGGCGACCTGATGGATATCTATAAGGAGCTGACGTTCCGCGACGCGCGCGACGTGGACCTCAAGCGTGAAAACGCCAATATCGACGCGGATACGGCCATGGGCACCATGCTCAAATACGGCAGCGAGGGCAGCAAATATTTCTGCAACAACTATGTGCTGCCCAAGGATATTGCGGCCGCGCACCTGGGCGGGGACATCCACATCCACGACGAGGACTTTTATATGCTCACGGAGACGTGCTGCCAGATTGACCTTTTGAAGCTCTTCCACAATGGCTTCTGCACGGGTCACGGCACGCTGCGCGAGCCGAACGATATCCGTTCCTATGCGGCGCTGGCGTGCATTGCCATCCAGGCCAACCAAAACGAGATGCACGGCGGCCAGAGCATCCCGAACTTCGATTACAGCATGGAGCCGGGCGTCAAGAAGACGTACCGCAAGATGTACACGATGGGCCTGTCGCATTACTTTGAAATTGCCTTGCACATGTCCCCCGAAGACAGCCGCGCGCTCGCGCAGTTTTTGCGCGACAACCTGCCCGTGGAAATCTCCATGAGCCGGGAAGCGGACGTTGCCGAGGCGATGGCCAATTTCCTGCCGGCGCACCAGCGCGAAAACGGCTTTGCGCCGATCAGCGAGGACGAGGCACGCGCCGCGCACCAGTTTGCGGCACAGGTCGCCTGGGATGAGACAGACAAGGCTACCTATCAGGCGATGGAAGCGCTCATCCACAACCTGAACACGATGAATTCCCGCGCGGGCGCGCAGGTGCCGTTTTCCAGCATCAACTACGGCACCTGCCAGAGCCAGGAGGGCCGCATGGTCATGCGCAACCTGCTGAAAGCGACGGACGCGGGCTTGGGCGACGGCGAGACACCGATTTTCCCGGTGCAGATCTTCAAGGTCAAGGAGGGCGTCAATTATAATCCCGGCGACCCGAATTATGACCTGTTTAAGCTCGCGATGAAGACCAGCGCCAAGCGCCTGTTCCCGAACTTCAGCTTCATTGACGCGCCGTTTAACCTGCAATATTATGATGGCACCTACAACACCGAAGTCGCTTACATGGGCTGCCGCACCCGCGTGATGGGCAATGTCCACGATAAAACCAAGGAGGTCACCTGCGGCCGCGGGAACCTCTCCTTCACGAGCATCAACCTGCCGCGCATCGGCATCGAGGCAAAAGGCGACCTCGACAAATTTTACCGCATCCTGGACAGCCGCATTGACCTGTGCATCCGGCAGCTGCTGCACCGCTTCAAGATTCAATGCAGCAAGAAGGTCTATAATTATCCCTTCCTGATGGGCCAGGGCGTATGGATCGATTCCGACTCCCTCGGCCCGGACGACAGCGTGGCAGAGGTGCTCAAGCACGGTACGCTGTCGATTGGCTTCATCGG
>USIA01000225.1 GCA_900554535.1 uncultured Oscillospiraceae bacterium | reverse complement strand
CGAGCAGCGCCGCGCTGAGCAGAACCGCAAAGGTCGCCAGGCTGATCGGCACCGCGCTGACCGGGATCGGGATGGACAACGGCGCCAGCACGCAGGTCAGCGCCGCACAAACCCCGCAGAGCACGAGACGTTTGGTTTCGGTCTTCTTCATAAAATCCTCTCCTCAACTGGGTCTTTGTTTTTATCATACACATTTTTCTGGAAACGTCAACTGCCATTTTTTCAATAAAAAAAGGAGGCACACAGCCTCCCTCTCTGGAATTTCAGTGTCCAATCAATAGATCGAGAATATCCATCCCCGTGTCATTCTGCTGGCGGTACAGTTCCGTGTAGCCGCAGTGCGTGCATGACACCGTGATATACCGTTTGTTTTGCACATCAAATAATTTGGCCAGATTGCCGCCGGTCGCCTGCAACTGGTCCGTATAATACGTCTGGCAGCCACATTTCGGGCATACATATTGTATCCGGTCCATACAAAATGCCTCCTTTTCAGCAGTGGGGTTCCCTTTCTGCAGCATACCATAAACCGGAGAAAAAGTAAATCGCGTCCCGGCCGGATGATGCGCGAAATTTTCCCCGGCAGCGCTTACAGCGTCCGCCCCACGGCCTGCGCGACCGAGTCAACCGCCTTGCGGAATTCTGCAAATCCCTCCAGCGTCAGCTGCTGCGCGGCGTCGCTGAGCGCCTGCTTGGGGTCCGGATGGACTTCGACGATGATCCCGTCTGCACCCGCGGCAACGCCCGCCAAAGCCAGCGGCTGCGTGGGAAGGATCCACAATCACCGGCAGGCTGCTGCGCTCTTTGACCACCGGGATCGCGGAAACATCCAGCGTGTTGCGCGTGGCGGTCTCAAACGTGCGGATGCCGCGCTCGCACAGGACAACGTTCTGGTTGCCCTCGCTTAAAATGTACTCCGCCGCGTCGAGCCATTCCTCAACCGTGCTGGCGATGCCGTTCTTCAGCAGAACCGGGATGCCGGATTTGCCGATCTCGCGCAGCAGGCGGAAATTCTGCATATTGCGCGCGCCGATCTGGATCATATCGCAGCATTCTCCGGCAATCTGCAGGTCAGCGTAATCGACCACCTCGCTGACGCACAAAAGCCCATACGCATGCGCGGCCTTGTGCAGCAGGCGATAGCCCTCGTCTCCAAGGCCCTGGAAGGCGTAAGGGCTGGTGCGCGGCTTATAGGCGCCGCCGCGCAGCATCTGGGCGCCCGCCGCCTTAACGCCTGCAGCCGCCTTCATGATCTGCTCCTCGCTTTCGACCGCGCAGGGCCCGGCGATCATGACGAGCTGCTTGCTGCCAAAGGTGACGTTCCCGACCTTGACCTGGCGGCCTTCCGGCACCATCTCGCGGCTGGCGAGCTTATAGGTGTGGGTGATGGGCACGCATTTGTCGACGCCGTCCATCAACTCGATGTTCGCGGTGGAAAGGCGGCTCTTGTCGCCCAGGACACCGATCACCGTGGATTGCCGCCCCACGCTCAGGTTGGTGCCCAGGCCTTTGTTCTCGACAGCCGCAATCACGCGGTCAATCTGCTCTTTCGTGCAGTCCTTCTTCATCAGAATAATCATTTTACATACCTCTCTTGGTCTCTCTCGTGATGGCCACAAGCGCGGCCAATGGCGGAAAAGCGCCGAGCCCTAGTGCCCGTGCATTTTATGGCGTTGAAGCTTTTATGCTTTTTAGTGCTAAAGCATCCAGGTCAAAAAACAACCACCCTATTGGGTGGCTGCTTTAGATGTTGGCGCCTACCTAGTCTCCCGGGCCGTCACCAGCCAAGTACATTCGGCACGAGCGAGCTTAACTTCTGTGTTCGGAATGGGAACAGGTGGACCCTCGCCGTCATCAGCACCAACTGCTTGTCTCATCGACAGCAATGATAGTATACTACATAGATTCGCGAAATGCAAGCCCTTTTTGCAAAAAATTTTAAAAATTTTTTCTTGCGCGCTTTTATCCGTAACTCGCCGTAAAAGAAAGGCCGGCCTTGTCGGTAAAATGGAGAATCACGGTGCCGTCGGCCTTGTCGCCGACCAGGCACAGGTTCGTCTCTCCTTTTTTCAGGTTGAAACTCATATCGCCGCTGAAGATGCTGCCGTCTTTCTGCTCCAGGAGCGTGAAGACCTGCCCGTCCGGTTGAATGGCCACAAATTTCCAGCGGCCTTTCTTTCCCTGCCTGGAAAATTCCAGCTTCACCGTCGTGTCTTGCGCCGCGGACACTGTCCACAGCCGGTCCACACCAGTAAAGCCTGTAAACTGCTGCTGCACGCCGTTCGCATCCGGCCCGCCGCTGCAGGTGGTGTATGTATATTCTTCCACAGACGATGCGATTTTGGTGTCATCGGAATAGACGCTCTGGCCGCAACCGGAAACCAGGCTGGCCGCCAGTAGAGCCGCCGCTGGCACAGCCACCCATTTTGGAAGCCGCATGGTTTGTCCCCCCATTTTTTCTTCAGTGTAGCATGCAGGGGGCGGGAAGTCAACCAAACGCACTTTTTTCAGAAATCTGTAAGATTTCCGTTAGAAATTTATCCAGTTTCGTGTGCTATACTGAGTTTGAAAAGGAGATGGGGATATGCGAACTTGCAGACCGGCCAGGCGCCGGAAACGCCGCGCTGTGTGCGTAGTGCTGGTGCTGGCGATCGTCGTCGGCGTCATTTCGCTGGCCACACACCTGCGCATGAC
>USIA01000224.1 GCA_900554535.1 uncultured Oscillospiraceae bacterium | reverse complement strand
TCGGCGGGATGCCTGTCTGCTGTGCCACTGCGCGCACCGCACGGCGGTCGCACGCCGCCACTATCCATTGTTTCAGTGCCAAAAATGTTCCTCCTGCTCTCCGCCTCTGCAACGAAACCCCGCCTGCTGAAGGCTATAAATAAAGATGTTAATAAAATATTTTATCACCATGGCCGCGTTTATTCAATCTTTTCCGCTGGATTTCTGCCACAGACAAGTTGTCTTGGCCTAAAAAAAGGTCTCCGGCATGCCCACCGGAGACCTTTTTGACTGTTCTTATTTTTGGGCCACAACCACATTGACCTTGTACGTGCCGTAGATCCAGCAGGGGCGGCTGCCCACTTTGACCGTCATCGGGACGGCTGTTGTGCCGGGCTCCGTCACCGAGGAAAGATCCACTGTTCCGGTAAGGTTCGCGTCTGTAATGCCCTGCAAGTCCGCCGCCTTGCCAACCACGGTGACTGGCACCGATGTGTTGACAACGGAAGCGGTCATATTCTCTGGAATGTTGACCAACGTAAACTGCGAACAGGTCATCTGCTGCGTGGTGTATTGATCCATGTTGTTCAGCGTCACCTGCACCGTGTTTCCGGAACTGATGTTTGTGCAGTCCGAAGGCAAGGAAGAAATCTTCTGATTGAAGCTGGTATGGCTGGTGTCGATCTGTGAGGAATCGATCGGCTCGAGATTGACTTCCGTAATTTTATCGAGCGTCTCCTGCGGCCCGGCAATCTGGATGGTAGACGGCGTGACGGTAAAGGTGCTGCCGCTGTCGATGTTGATGCTTTCCGGCATATTGGTGAAAACCGGTTTGACGGTCACCGTTTTTTTCGGCTGCACCTGGATGGACACTGTCACCTTTGAGGGATTGAGTGTGACCAGATTGCTCAAATCCAGCTTGTTGCCATTCGCGTCATAGGCCACCACATCCGTGTCAAAGGTCTTGGTGGCAGTCAGGGCCGTGTTGCCCGGCGTATATTCGATGCCCAGATGATCAATCTGGTCGACTTGCGTCTTTGGCCCGGAGATTGTGACGCTGTCCACATTGACCGTCGGGCCGGGGCTGAAATAGTTGGCCGTATCGATCTTATCCAGTGTCGAGGGCAGCGAGATCTGCATGTTTTTTTCTGCTGCCGTATCCACATACAGCGTCACTTCCGATGGATTGACCGAGGCAAACTCAAAGTTTGAGGGAAGGTTGCCGATATTTTTCCCCACCAGCTTGACGCGGTAGTTGCCCGGTGCTGTGATCTGCGAGACATTTTCCGGCACCACCTGCAAATCGGTGTTCGAGATCTGATTGACCAACAGCGTATTGCCTTTGATGGAAACGCTCACAGTGTCCGTCTTGGCAGGGGAAAAGACCTGCAGCCCCTTTTGCTGCGCCTCATCTGACAGGGTGATGCTGATCGGCACATTGCCGATGTGCTTGGGATAATGTTCCGTGTCGTTCATAGCCAGCGCAATCCACAATAAAAATGCCAACACCAGCGAGAAGATAAAGACAAAACGGTTGTTATAAAAAATCCGGCGGATCTGAAGCCTCTTTTTGACGGACCCGCTTTTCTTTTGCGCGCTATTTTTCATGTTTATTCCTCCACAGGGAAGAGAAGAAACCGCCCTTGCCCCTGGGGGTATCTTCGTCCAAAAGCAGGTTGGTCAACTCCGCCTGTAAGGTCTCGCGGGTATAGTTGCGGGTGATGGTGCCGCCCAGCGCGATGGAGATCTGCCCGGTCTCCTCCGAAACGATGACGACCACCGCGTCGGAATTTTCACTCATGCCGA
Organism: uncultured Oscillospiraceae bacterium; assembly: GCA_900554535.1. Lineage (GTDB taxonomy): Bacteria > Bacillota > Clostridia > Oscillospirales > Acutalibacteraceae > Caproicibacterium. Next base: position 913 of record USIA01000224.1, on the reverse strand, counting down.
TCCCCGCGCGATGGCGCGTGCCCAGTTCAATGGCAACGTCGTTGTTGCGCTTGGTCAGCGGCAGGATACACCCGGCCGCATAAATCATGCCGTCGCGTATAATCATGGCGCCATCGTGCAGCGGCGCTTTGTTGAAGAAGATGTTGCCGATAACCGGCACACTGGGGATGGCGTTGAGGATGGTCCCTGTGTCGATCACATCGCCGAGCTTTGTCGCGCGCTCAAACACAATCAGAGCGCCGGTCCTGCTTTTGGACATGCTGGCGCAGGCCTCCACCACAGCCATCACTGCGCGGCGGTGGCGCGCCTCAGTCGCCTCGTCATTGCTCAGACCCGGGATATGCAGTGCGCCCGCCGGGCCCGCTGTGCCGCGCCCCATGCGTTCCAGCGCACTGCGGATCTCCGGTTGGAAGAGGACCACCACGCACACCAGTCCAAACTGGACGACATACGTCAAAAGCGTGCTCATCATATACAGGTTCAGCGCCTGGGAAAGCAGCCAAACCAGCACCACGATGATGATGCCTTTGACCAACTGGCCCGCACGGGTCTCCCGGACAAGCCGGATGACGCCATAAATCACCAGCGCGACCAGAAGAATATCGACAATATCCTTCGGCTGAAAGCTGCCGAACACATTTTGCAGGCTCCCCCAGAAGCTTCTGATCTGATCCACCGCGAGCCCCACCTTCCTTGATTCTTATTCAATTCTAACATATTTTATTAGATATGCAATGCCTTTCCGGGATTTTTCCAAATCCATATGCTATGGGGATTCACTGCCGTGCAAGTTGGAGCACCGTCGAACAAAACGCCTCCACCTGCATGCGCGTTGTGAAAGCAGAGGGGCAGGCGCGAACGGCCCCGCGGCTGAGCGTACCATAGAACGCATGGGCGCGCGGCGCACAGTGCA
>USIA01000223.1 GCA_900554535.1 uncultured Oscillospiraceae bacterium | reverse complement strand
CAAGTTCTGCCCCCCGGGCCGCTGGAGCGGGCCCGGCCGCCATTGTGGCAGAGCAAGACATCGACCCGGTTTCCTGCGCGGTGGTGCGCGTGGAAAATACGCGGGAGGCCCTGGCCTGCCTTTCCGCTGCCTGGTTCGGACACCCGGCGCGGGAGTTGAAGGTGATCGGCGTGACGGGCACTAAGGGAAAGACCACCTCGACCTATATGATTCAGTCCATCCTGGAAGCGGCGGGGATTCCGACGGGCATCATCGGCACCATCGGCACTGTGATTGGCGGCCAGTTGACCCCCAATGCCAACACAACCCCGGAGTCCTATGAGATCCAGCAGGCCATGCGTGCCATGGTGGAAGCTGGCTGTAAGGCCTGTGTGCTGGAAGCCAGCTCTATCGGTCTGCGCGACCATCGCGTGGATGGCTTTACCTTTGATATTGGCCTGTTCACGAATTTCAGCGAGGATCACATCGGTGGCGCGGAGCACAAGGATATGGCCGAATATATGGCGTGTAAGGCCATGCTTTTCCGCAAATGCCGCCTGGGTATCGTCAACATCGATGACGCCAACTGGCAAGGCATCACGAAAGGTCATACTTGTCCTTTACTCTCCTACGGTTTTTCCACGGACGCCGAATTCCGTGCAGCGAATGACCAGCTCCTCACACGGTCGGGCTATCTCGGCGTGTGTTTTGATCTCTCTGGCCCGCTTTCCGGCCATGTGGAGGTGGATATTCCCGGCCATTTCAATGTTTATAATGCCCTGGCCTCCATTGCGGTCTGCTACCAGCTTGGCGCAGATATGGATGCGGTGCGCAAGGGATTGGATACGGTCAAGGTCAAGGGCCGTGTGGAGCGGGTCCCAGTGCCCGGCGACTTTACCCTGTTGATCGATTATGCCCACAATGCCGTAAGCATGGAAAACATCCTGACCACCTTGCGCGCTTATAACCCGCCGCGCCTGATCTGCCTGTTTGGCGCAGGCGGCAACCGCCCCAAAGCCCGCCGCTACGAAATGGGTGAAATCTGCGGCCGCCTGGCAGACCTCTCCGTTGTGACGGAAGACAATTCCCGCTTTGAGAATGTCCATGATATTATTGCGGACATTGAAGTCGGCCTCAATAAAACCGAGGGCAGCTATTTGGTCATTCCAAACCGCCGCAACGCGATCCGCTGGTGCCTGGATAATGCAAAGCCCGGCGATGTCATTGTCCTGGCGGGCAAAGGACATGAGGATTACCAGGAAATTAAAGGTGTCAAATACCATATGGATGAACGCGAGATTGTGCACGATATTTTGGTGGAGGAAGGTAAAATCTGAAAAATAAAGCTGCTTTTTGTGTTTTATACACCGGTTTTTCTTTACAATTTCGTGCGTTTGGTGTATTCTGTAAACTGGATTATGTCAAACGCAGACAGTGTATTTTTGAAAGCGACACGGGCCTGCTGCCGTGCCGCTTTTTGATTTTAGAATTCAGGGGGCATTGATCGATGCATATGACGGTAGGGGAAATTGTGAAAGCATGTGGCGGCAAGCTGTTGTGCGGAGACCCGGCGACAGTGGTCACAGGCGTGGAGACCGACAGCCGGCAGATCCGCCCAGGGGATCTCTTTGTCCCGTTAAGAGGGGAACGCGTGGATGCGCATGTGTTTATTCCCGCTACATTTGCGGCAGGCGCGGCGGCAGTCCTGACGCAGGAACACGCGACGATGCAGGCGAAGCACGCCTGGATTGCCGTGCCGGACACAGCCAAGGCGCTGCAGGCGCTGGCGACCGCTTATCGCCGCCGGTTCCAGATGCCGTTGATCGGCATTACCGGCAGCGTAGGCAAGACGACCACCAAAGAGATGGTCGCGCTGGCGCTTTCCGCGGGCCTGAATGTCATGAAAACACAGGGAAACCAAAACAGCCAGGTCGGCGTGCCGTTGACCATGTTCCAACTGGATGCATCGTACCAGGCGGGCGTCATCGAAATGGGCATGAGCCAATTTGGAGAAATGGCCCGACTGGCCAGCATTGTAGCACCGCAGTACGCCGTCATGACCAATATCGGCATCTCTCATATTGAAAACCTGCATACGCAGGACAACATTCTTCGTGAAAAGCTGCACATCACCGATGGCTTTGGCCCAGATTCGATCTTGGTGCTCAATGGCGAAGATCCTATGTTGGCTGGTCTGCGCGGGCGGCTGCCATTTCGCACGGTATTTGTCGGCATGCAGCCTTGGTGTGATTACCGCGCCACAGACTTGGTCTCGCACGATGGGACAATGGATTTCACGGCACAATGCCCCGGGATGCAAGTGCCAGTGCATCTGCCAGTGCTCGGAGCACATCAGGTTACCAATGCTTTGGCTGCGCTGGCGATCGCCGATATTCTGCACGTCGATCCGCAAGCTGCTGCTGCGGCTCTGGCCAATTATCAGCCCTTGGCCATGCGCCAGCAGGTGCACCATGTAGATGGCATCACCATTATCGACGACACTTATAATGCCAGTCCGGATGCGATGCGCAGCAGTGTGGATGTGCTGTGTGCTTATTCTGGCCGCCATGTGGCGGTGCTGGGGGATATGCTGGAGCTGGGCGCTTATTCCGAGCAGGCGCATTTTTCCTGCGGAGAGCATGCTGCTCAGGCGGGCGTCGATCTCTTGGTGACGGTGGGGCCTGCGGCGGCGGCCAACGGGGAGAGGGCCCCCCCTGGCAAGTATGACA
>USIA01000222.1 GCA_900554535.1 uncultured Oscillospiraceae bacterium | reverse complement strand
GGCGGGAACGCGGGTGCTTTTAGGCCGCGAAAGCGGCGTGCCGGCGCTGGAAGATGCAAGCCTGGCCATTGCGCATTACGCGGTGTGTGGGCATGACGCGGGCGCCATTGCGGTGCTCGGGCCGATGCGCATGCCGTATCGGAGGCTTTTGGGCGTGCTGGATTATGTGGCGCGTTCAGTTGGCCGGATGCTGACAGAGCTGATCCACTTGCAGTAGCTTGCAATTTTGGAAGGAGGTTTTTTCTGATGAACAATGAAGAGAAGAACCAAGGGGCGTCCGCAGAGGAAAAGCCTGAGGAAACGCCGGAAAAGGATTCACAGGCGGCCGTTGAATCTGCGCAGCAGGAAGCGGAAACGAAGGACGCCAAAACAGATAAAAAGGAAGAAAAAAAGCGCGGCGGGAAGAAAAAGACCGAGGCCGATGAATTGCGCGAGCAGCTGGATGCCGCAGTAAAAGAGGCGGCAAAGCAAAAGGACCTGCTGATGCGCACGGCCGCGGAATATGACAACTTCCGAAAGCGCACAGAGCGCGAGAAAAACGCGCTGTACCAGACGGCTACGGCAGATACCGTGGCGGCCTTTCTGGGCGTGGCGGACAATCTGGAGCGGGCTTTGGCCCAGAAGGATTGTTCCGTCGAGGATTTGCGCAAAGGCGTTGAGATGGTAGAAAAGCAGATGACCGACGCGCTCAAAAAGCTGGGTGTCAAGGCTATGGGCGCCAAGGGCGATCCATTTGACGCCCAGTTCCACAACGCCGTGTCGCACATCGACGACGACAGCCTCGGCGAAAATGTGATTGCTGAGGTTTACCAGAAAGGCTACATGCTCGGCGAAAAAGTCGTGCGGCACGCCATGGTGCAGGTCGCCAATTAAAATTGCCTGAGGGGCTGCGTTTGCGGCTTTTCAATATAAATACTTTGAACCAAATAGATTGCAGATGTGTTTCTTACGATAAACTGGAGGTATGAACTATGAGCAAGACGATTGGTATCGATTTGGGCACAACCAATTCCTGTGTAGCGGTCATGGAGGGCGGCGAGCCGGTCGTCATCCCCAACGCTGAAGGCGCGCGCACCACGCCGTCTGTGGTGGCATTTAAGAAAGACGGCGAGCGCATCGTCGGTCAGGCGGCAAAGCGCCAGGCCATTGCAAATCCGCAGCGCACCGTGATCTCGATCAAACGTGAGATGGGTTCTGATTATAAAGTAAAGATCGACGACAAGCAGTATACACCGCAGGAGATCAGCGCCATGATCCTGCAAAAGCTGAAGGCAGACGCGGAAGCGTACCTCGGCGAGCCGGTGCATGACGCCGTTATCACCTGCCCGGCTTACTTCACCGACGCACAGCGCCAGGCGACCAAGGACGCCGGCAAGATCGCCGGACTGAACGTCAAGCGTATTTTCAACGAACCGACGGCTGCTGCTTTGGCTTATGGCGTGGATAAGGAAGGCGACCAGAAGGTCATGGTGTTCGACCTTGGCGGCGGTACCTTCGATGTGTCCATCATCGAGATGGGCGACGGCGTGCAGGAAGTGCTGGCCACCGCGGGCAACAACCGCTTGGGCGGCGATGACTTTGACCAGCGCGTCATGGACTGGATGGTTTCCGAATTCAAAAAGGACAATGGCATCGATCTGTCCAACGACAAGATGGCGGTACAGCGCTTGAAGGAAGCGGCCGAAAAGGCAAAGATCGAGCTTTCCGGCATGACCAGCACGCAGATCAATCTGCCATTCATCACCGCGGACGCAACCGGCCCGAAGCATCTGGATATGACTTTGACCCGTGCAAAGTTCGACGAGCTGACCGCTGACTTGGTCGCCGCTACGGAGGGCCCGGTCAAGCAGGCAATGTCCGATGCAGGCCTGTCCTTTAGCGATATCAATAAGGTCCTCATGGTTGGCGGTTCTTCCCGTATCCCGGCTGTGCAGGAATCCATCAAGCGCTTGAGCGGCAAGGAGCCGTTCAAGGGCATCAACCCGGATGAGTGCGTGGCCATCGGCGCGGCCATCCAGGCCGGCGTGCTCGGCGGCGAGGTCGAGGGCCTGCTGCTGCTGGATGTCACCCCGTTGTCCCTGGGCGTTGAGACCATGGGCGGCGTCATGACGAAGGTCATTGACCGTAACACCACCATCCCGACCAAGAAGAGCCAGATCTTCTCCACGGCTGCGGACGGCCAGACGCAGGTCGAGATTAACGTGCTGCAAGGCGAGCGTGAGTTTGCACGCGACAATAAGCAGCTGGGCCTCTTCAAACTCGATGGCATCGCTCCGGCTCCCCGCGGCGTGCCTCAGATTGAAGTGACGTTCGATATTGATGCCAACGGCATTGTCAACGTCTCCGCAAAAGATCTCGGCACCGGAAAAGAACAGCACATCACGATTTCTTCCTCCTCCAACATGAGCAAAGAGGATATCGACAAGGCTGTCAAGGAAGCCGAAAAGTATGCGGCAGAGGATAAGAAGCGCCGCGAAGAGGTCGACGAGAAGAACGCTGCCGAGCAGATCACGTATGCGGCTGAAAAGCTGCTCAAAGACAGCGGCGACAAGATCGATTCCGCCGACAAGACCGAACTCGAGGCAAAGATCAACGCCGCTAAGGAAGCTGCCAAGGGCAACGATATAGCGGATATCAAGGCAAAGGCCGAGGATCTGCAGAAGACGGTTTACGCGGTCAGCGAGAAGTTGTATAAGAACGCAGCCCCGCAGGGCGGCGGCCAGCCCGGCGCCGGCGCAGCC
>USIA01000221.1 GCA_900554535.1 uncultured Oscillospiraceae bacterium | reverse complement strand
TGGTCTTGTCCCTGTTTTGCGGCGAGGCTCGATCGGCTCGCCCTGCCGGTCGCTTTGTCGGGCACGCCGTTTCAAGGAAAAGTCTGGCAGGCACTGCGGCAGATCCCATATGGGGAGACGCGTACCTATCAAGAGATCGCCGCGGCAGTGGGGAATCCAGCGGCATGCCGCGCTGTCGGCATGGCAAACCACCATAACCCGCTGGCGATTGTGGTGCCTTGTCACCGCGTGATCGGCAAAAACGGCGCGTTGACAGGCTATGCCGGCGGGCTGGACCGCAAACGGTTTTTGCTGGATCTGGAACGGCGGAGGCGATTTCTGCGATGACAAATCAAACATTGCGTGATCGCCTGCTGGCACTGGCTCAACCCGCGTATCGGGACTTTATCAGAAAACTTTTGCCGTTACCGGTGCAGGATTCTGTGCTGGGCGTGCGCTTGCCGGTTCTGCGCCGCCTGGCCGCGGAAATTGTCCGCACGGATGGTGAGTCCTTCCTTGCCGGACCACCGGGCCCTTTGTTTGAAGAGCGCATGGTGCATGGCATGGTGATCGGGCGGCTGCGTCTTGCGCCGGAGCGGGTGCAGGCGCACATTGACCACTTTTTGCCCTATATTGACAACTGGTCGGTTTGCGACAGCTTTTGTGCAGGGCTCAAACAGGTGCAAACGTATCCGGAATCCTACTGGCGCTTTTTGCAGCCCTACCTGCATGACGAGCGCCCCTATGCCAGGCGGTTTGCGGTTGTGCTGCTGTTGGATTATTTTGTGGATGCAGCGCATATCGCCCAGCTGCTTTCCCTGCTAGAAGGGGTACCCGCCGCAGAGCGCGCCGTCCAGATGGCTGTGGCGTGGGCGGCCTCTGAGAGTTGCGCGCGTTTTCCGGAAGAGACACTCGCCTGGCTGGCGCGCCGCCCACTAGCGCCCGCTATTTTGACGATGACGGCCCAGAAAATCGCCGATTCCCGCCGCGTGTTGCCCGCGGTAAAGGCGCGTGCACGCGTGCTTTGCAAGCCAGTGGCTTCCCCAAAGGCTCGGCCTGCGCCGTCCCATCAGGATGGATAGTTTTTCCCGGATCAATACACCTTGGCCGCGGCCTGTGATCTATTGTAACGAAATTAAAAAAGATGGCGCTGTGCTTCTTAAAGCATGCACAGCGCCATCTTTTTATGCAACCGATTTGGCGAAAGATTTATTCCTCGACAGGGGAAAAATCCTCTTTGCCGATCCCGCACAGCGGGCACTTCCAGTCAGCCGGGAGATCCTCAAAAGCCGTACCGGGAGCAATACCGGCATCCGGATCGCCAACAGCCGGGTCGTATACATAGCCGCAAACATCGCAGACATATTTTTTCATAGTTCTACTCCTTTACATCCTGATAGATTTCATTTTTCGCAAAACCGCAGGAATCATTCAATTAATAATCATTCCTGTTTTTTATTATAGAGAAGGAGTGGGAATTTGTCAAGCATTTTTTTCTTGAATTTCCGCGCCGCCCCAATCCGCCAGCACATCGCCCAGTGTGCTGGGGAAAACTTTACCGCGCAGCAGCATCCGGCCACAGGCAACCGCTTCTTCATAGCCGCCGGGAATCGTGCCGCAGGCAGTTTCCGAAGACGTTTTCGTGACGCCCACGCAGTACTGGCCGCTGCTTCCGGATATAAAATATTGCAATTTGACGTTTTGGATGGTTGTGGAACCGATCAATTCTGTCATTGTTGATTTCCCCTTCATGAAACGATTTTCTCTCAATTTTTATGCCGGCGCCAATCACCGGTAGTCCTGGACACGTGTCAAATTCGATCGAACTGTTCTTATCATACTGGAAAATTATTCCCGGAACAAGGGGAAATATGTCGAAATTCAATAAAATTTTGAGCGCAATATGTTGTAGAAACATCGGATTTGACAATCATATATGTCGAAAAGAAACCGTTTCCTTTCCTATATGCAAATTGTTTTGTACAATTGTGAATTTAATTCACAATTAAATTATTTAATCTCCATGCTTCTATACCGAAAGGGGCATGCATAAGATGCAGGGAAGGGGGAGACGAACATGGAATGGCACAGCCTGCGCATCCCCGCATGTGAGGAAGCGCTGCATACAGGGCCCAATGGCCTGAAACGGGCAGAGGCCGCGCACAGGCTGCGGCAATATGGAAAAAATGAATTGGAAAAGCCGCGGCAGCGTCCGCTTTTGGCGCGCTTTTTTGCACAATTTAAGGACTGTATGGTTCTGATCCTGTTGGCAGCGGCGGCGCTGTCCTTTCTGACATCCTGGCTGTCCGGCGACGCCGATTATGTCGATACAGTCATTATCCTGTTGATTGTGACAGTCAATGCGATCATCGGCGTGGTGCAGGAGAGCCGGGCCGAAAAGGCGTTGGCTGCGCTGCGTGAAATGACGGCGCCGCGTGCGCGGGTGATGCGCGGCGGGAAGAATCTGCTGGTGCCGGCGGATGAACTGGTGCCGGGCGATGTGGTTTTGTTAGCGGCCGGCGACCTGGTGCCGGCGGATTTGCGGCTGACCGAAACCGTGGATTTGCGCGTGCAGGAGAGCGCGCTGACCGGCGAAAGCCAGCCAGTGCCAAAAGAGGCGGAGACGCTCTGTGCAAAAGAAGCGCCCCCCGCTGACCGGACGAACCTTTGCTATGCTTCCACCACCGTCACAGCCGGCCACGGGCGCGGGATTGTTGTCGGGACGGGAATGCACACGCAGGTTGGCCACATCCCGCCACGTCCGCCATG
>USIA01000220.1 GCA_900554535.1 uncultured Oscillospiraceae bacterium | reverse complement strand
GCCCAGCTGGAGGCCGCCGGTCAGGGCGCTTCTGAAGAGGCCCAGACGCTGCGCGAGCAGATCACGGCGTTTGAAGACCAGCAGGCGCAGGTCAGGCAGTCGCGCGAGCAGTTTGACGCCGCCCAAGCGCAGCTTTCGCAGGCGCGCAGCGAATTTGAAGAGCAGTATGCAAAAGCCAAGCCACAGCTCGATGCAGCCCAAAAGCAGCTCGACAGCGGCGAGGCGGAGCTTGCCGCACAGACAAAAAAACTCAATGCCGCAGAACAGCAGTATAATCAACAAAAGCAGGCCGCTCAGGCGGAGCTTGCCGCGGCCAAAGAAAAGCTCGACAGCGGCGCCGCACAGATCTCCGAAAATGAGAAAAAGCTTGCCCAGTCCAAGGAAGAGCTTGCCAGCGGACAAAAGCAGCTTGCCGAAGCGAAAGAACAGCTCGCTTCCGGTCAGGCGGCCTATGAATCGAATCAAAAAACAGTCAATCAAAGCCTGGCGGACGCAAAAAAGAAGCTCGACGACAGCCAGGCGCAGATCGATGCCGTGGAGCAGGCGGAATGGTATGTGCTCGGCCGCGACAAAAATATCGGCTACAACAGCTTTACCAGCGACGCGGGCCGCATGGCATCCATCTCCACCGTATTCCCGGTGCTGTTCTTCCTGGTGGCGGCGCTCGTCGCTCTGACCACCATGACCCGCATGGTGGAGGAGGAGCGCGGCGAGATTGGCACCTACAAGGCGCTGGGATTTTCCAACCGCGCGATTGCGGGCAAATACCTGTTTTATGGCGCGCTGGCCAGCGTTTCGGGCAGCGTGGCCGGCATCTGCATCGGCAATCTGGCCTTGCCTTCCGTCTGCTGGAACGCTTACCGCATCATGTATGCGGCACCGCCGATCCAGCCATCGCTCGCGCCGCTTTTATGCCTGGCTTCCGGCGCTGTCAGCGTGGGCATCACGCTTCTGGCGACCTATGGTGCCTGCCGCGCGACGCTTGCCGAATCCTCCGCCTCCCTGATGCGGCCCAAAGCGCCAAAAGCCGGGAAGCGGATTCTCCTCGAGCGCATCCGCCCGCTGTGGAAGCGGCTTCATTTCTCGCAGAAAGTCACGGCCCGCAACCTCTTTCGCTATAAACGCCGGCTGATTATGACGGTCGTCGGCATTGCGGGCTGCACGTCACTGATGCTCATGGGCTTTGGCATCCGCGACAGCGTGACCGGCCTTGTGTCAAACCAGTTTGACGACATTTATCAATACAATATGACGGCGCAGCTAAAGGATCAGACGGTTTCAGACGGCGCGCGCTCTGTCCTGAACAATAAAAGCCTCGTAACAGGCTGGATGCACGACGAGCGGCGCAGCGCGGATTTGGAAAATGAAGACGGCCAATCCATGTCCGGTTACGTGCTCATTCCGGAGAAAATTGAGGATCTGCCCCGTTTCGTCCGCCTGCGCGACCGCGTCTCGCACAAGCCGGTTTCCTGCGGCAAGGACAGCGTCATCGTCACGGAAAAGCTCGCCAAGCGCCTGGGCCTTTCGGTCGGCAGCACGGTGGTGGTGCCGGACAGCGACGGCAAAAAGCTGCACTTTACCGTGACCGGCATCACGGAAAATTATGTCTATCACTTCGTCTATATTGACCCCGCCTTATACCAGCGCGTCGCAGGCGAGGCGCCGGCGTATAACGAGATCTGCGCCGAGACTGCGGCGGACGCTGACCAGCAGAAGCTCACGCAGGACCTGAAGGCCCAGCAGGGCGTGGAGACGGTCAGTTATACGGTCGACATTGCCGGGAACTTTAATACGATGGTCGATTCGCTCAATACCGTCATCGTGGTCATCATCTTCTGCGCGGGCATGCTCTCGTTCGTCGTGCTATATAATCTGACGAATATCAACATCACGGAACGCCTGCGCGAACTGGCGACGCTTCGCGTGCTGGGCTTCCACATGAGCGAAACCGCGGGCTATATCTACCGCGAGACCACTCTGCTGACGCTCATGGGGTGCGCGGCGGGCCTGGTGCTGGGCGTGGTGCTGCACCGGTTTGTCATCACGACGGTGGAAGTGGATCAATGCATGTTCAGCCGCACCATCAGCCCGCTGTCCTTCTTGTGGAGCATCCTGTTGACCATCGCCTTCACGGCCATTGTGGATTTGCTGATGTATCCGAATTTCCGGCACATTGACATGGTCGAGAGCCTGAAATCCGTAGATTAATCGAAAACCCGGTCGATTGTAACGTACTTTTCCACCAACTTTTTCTCTTCGGTGGAAAACGCGCGAGTCCATTTCCCTTTCAGACAGCCAAAGGGCTGCCGCAGAAGCAAAATTCTGCGGCAGCCCTCTTTTTGGTTTTTGTCCTTTTTATTTGATTCGTTTTTCGATGCGGAAGCGCGGACGCCCCTTGACTTCGTTATAGATTTTGCCGATATATTCGCCTACAACGCCCAGGCACAGCATCTGGAGCCCGCCCAGCAGCCAGATCGAGCAGACGATCGCCGTCCATCCGGCCACAGCGCTGCCCGTAAAGTAGGAAACCAGCGCATAGATCAGGCCCACGATGCTGATCAGCGACACCACAATGCCGATGTTCGCAATGATGCGCAGCGGCTTGACGGAAAAGGACGTGATGCCGTCAATGGCAAAGGAGATCATCTTTTTGAGCGGATATTTGCTCTCGCCCGCAAAGCGCTCGTGGCGGTCATAGTACACATAATCGCTGCGGTAGGCGAGCAATGGCACGATGCCGCGGATGACGTCAG
>USIA01000219.1 GCA_900554535.1 uncultured Oscillospiraceae bacterium | reverse complement strand
CGCGCCGCGCCGTGTGCCGCCGCAGGCAGCGCTGCTTGCGCTGGCGACGGTGATCCAGTTGCTGCTCTTCGTGCAGGCACTGTTTGGGGACAACCAGTTTTCTCTGCTGCCGGTGCTGCCCTGCGCGGCGGTCCTGGTGATGGAATGGGGCTTTTACGCCATCTCGACCAAGCTGCTGGGGCGTCCCAATTTTGAGGTCGAAACCATCGGCTTTTTGCTCGCTGGCGTGGGAATCGCCCTGCAATCCGGTATGCGCATGCGAATGACCGACAAGACGCCGCAGGATTTGCCGACGCCGTTTTCGCTCTATCACTGGAGCATGAGAACAGTCTATACCCAGCTTTTGATGATGGCTGCGGGACTCATTCTCTATTGCTTCATGATCTGGTTTATGAAAGACCTCGACCGTGTCAACAAGTTCCGCACGCCAATCGCAGTGGTGGGCTTATTGCTGCTTTTGATGCCGATGGTGCCGGGCATCGGTGTGGATCAGTTTGGATCGAGAAACTGGATTAGCATTGGCGGATTGTCGCTGCAGCCGAGCGAGCTGACCAAACTGTGTTTTATCTTTGCCGGCGCCGCAACGCTGGACCATTTGCAGACGAAACGAAACCTCGCCGGATATGTGGTGCTGATGGCAGCCATCATGGGCGTTCTGGCCATCGAAAAGGACATCGGCGGGGCGGCGATCTTTTTCCTGACCTTTTTGATGATCGCTTTCATGCGTTCTGGTTCCATGCGCACGGTTGTCCTGTTTGTCGCGCTGGCAGCGGTGGGCATTTTTGCTGTGCTGTCGATGTTCGATCATGTAAAAGCGCGGTTTGACGTGTGGCGGCATATCTGGGAAGGCGATAACGTCTATAACGCGGGCTTCCAGCAGACGCATGTGCTGACCTATGCAGCCAGCGGCGGCCTCTTTGGCGTGGGCATTGGCAATGGCGGATTGGGTGCAGGCACAGCGCCGCTTTCCGGGAAAGTGCCCATCCAGGCCAATAATAGCGACCTGGTATTTGGCGTGGTTGTAGAAGAACTGGGGCTTTTGATGGCTGTGGTGCTTGTGGCGGCCTTTGTGGTGCTGATCTTCATGGCGCGCGGCGAAGCGACCCGCTCCCGTTCGACTTTCTATTCCATCACTGCGAACGCAGCCGCGGGCATGCTGCTGGTACAGGCCTGCCTCAATATTTTCGGCTCCACGGACGTGCTGCCGCTGACCGGCGTGACGCTGCCTTTTATCAGTGCGGGCGGCACGAGCATGATGGCAGTTTGGGGCGCGCTGGCGTTTATCAAAGCCAGCGATGAGCGGACCTATGCGGTGAGGAGGCGATTATAAATGCGAACGACAGGCAAACGCTCGGCTTTCCTTCTGATTTTTGTGGCGCTCTTTGCAGCAGGCATGATTTTCTTCCTGTTTGAGTATGTCACCCAGGGCGCCACCTGGGCCATGCAACCGTATAATGCACACATTTCCGGCGGAACCACAGCGTTGACAAACGGAAAGATTACGGATCGGAATGGTACGGTGCTCATGCAGGCGCAGGATGGCAAACGCACTTACGCGGATGATAAAGAGGTCCGCGAGGCGACTCTGCACGTAGTTGGCGATGAGGGCGGCAATATTTCCACTGGTGTGCAGAGCGCCTTTTTGAGCAAGTTGACGGGCTATAACCTGATGACCGGGCTGGCGGACCTCCATACAGCCAAAACGGGCGGCAATATCCAGCTGACCATTGACGCGGACCTCAACAAGCTCGCCTATGAGCAGTTTGAGAATGAGGGCCGCCAAGGCGCAGCTATCCTCACGAATTGGAAGACAGGCGAGATTCTCGCGATGGTCAGCCTGCCGACCTTTGACCCGGCAAATCCGCCAAAGGATCTGGAGAGCAACAGCGATTATCAGGGCGCTTATGTGAATAAAGTCCTTTCCGGCCAACTGACGCCGGGTTCTGTCTTTAAGATATTGACTACGGCGGCGGCGATCAAGAACCTGCCGGATCTCGACAGCATGGAATTCCATTGCACCGGCAGCGAGACCTTTAACGGCAACAAGGTCACGGATGTGGAGGCGCACGGCGACTTGGACTTCAAGGGCGCTTTGGCGCATTCCTGTAACGTGGCCTTTGCCGAATTGGCTGTCAAGATCGGCGCGGATAAAATGACCGATTCCATGAACCAGATTGGCCTTTTGAAGCCCTTTACCATCGATTCCATCCAAGTGGCTACAGGCAAATACAATGTGCAGGGCGCTTCTGAGGACCGGCTGGCGTGGTCCGGCGTGGGCCAGGATCAGGATCTGGTCAATCCGGCCTATATGGTTCGACTGATGGGCGCGATCGCAAACAACGGCACGCCGGAAAAACTGCATTTCATTCAGAGTGTGACCGGCGACCTGGGCATTGGCAGCAATTATGGAAAAACCGAAGCGGACACGGCCCTGATGGATCAGAATACGGCCAACCGCCTACGCGATTACATGCGCTATACGGTTTCCAGCTATTATGGCGATGATACGTTCCCCGGTATCAGCAAGGTTTGCGCCAAGACCGGAACCGGCGAACTGGGCGGCGAAAAGAACAACAATGGCTGGATGGTGGCCTTCTCCGAGGATGAAAGCACGCCCTATGCGGTGGCGGTTGTTGTGGAACACACGCCGCAGTATGGCTCGCAGAGCGCCGGCGTGATCGCAAAGAAACTGCTGGCCGCAGCCGCGGAAAAAAGCTGATTCGCCCGCTGAACTGAACCAGTAAAAACGGACAATAGACAAGAAGCCCCCTGATGTAGGAAAA
>USIA01000218.1 GCA_900554535.1 uncultured Oscillospiraceae bacterium | reverse complement strand
TGTGTGACCGGTTCAGCAGGGGCCGGCCCTCTCCCCCCCCATCCACAACGGCAGGCCCGTGCTGCTCGTGCCGCTGGCCATCTCCATCGCCCTGTTTGAACCGCAGGTCGCCTCCATGATGTTCGGCGTTGCGTGCGGGCTGTTCCTCGACGTGGGATATGGCAGCGGGGTGCTGGGGCCGCATGCCATCGTGCTGGCCATCGTCTGCTTTGTCGTCAGCTATCTGGCGCAGGACCTGATCCAGACCACCGCACTCAATGCGCTTTTGATCTGCTGTCTGACCATGGGCGTATTGGTGCTGTTCCAGTGGCTTCTGACCTATGTGGCGCTGGGCCAGCCGGACCAGCTTTATGCGCTGGTGAACCATTTTCTGCCGCGGTTTGTCTATACCGTGGCGCTCACGCTTCCGGTTTATGCACTCACCCGGCTGTTTGCCGTGCACATCCATCCACTGTCCGACTGACCCATCCGGGCCGCAAACGCGGCCCTGTTTTTGGAAAGGGGGTAATCGCCATGTTTCGCCGTCCCAAAAAACTCAAAAGCCGCACTCCACGCACCGTTGTGTGCGGGGTTCTCGCTGTCGCAGTGGCCGTCGTCTTTGTCCTGCGCCTGGTTGATTGGCAGCTCATCAACGGCGCTTCCTATATGAAAGCGGCCGATGAATCCACCAACACCACCATCACCATGCCCACCAATCGCGGCGAGATTGTGGACGTCAACGGCGTCGGCCTGGCGACCAACAAAACGGGCTATGCGCTGCAATTCGACCGCGCCTATACGGATATGGACAAGTTAAACGCCACCATTCTGCGCCTGACACAGATCCTCGAAAAGCGCGGCGAATCCTGGCTGGATACCCTGCCGATTGTGCTGGACAAAAATGGAAACTACACGTTCCAGTCCAACAGCGACAAGGAGATCCAGTATTTGAAGTCAAAGGATTTTCTGAATGTCAACACTTATACAGACGCCGCGACCTGCATGCAGCGCCTGATCGCGAAATATTTTGAGATTGATAAAAAGCAAAATATTGATGAGTCTAAGCAGTATTCCAAAGAGCAGATCCGCAAGATCGTTTCCGTGCGCTACGCGATGACACTGGCGGGCTTTGACTATTCCCAGAATGCCGTCTATACATTCGCGGAAGACGTCAGCCAGGACACGGTGGCGATTGTCAGCGAAAACAGCGCGGATTTGCCGGGCGTGACAACGCGCGTCACAACAACGCGCCAATATCAGAACGCCACGCTGCTGCCGCAGCTGATCGGCACGATCGGCGCAATCGACGCAGACGAATATCAGCAGCTCAAGGACCAGGGGTATTCCCAGGACGACCGCCTGGGCAAGACCGGCATCGAGGCGGCGCTCGAGAGCACCCTGCGCGGCAAAACCGGCAAAAAACGCCTGACCTTTAACTCCAAAGGCGAGGTCACCGACGAACAAGTCGAGACCGCCCCGGTCAATGGCAATACGGTCTTTTTGACCATCGACTCGAAGCTGCAAACCGTTGCGGAAAACGCCCTGGCCGAGCAGGTCAAGCTCGCCCAGGCTAGTTATCCGAAGTGCCAGGGCGGCGGCGTGGTCGTCCTGCGCACCAGCGACTTCGCTGTCCTGGCCGCGGCCTCTTACCCGACCTTTGATCTGTCAAAATTCGGCACGGACACCAACTACACGAACCAGGTTTTGCAGGACAAAAATTCCCCGATGCTCGACCGTACCTTTGGCAGCGCCTACACGCCGGGCTCTATCTTTAAGCCATCGGTCGCGCTGGCAGCATTGCAGGAGGGCGCTATCACAGCGAATACTACGATTACCTGCTCCAGAGTCTATACACGGTTCCAGAAAAACGGATATACGCCCCGGTGCACCGGTACGCACGGCACGATTTCACTCGAAACTGCGCTGCAGAAATCCTGTAACGTCTTTTTCATGGAGACGGGCTACCGCACCACCATCGCCAAGATGAACGCCTACGCCAGGCAGCTTGGCCTCGGCGAAAAAACAGGTGTGGAGATTAATGAGGCCACCGGCACGCTGGCCGGCCCCGCGGAAAAGGCCTCGAAAGACGGCGGGGTCTGGACGCCGGTCGATACGGTCCAGGCAGCCATCGGCCAGCACGACAACCTCTTCACGCCGGCGCAGCTCGCAACATATGTGGCCACCATTGCGAACGACGGCACCCGCAAGCAAGTGCATCTGGTCGACCACGTCACCGATTACAGCCGCAAGAATGTGATCTCCAAAACACAGCCCAAGACGATTGTGGATAACTCTGATTACAGTTTTCTCTCGAAGGAGAACCTGCGGACCGTGCAGGCAGGCATGCGGCTGGTCACCTCCACGGGCGGCACCGCGCAGGCAACCTTTGCCAATTATCCCGTTGCAGTCGCTGCCAAAACCGGTACCGCCCAGACGCAGGAGGGCGAGGCGGCCACGGAAAATACGACCTTCATCGCCTATGCGCCCTATGAAAAGCCGGAAATTGCCGTTGCCGTTGTGCTGGAGCACGGCGTCAAGGGCGCATACAGCCAGACAGTTGCAAAAGCCATTTTTGATTCTTATTTCCATGTGAATCAGAATACATCCAGCAGCAGCGCAGGATAACCAGAAATTTTTGTATACTTTGTTCAAACAAAACAACCGTATAAAACTTGGTTACATCTTACAAATTCTCGAAAAGCTTTGATAAAATATTTGACGATAACGGTTTGTTGTGATAGGATAGATATTGAGGTAACATCATGGGAGCAGTGACAGTCATCACATCTGGAAAAGGCGGCGTCGGCAAATCGACAACAGCCGCGAATGTCGGCCTAGCG
>USIA01000217.1 GCA_900554535.1 uncultured Oscillospiraceae bacterium | reverse complement strand
ATCCAGATGATGTTCAGCTTTATGCTTGTGGACGATGCCAAGCCGCTGCGGCTGTGCAAGCACTGTCAGAAAGTATTCATATCCAGCCGCGCCAACGCCGCGTTTTGCAGCGCACGATGCAAGAACCAGTATAATGTTTATAAGAGCCGGGGAAAACATAAAGAACAGGATGGTGACGAAAATGCCTGAGAGCCAGAACACGGAATGGAAAAGCAAGTGGAAGGATGAATATCTGGAATGGATTTGCGGCTACGCCAACGCACAGGGCGGAAAAATCTATATTGGCTGCGATGACGAAGGAAACATCGTCGGCCTGCCTAATGCCCGCAAGCTGCTGGAGGACATTCCCAACAAAATCCGGGATGCGATGGGAATTATTGTCGGCGTCAACCTTTTGGATAAGAACGGCAAGGAATACATCGAGATCGACGTGCCACCGTATCCCATCGGTATTTCCTGCAAGGGCGTCTACTACTACCGCAGCGGCAGTACCCGGCAGATTCTGACCGGCCCGGCTTTGGAAGCCTTCCTCATGCGCAAGCGTGGCGCAACCTGGGACAACTTACCGCTTCCGGCTTTTTCGATGAATGATGTGGACGATGATGTTGTCACCCACTTCAAGCAATGGGCCGCCAAAAAGGGGCGCATTGACAAAAGCGTGCTGGATGAACCCAAAGACGTGCTGATGGAGAAGCTCCATCTGATGAACAGCCCGTATCTGACCAACGCGGCCATGCTCCTGTTTAGCAAAGACCCAGAGAAATGGCAGTTGGGCGCGTATGTGAAAATCGGCTACTTCGAGACGGATGCCGACCTGCTGTATCAGGATGAAATCCACGGCTCCATTCTGGAACAGATCGACAAGATCGTGGAACTGGTGTACCTCAAGTACATGAGAGCCAAAATCACCTATGAGGGGATGCAGCGGATTGAGCGGTACTTTGTGCCGGAGGAAGCCCTGCGGGAAGCCTTGCTGAACGCCCTGTGCCACAAGCAGTATCAATCCGGCGTGCCGATCCAGATCAGTGTGTACGAAGATAAGCTGTACATTGCCAACTGCGGATGCCTGCCGGAAAACTGGACGCTCGAAAACCTGATGAGTAAACACGCTTCCAGCCCCTACAATCCAAATATTGCCCATGTGTTTTATCTGGCGGGCTTCATTGAGAGCTGGGGCCGAGGTATTGAAAAAATCTGCTCTGCCTGTGAAAAGGACGGTGTGCCGCAGCCGGAATATACGATCAACCCCGGCGATATTATGATAAAATTCTCTGCGCCAGAGGATCGGGTCATCCGTTCTGTTACCGGCAGGGTGACAGAAAAGGTAACAGATAAAGTGACAGATTCCTTGGATGAGGTATCGCTCAAAATCTTGAATCTTCTCGCAGTTGATCCAGCTTACACAACGACTTTCCTTGCCGAAAACCTGTCTCTGAGCCGGAAAACCGTGTCGCTTAGATTAAAAATGCTCAAAGGGGCTGGCTTGATTGAGCGTATCGGCTCCGACCGCAAAGGATACTGGAAGTTGCTGAAATAACGAAAAATGCCCTCACGGCAGGCTTATACGGCTTGCTGTGAGGGCATTGCTGCTTATTCTGCGTACACAAGTTCATGCAGGACGATTTCTTCGGCCCGGCTGTGGATGTTGTTCCTCCGGCGCACCCACTCCATCTGATCGGCGGCTTTCAGTGCTTCGGTCACGCCTTCCCTGCGCATCATGGCAGTCTCGATGGTGTCCAGCCTGGTTTTACAGGCAGCGTCGATCTCCGCCAAATGGGGAAAGAGTTTTTCCGTGAGCAGCAGGGTACTGTAAAGGGCCGGATGGTGGTCTTTCAGATAGGCACGGCGCATCCGTCCATACTTGCCGATGTGATACTCCTTTGTGTCTGACAATACGAGGTTGGGAATCAAGTAGTCCCCGCATTGTGTGTAGGTCAGTTCCATAATGGCCTCCTTTGTGGGAATGTGTGGTTGGCAGGTGCGAGTAGGTGTGCGGGCATCCCTTCTTCATCACAACTGTCTTTTCATTCGCCACAAATGAGCCGCAGTCATGATGTAATTTTCGGTGGTGTAATCCACCCTTTATAAATTACATCATGATGGCTTATGGAGTTGCTCTCGCCCTGTAACTCATCGTCGCGGCTCAAACGCTCATACAGTGGGGTGATTTTCTCGTTTCTCATGGCTGTACCTCCTGAAATGAAAATGCTCTAAGTGACTGCTTCACTAACCATGACAAAAAACCATGATTAAGAAGTCACTTAGAGCATACATCTCCCGCGGCCATTTTGAATTTACGGTACTGCTTCACGGCGAAGTGGTCCGGGTGCTCCTTCTCCAGCTTGGCGAACAGGATGTCCACCGGGCTTTGGAACTCCTCGTCGTCCTCCCTGGCCTCCGATGCGTTGATGAGGTCCAGGAGGGTGATGAAGTTGCGCTCCTCCGGCTCCGCCTCGTACCAGATGTACCCGATGAGGGCGGAGTAGTACAGCCGCTCGGCCTTGACCCAAAAATCCTCGGAACTCTTTTCGCCCTCCCCCTTGGTGTTGAGGATCAGGGCGTTCACCAGCTTCAAAATGTCCTTCTCCGAGCGGATATATGCCAGAGGGTTATACCGCATGGACTTCTTGAAGTTGATAAGATTTAGGCTTTTGATGCGGTATCCCTTGCGCTCCAAGAGAGCCCCTACCTCGCATAATATCGTCCCCTTCGGATCGGTGACCACATACGAAGAATGGCACTGGAGGAGCGAAGGCTTGACAAAGAACCTTGTCTTTCCGCTGCCGGAACCGCCGATGACCAAAATATTCTTGTTCCTGGCGTACTTGGGCTCCTTGGGGCGG
>USIA01000216.1 GCA_900554535.1 uncultured Oscillospiraceae bacterium | reverse complement strand
GCCTGAAACGTCTGCCGTGCCGGATGGCCTGGCGCGCGCCGCACAGCCGCAGGAACGTTCGCCTTGACAATCTCCGCTAACTGCACGGTCGTCTCAATCGGGGCCTGCTCGCGTGCGGCGACAATCCCCTTTGCAATGCGGACGGCGTTGCGCTCCTCGCCATATTGGCGCAAAATTCTCGCCAGCTCCTGCCACGGAAGTGTATTGACCAGATCGCGGGCGCTCGGGCCCTCCTGGCTCATTCGCATATCCAAGGGCGCATCAGGGTGGAACGAAAAGCCGCGCGCCGGATCATCGAGCTGATGTGAGGAAACGCCAATATCGAGCAACACGCCGTCCACAGGCAGCATATCTGCCTCACGCGCGATCTCCAACAGCTGGGAAAAGTTTCCCCGGCGCACCAGACTGTGGGGATTGCCCGCAAAGCGCGCTTTGCATGCCGCAATGGCGTCCGGGTCCCGGTCAATGGAAAGCAGCTTTCCGCTTTCCAGCCGGTCCAAAATTGCCTGGCTATGTCCGCCGCCGCCCGCCGTGCCGTCGATATAGCGGCCATCTGGCTTAATGGCGAGGCTGTCAATTGTCTCCTGAAACAGAACGGGGATATGCTGAAATTCCATGATGCCCTCCCTGTCACAGATCCAATTCGTCCATGACGCCTGCGATGCTCTCTTCCGTCAGGTCTGCATTGAACGCATTCCAGCGACTGGTGCTCCACAACTCGGCGCGGTTGGCCGTGCCAATGAACGTCACGTCCTTGGTCAGGCCGGCATATTCGCGCAGCGGCTGCGGGATCAACACCCGCCCCTGCTTGTCCGGCACAACCTCTGCGGCGCCCGAAAAGAAGAAGCGCTGCAGCTTACGGGCCTTGCTGATCGGCATTGCGCAGACTTTTTCCTCCAGCTGCGCCCACGCTTCCGGCGAGAACACAAACAGGCAGTGATCCAGCCCTTTGGCTACATAAAAACGATCCCCCAGATCCTCACGGAATCTGGCGGGGACAATCACGCGGCCTTTTGCGTCAATATTATGTTGAAACTCGCCAATCAGCATGTCTTCACCCACTCGCTGAGGAAAGGTGGGCACACTGCGTTCGATCGTGCCACTTTCCTCCACCTTTCACCACCGCACTCAAATTATATCGTAACTGGTCCGGAATTGCAATGGTTTTTTTGAAATTATGTAAACAAGTTTTTGGCAGGGGAATTTCCGAATTTACAAAAAAGGAACCATGCTTTGGAAAAATTGTGGGTTCACTAGCCCTGGGTCAAACAGAGATCGCCTGCCGTTTTGCCGCCAAAATATTCTCAATACATAAGCAGGCCGTTTCCCACGGATGGAAAACGGCCTGCTTATGTATTACAATTTTTATTTTTGACGTTTCCGTTTGCCGGTCTGCCGCTCGGCATTGCGGATATTCTGGCGCGTCCGGCGCAACTCCGCCAGGTTCGCACTCAGACTTTCGTCCGCCCGGCGCATCAGATCCTCCAAATAGTCGTTGCCCGCCTTGCGAATCTCGCGGGACTTCTTTTGTGCGAGTGCCATCAATTCATTGGCGCGCTTCTCCGCCTGCTGCACGACGGCCTCGTGATTGATGAGCGCCTCCTTGCGTTCCTCTGCAAGGCGGATAATACTTTCCGATTCGCGCTTCGCACCGGCCAGAATCTGGTTTCGGTCCGCCGTGATTTTCTGCGCCTCATGGATTTCATTCGGGAGCGATTCCCGCAGCTCGTCGAGAATCTGGCGGATTTCATCCCCATCCACCACCGTGCGCCCGCGGCTCAAGGGCAGTGTCCAGGCTCTGTCCAGCACCATGTACATTTCATCGATCAATTCTTCGGCTTTCATCTTCGTATCACTCATGGTTGCCCTCCTGGCGAATGCGCGCCGCGACCTCCTGCACAATGCAGGCAGGCACAAAATTATCAATCTTCCCGTCAAAGGTGGCAATCTGCTTGACCATGCTGGAGCTGAGGAACATATACTCCGCCCGTGTGGCCAGAAAGATGGTCTCCAAATCGGGATTCAAATTCTTATTGGTAAGGGCCATTTGAAACTC
This sequence comes from uncultured Oscillospiraceae bacterium, assembly GCA_900554535.1. Classification (GTDB taxonomy): domain Bacteria; phylum Bacillota; class Clostridia; order Oscillospirales; family Acutalibacteraceae; genus Caproicibacterium. Next base: position 791 of record USIA01000216.1, on the reverse strand, counting down.
ATATTCAAAATCCGACATTGCGCGCAGGCCGCGTACCACGGCCACAGCCTTCTTGGAGGAAGCGTAATCCGCCATCAGTCCATAGAACCGGTCGATCTCTACCTGCGGCAGACCGACCGTACAGCGGCGCAGCAGCGCCATGCGCTCCTCCACCGTAAACATGGTGTGCTTGTCCGGATTGACCAACACAGCAACAATGACCTTATCAAACATCTTGCACGCACGCTGGATAATATCCAGATGCCCCAGCGTCACCGGATCAAAGCTGCCCGGGCAAATCGCGATTTTCTCACTCATTCTTCCACATCCTTATGCACATAGGTTGTCAGTGCAACTTTTCCATAATGATACGCCCGGCAGCGCACAAAATCCCCGCATACCTCCGGCATTTTCTCATCCACTGGGTGCTCACACAAAATCATGCCGCTCGGCTTTGTCACGGCCGTGCACAGCGGCAGGGCCTGCTGCAAGAGGCCAGTGTGGTACGGCGGATCCAGGAAGCAGAGGTCATAAGGCGTGGTACGGCCGCGCAAAAACAGCAGGGCATCCGCCTGATAAACCGACGCGGAAGCGGCCAGACCAGTCGTGTTCAGATTCTTTTTGATAATCTCGACACTTTTGCGGTCGCTGTCGAGGAAATCGACATGCGCTGCCCCGCGGCTGAGCGCCTCGATGCCCAGCTGTCCCGAACCGGCGAAAGCATCCAGAACGCTTCGCCCCTCGATGCGGAACTGAATGATGCTGAAAATGGCTTTTTTTGCCCCCCTCCGGGGTGGCCGGGCAAAGCGACG
>USIA01000215.1 GCA_900554535.1 uncultured Oscillospiraceae bacterium | reverse complement strand
ACGGCGCGCTTCCGAAAAGGCGCTGTACCTGTTGGAGCACCGCAGCCACTCCAAAAAGGAACTGGCCGATAAAATCGCCCGCACGCTTCCGCGCGAGGCTGCGCAGGCGGCCGCGCAGAAGATGGAGGATCTGGGCCTGATCGATGATGCGGACTACGCCCGCCGCTGCGCCCAGGCGCTGTTTGGCAAGGGATATGCCCGCCGCCGTGTGCAGTACGAGCTTTTACACAAGGGAATAGCGCCGGAATTGGCCGAGGCAGCCATGGATGACTTTGAACCGGACCCGGTGGAGGCGGCATGCGCAGTGCTGGAGAAAAAATACCCGACGTTGCAGGACGAAAAGGTCCGCCGGCGAGCTGCCGCGGCCTTGCAGCGCATGGGATATTCCTGGGAAGATGCGTGCGCGGCCATGCGCGCGGTTTTGGAAAACGTTGAAGAGGATGGATGACATGGCGAATTCAGTTGGAATGGTGAGCCTGGGCTGCGCCAAGAACCAGATCGACGGCGAAATTATGCTGGCTGCGCTGGAGAAAGCGGGCTGGCGCGTCGGGGACGACGCCGCTTTGTGCGATGTGGCCATCGTGAATACCTGCGGCTTTATTCAGAGCGCCAAGCAGGAGAGCATTGATGAGATTCTGGAACTGGCAAAGCTCAAGCGTGAAGGCCGCATCAAGGCGATCGTCGTGACAGGGTGCCTGGCGGAGCGCTACCGCAAGGAAATCATGCGGGAGCTGCCGGAGGCGGACGCGGTCTGCGGCATCGGCGCGAACGTGGACATCGACCTGATCTGCAAGGCCGCGCTCGCGGGTGCGAAGCCGGAGGCGTTCCCGGATAAAGAGAAGCTGCCCCTGTGCGGCGAGCGACACCTTCTGACGCCCAGCTATTTTGCGTACCTCAAAATTGCGGAGGGATGCGACAACCGCTGCGCCTATTGTGCGATCCCCATGATCCGCGGGCCATACCGCAGCCGGCCCATGGAAGATATTGTCCAGGAGGCGGAGAAGCTCGCCCAGAATGGCGCGAAAGAATTGATCTTAATCGCTCAGGACACCACCAAATACGGCTGGGATCTCTATGGCCACAAGCTGATGCTGCCAGAACTTTTGCATCGCCTGTGTAAGGTCGATGGCGTGCGGTGGATTCGCCTGTTGTATTGTTACCCGGATTTCATGACCGACGAGCTATTGGATACAATCGCTTCCGAGGAAAAAGTCGTGCCATATATTGATATACCCTTGCAGCACTGCAACGCCCAGATTTTGCGTGCCATGCACCGCTGGGGTAACCGGGAGAAGCTGGAGGCCTTGATCGCACACATGCGCGAAAAGGTGCCGGGCCTGACGCTGCGCACTACGCTGTTGGTCGGCTTCCCCGGCGAGACGGAGGAGCAGTTCCAGGAGCTGTGCGAATTTGCGCAGCGGATGCATTTTGACCGGATGGGCTGCTTTGCCTACTCGCAGGAGGAAGGCACGGTTGCGGGCGAGATGCCAGATCAACTGGACGAAGCGGTAAAAAACCACCGCGCCGAGGTCCTGATGGAGCAACAGATGGAGCAGGACCAGCAGGCCGGAGAGGCGCTGGCGGGTACGGTGCAGACGGCCCTGGTCGAGGGTTGGGACCGCTATGCGGAGTGCTGGTTTGGCCGCACCGCAGCTCAGGCGCCGGACGATATTGACGGCAAGGTCTATTTTACGGTGCCGGAAGGGGTCAAAAAGCCGGGCCTTGGCACATTTGCCCAGATCGCAATCCACGATTGTATCGATGGAGACCTCGTTGGAACGCTGCTGACAGAAGGGGAGGATTGCCGTGAACCTGCCGAATAAGCTGTCCATGCTGCGCATTATCCTGGCGCCGGTTTTTGTGGTCCTGCTGATTTATGACTTCGTGCCCTACCACGCGCTTTGGGCGTTGCTGGTTTTCCTGGTCGCGTCCTATACCGATCACCTCGACGGCAAGATCGCGCGCGCACGGGGGATTGTGACATCGTTTGGCCAGTTTCTCGATCCCCTGGCGGATAAAGTGTTGATTGTGTCGGCCTTGGTCTGCTTTTCAGTGATGCGTTTGTGCAGCGTGTGGGTGCCGCTGATCGTCCTATTGCGGGAGTTTTCGGTCACGTCACTGCGCCTGGTGGCGGTCGAGAGCGGCAAAGTCATCGCCGCAAACCGATGGGGTAAAATGAAAACGGTCAGCCAGATCATTGCGTCCGGGTATTTGCTGGCCATCGAGGCCTGCGCGGGCTTTGGACTTTTTGGAAATGTCAGCCTTTTTACCAGTTGGCTTTCCACCGGCAACACGATTTACGGCGGCCTTTTGCTTTTCGGCAATGTGCTGCTGTGGGTCAGCTGCGTACTGACCATTGTCAGCGGCGTCATTTACATTCGGGATAACCGGGAAGTCATCCGCAACGTCAAGTGAGACTGATTGACAAGTTGGCGGTATGCGCATATAATAAAGATGCATAAACTGCTAAGAACGGGAAAAGTAACCGGGGGACCGTGCCAGAGAGAGAGCGCCGGAGGCTGCGAGCGCTTTTCACGGAAAACCGGCGAAGCATGCGCCCGGGAGCAGGCGGGGGGAAATCCCCGCCCGGTGGGGACCGTTATCACCCTTCGAGCAATAAACCGGAGTGGAACCGCGGATTACACCGCCTCCGTCTGTGCAAATGAATGCACGGACGGAGGCGGTTTTATTTGTCTGTATTTGGAGTATCATGGAGAGGTGTATTGTTGTGTTTGACAAACTCAAGGCGGAGATTGATTCCATTATGGACCGGGACCCCGCCGCGCGCAGCCGTCTGGAGGTTTATCTTTTGTATAGCGGCTTCAAGGCGGTGCGCAGCTATCGCCGGGCGCACCGGCTGCTGCAAAAGG
>USIA01000214.1 GCA_900554535.1 uncultured Oscillospiraceae bacterium | reverse complement strand
GCTGGTGCTCGACGAGCTCTGCGGCGCGCTGGCGCTGGATATGCTCGACACTGCGGCAGTGCGCACGTTCCTGAAAGACCGCCCGGCTGGCCTGGAGGTTGCCTGCACGGGGCGGGATGCGCCCGGATGGCTATTGGAACAGGCGGATTACGTCACGGTTATGGCGTGCAAAAAGCACCCGTACACCAGAGGAATCCGGGCGCGTAAGGGCATCGAGTATTAAGCGCTTTTTCTGGGCGGTTTTCCGTCCGTGCACGGGGCTTCGAGCGCGCGCGACAGCGGGGGCAGGACGCCGTTTTGCACCAATACCTGATACAGAAACAGCAGGAGGACTGCATACAAAAACACGGCAAAGCTGCCCGCCACCAGTGCAATGTAGATCGCCGCAAGCATGGCCAGCGGATGGATGTTGATCGATTTCGCGACGATCTTTGGTTCCACGACCTGCCGGATGGCCGAGACGATCAGCCAGCACACCACCAAAATGATCGCGACCGGCCAATTCCCCAGGCAGAGATAGACGACGGCCATGGGCAAATAGACCGTCCCCGGCCCCAGCACCGGCAGCACATCCGCAATACCGCTGAGAATGGCAAACGCAAGCGGATAGGGGACCCCCAGCACCGAGAAGACAATCAGCGATTCCAGAAAGGTCAGCCCGTATACCAGCAGGTAGGATAGGACCAGCCGTCCGCCCATGGCTTTGCTGTTTTGTGAAAGCGCGCGCAGCCGGCCTGCCTGCCCACTGGAAAAGATTCGCCGTACATGCGCCCGGATATGCTCCATGTCCCGCGAGAAAAAGTAAGTCGAAAGAATGGACACAACCACCATCATCAGCATCATGGGCACGCTCGTAATCCAGGAAAGAATCTGTTTGGCCGTGTTGCCGGCAAAGCCGAGCACCGTACGCAGAAAATCCGAGACCGCCTGTTTGCTGTCTGTGGCAAAGCCGGGAGCCACATTTTGCAGCCAGGTGCCTGCTTTTTCGAGCGTGCGGTAAATCGGCGCGAGCCATTGGTCCAGCGCGCTGCTCGAGAGGCTTCCAATCCAGCTTATCAGCTTCTGCCCCTCTCGGATCAACGCCATCACCAGCAGCGCCAGCAATATAAACAGCAGCACATAGACGGCCAGCGTTGCCACCAGGGACGCTGCAGTGGGCGGCATGTGCAATCGGCGGCGCAGCAGACGGATCAGCGGCTGCATCAGCAGCGCCAGCAAAAAGCCCACCACAAAGGGCAGGGTATAATCGAGCGTCCAGTCAAACAGAATGAATAAACCGGTGTAAATTCCGAAAAATAGGAGCAACGGTTTCATCTGTTTGAGGCGGGCGAGAAACTGCATTGCGAACCTCCAATCGGCGATGGGCCCCATAAAGCGACCGCCCATCTTATGCATTTGATGAAAGCCGCCCTCTGGCGGCGCTTTTCCTAATTGCGGGTTTGTGTTTAGTTTATGCTTGCTGCTGATTTTATAGTCATTTGGTCATCAGCCGTTTTCGCGAGCATCGGACGTTGCCGCCATTGCGGAAAAGTGCCCGGCAATTGCAACTATTTTATCATACTTACCTTGGCTTGGCTACCTCGTTTCGTGTGGAAGCGCTTTCCCGAAAAGAAAAAACGCTTCTTTCCTAATTCAAAGAAAAGAAGCGCAGAACTGCTTTCAGACGGCGTGCCGGGGCTTAAGGGGCCTTTTTGTCCTGCTCCAGGCCAAGCAGCCAATCGATCGAGACGCCGAGAATTTTAGACAAAGCGGCCAGCTCGAAATCGGTGACAGAGCGCAGCTGCCCCTCCAGTTTCGAGAGACCGGAAGCGTTCATATCAATGCCGTTGACCTGCAACTGTGCCAGCAGCTCTTTCTGCTTCATGCCCTGGCTTTTGCGCACGGCTTCCACGCGGGCACCCACCATGTTGCGATTGCCCAGCGCCTGCTTGCGTAATCTCACGTCGTTCATCTCCTAAAAACAAATTTGTGCGGCGCAATGCGCCCTATGCAACAAACAAATTTTTTCTTTCCTAATGGCGCCACGACCGCCTGACTCATACAGGCGCACAAAGGAAGCCCCATGCTTTGTGCCATTCCTTCCGGCCAAAGGCCGAATCGCCCTGCGGAGAGATCGGCGCAGCCTTCCAGTGCTTTAAAAATGGCATGGCGCAATGCTGGAATTTCCGACAGAGCCCCGGCCCTGTCTTTTATTGTCCAAAGCAGGGCCAGCGGGCGCTTGTCGTTTATACTCCGTATCATATGCTCTCAAAAGTATACCTTTTTTAGAGGCAGGTTGCAAGAAGAGAGACTGCTTGCGGCCAATTGTTCTTTGCAGAAAAGTCTGGTATAATGAGACAAACCAAAACGCTATCGGACGGGATTGGGCCCTTTCCATCTATAGTATGTGGTAGCAGGGGCGGGCAGTGACAGAATTTTTTGATTTGGAGAAGGTTATGATGAAGGAAATGATCGAGAAGACCAATCTGACTATGTTGACTGACTTTTACGAGATCACCATGGCAAATGGCTATTTTGCCAATGGCCTGAAAGACCGCATTGCCTACTTTGATATGTTTTTCCGCGAGGTGCCGGACCATGGCGGATTCGCGATCATGGCGGGGGTGCAGCAGGTGGTGGAATATCTGCGCAATCTGCATTTTACGCAGGCAGATATTGCGTACCTGCGCGGCTGCGGAATTTTTAGCGAGGGTTTCCTCGATTACCTGGTGCATTTTACGTTCAGCTGTGATGTGTGGGCTGTCCCGGAGGGCGTGCCGATTTTTCCGGGTGAGCCGATTCTCACGGTTCGCGGTCCGGTGATTCAGGCGCAGTTTGTCGAAACCATGATTCTGCTGACCATCAACCACGAAAGTCTCATTGCCACAAAGGCAAACCGCATTGTGCGC
>USIA01000213.1 GCA_900554535.1 uncultured Oscillospiraceae bacterium | reverse complement strand
GACGGGTGCGTTTGAAGCGCTTGCGCCGGGCGGGCGGCTGTGCGTGATTACGTTCCATTCTCTGGAAGACCGCATTGTCAAGCACCAGATGGCGCAATGGTGCCAGGGATGCACCTGCCCGCCCGATTTTCCGGTGTGCGTTTGCGGCAAAAAGCCGCGGGCAGAACTTCTGTACCACAAAGGCCTGACGGCCGGGCCAGAAGAAGTGGCGCGCAATCCCCGCAGCCGCAGCGCCCGCCTGCGAGTGTGTACAAAATTGTAAGAAAGGTAACAAAAAGATTACATTGTTAACGGAATGTTCATAGAACGTTGCTGCAAAGTGTGGTAAAATATAAAATATTGATGCAAATGGAGGGACGGCCACCATGCGTAGTGGAGAAGCCTATGATTTTTCCCTATTTGAAGACCACGCGGACGGGGCAGAGCACGCTTCGGAGACCCGCGAGGAAAAGGCACAGCGGGATAATATCATTGCGCTGCCTGACCGAGAGGCAAAAAAGCGCGAAAAGGCACGGTTACATAAGCATACATTCAAGGCAGTGGCCTCCTGTGCGTTCATTGCCCTGATGGTCGGCGTATTTGGCGGATTTGTGTATGGGCAGGTTCAGCTTTCCGAACTCGCCGTTCAGGTCAGCAATGCGAATACAAAGCTCAGCGAGCAGCAGAGCGTCTACACACAGCTGCAAATGAAGAGTGAGGCGCAGCAATCGCTGTCTACGGTTGAGGACAAGGCCACCAAGGAGCTTGGCATGAGCAAAGTTGACCCAAGCCGCCTGGAGACCGTGGAGTGGAACACAGCCGACAAGGGGCAGGTTCTGCAAAAGACAAGCGACAGCTTTTTTGCAAAGCTGTGGGAGCGTATCACGTCGCTGGTATCATAAATTTCGGCGCATATGCATATGGATTCGGCAAAGGCAGAGGCGGGGTCCGTGTGGTTTGGGAGAGAGTTAAGAGTCCGTTTTCTTAACTCTCCTTTTTGTATCTGCTACGGGAAAAACAAGGAGGGATCGGTTTGACGAAGGGCACCAAATCAAAAGTGTGGCGGCGCACAACCATCGTGCTTGCGGTGCTGATCCTGGTTGGGTTTGGCGCGATCGTGGGCAACCTGGTCAAGCTGCAGCTCATTGATGGCGAACAATTGAAGTCAGAGGCAGTGAGCAACCAGCTCAAGGATACGACCATCACGGCCCAGCGCGGCACCATTTACGACGTCAACATGAAGACGCTGGCGCAGAGCGCCACGGTTTGGAAGATTGTCGTCGTGCCGGCGCAGCTGAAGTCGTATAAGAACCAGGAACAAAAACAGGCGGTCAAGGAAGCCACAGCCGACTGCCTGGCGCAGACGCTGGGACTCAAGAAGGACGATGTCATCAAGACAATCGAGGACAATCCGAATTCCTATTGGCAGGTCATGGCCACCAAGGTTGAGACGGATGTCAGGGACAAGATCCTGGCCTATGAAGAAAACTTTCAGGCACAGCAAAAGGCAAAGGGGACCAACCTGAGCATTTCTTCGATGATCGATATGGTGGAGGATTATAAGCGCTATTATCCATATGGCGATTTTGCCAGCCAGGTGCTGGGCTTTACCAATACAGACGGCGTCGGCGCCGAGGGCCTGGAGGCGGAGTACAACAGCGTATTGGCGGGCGTCAATGGCCGTGTGGTTTCCGCCAAGAGCGCCACGCAGCAGGATATGCCCTTCCAGTATCAGCAGGAGGTCCCCGCACAGGACGGCGATTCCCTGGTGCTGACCATTGACGAGGTTGTACAGCATACGCTCGAAAAGTATCTTGAAGAGGGCGCGGAGCTCAACAAAGTCGGCAACCGCGCGTCGGCCATTATGATGAATGTCAAGACCGGCGAAATTCTCGGCATGGCGACCAAGGGCGGCTTTGACGCAGACGATCCGATTGCAGAGAGCGTGGCGGAAGAGGGCAGCTTTGACCCGAACGACCCGCGCAAATTGACGGACAGCGAAAAAGCCCGCATCGCGAAGCTGCCCAAAGACCAGCAGGCGCAGGCAACCTCAAATGCGCTGCAGCAAAAGTGGCGCAACAAACCCGTCAGCGACACCTATTATCCGGGCTCTGTCTTTAAGATGGTGACCGCATCCATGGCACTTGAAGAGGGCATTGTCAATGACAACACGCAGTTTAATTGTCCGGGTTATTTCTCACCGTCAAAAAACGCGAGCCCCATTCATTGTTGGAAGACAGCGGGCCATGGCGCGGAGACCTTCCATGACGGACTGGTCAATTCCTGCAACGTTGTGTTTATGCAGGTGGGTCTGAAAATTGGGCCGCAGACTTTCTTTAAATATTTTGAGAGCTTTGGCTTTACGCAGCCGACTGGCATCGACATGTCGGGCGAAGCACAGCATTATCAGTATTATACGGCGGCCCAGCTCAACCCGGTGGAACTGGCGACCGAGGCCTTTGGCCAGAACTTTTCCATCACGCCGATCCAGATGATCACGGCCGCGGCTACGATCGCCAACGGCGGCAACCTGGTGCAGCCGCACGTGGTCAAGCAGATCCTGGATTCAAACGGCAACGTGGTGAAATCCATCAGCACCGAGACAAAGCGTCAGGTGATTTCCGAGGCTACGGCCAAGGACGTCATCGGCTTGATGGAGGACGACGCAAAGGCAGGCACGGCAAAGAACGGCTATGTGGCGGGCTACCGCATTGCTGGCAAGACGGGCACCAGCGAAAAGATCGAAAAAGATAACAAGTATAAGAATTACATGAATGAACACGGCAATCCCGGCCAGACACATAGCTATTACATCGCGTCCTACTGCGGCGTTGCCCCGGCGGATGACCCGCAGTATGCGCTGCTGGTCTTCTGCGATGAACCCAATGGCAACAGCTATTACGGCAATTCGGTCGCTG
>USIA01000212.1 GCA_900554535.1 uncultured Oscillospiraceae bacterium | reverse complement strand
GGCGCCACAGTGGATGCTGAAGCGCTGATCAAAGCCGGTGTCATCAAGTCGGCAAAGGACGGCGTTAAGATCCTGAGCAATGGCAACCTGACAAAGAAGCTGAATGTCCAGGCGGCCGCTTTCTCCGCAACGGCGAAGGAAAAAATTGAATCGGTAGGTGGGAAGGCAGAGGTGATCTGATTTGTTTAAAACAATCAAGAACGCCTGGGGAATTCCCGATCTCCGCAAAAAGATTCTGTTTACCCTGTTGATTATCATTGTGTTCCGGTTCGGCGCTGTGATCCCGGTGCCGTTCCTGGACGCAAGTGCGCTGCAGTCCATCATGAGCAGCGTCAGCAATGGCACCAGCGGCACTGCGCTCGGTTATATTGATCTGCTTTCCGGCGGTTCCTTCTCGAGGGCAACGCTGTTTGCACTGAGCATCACCCCGTATATCAACGCCTCCATTATCATGCAGCTGCTGACAGTCGCCATTCCGGCCCTGGAACGCATGGTGAAGGACGGCGGTGAAGAGGGCCGCAAAAAGATGGCCGCGATCACCCGTTATGTGGCGGTGCTGTTGGGCCTTGCAACTGGCTTGGCTTATTATTTCTATCTGCGCAACAGCACGGTCAACGGCTCGTCGGTTGTCAAGTTCACGAGCGGCGGGTCCGGCATTTTTGCCGCGTTTGTCATTGTGCTGACCTTTACGGCTGGCACCGCCCTGATGATGTGGATGGGCGAGCAGATCAACCAAAAAGGCATCGGCAACGGCATTTCGATTCTGCTGTTTGCCGGTATCGTCTCGCGTATGCCTTCCCTGATCGGCCACCTGGCGGAGTACATCCAGATGGCAGTGAAGGATGGCGACGCGAACGGCAAGTATTTCTTCCTGGTTCCGCTCTGGGTGATTATTTTCGTCGCCCTGATCTGGGTGATCGTCTTTATGAACGACTCCGAGCGCAGGATTCCGGTGCAGTATGCAAAGCGTGTGGTGGGCCGCAAGCAGTATGGCGGCCAGCAGAGCCATATCCCGATCAAGGTTGGCATCGGCGGCGTCATGCCCATCATTTTCGCGAGCTGCATTCTGTCTATCCCGAGCACCATCAAATTTTTCCTGGGCAACCGGATTGGCACGTCTGGCTTCTGGTATGAGTTTTTCCGGGCCTTTGACATGACAGGCTGGGTTTATTGCATCCTGTATATCCTGCTAATCCTTGGATTTGCCTATTTCTACACGGCTATCCAGTATAATCCAATGGAAATGGCCAATAATCTCCGCCAGAGCAACGGCACCATCCCGGGCATCCGCCCTGGCAAGCCGACTGCGGAGTTTATTCAAAAAGTCCTGTCCAAGATCACCCTCATTGGAGCTCTGTTCCTGGCGGTCATCGCAATTGTTCCGATCATCTTCTCCAACGCGACGGGCATGTCAAACCTCGCGATGGGCGGCACCTCTGTGATCATCATGGTTGGTGTTTCGCTTGAAACTGTCAAGCAGATGGAGAGTCAGATGATCATGCGCCACTACAAGGGCTTCCTCGACTGACGGAAGGAGTTGTGTTGTATGAACCTGATCCTGTTGGGCGCACCCGGCGCCGGGAAAGGTACACAGGCGGATGTGATTTGCAAGAAGCTTCATATCCCCGCGATTTCGACAGGCAATATCATCAGAGAAGCGCTGAAAAGCGGCACGGAGATGGGAAAGAAAGCGAAAGCTTACATGGAGGCCGGCGAGCTGGTTCCGGACGAGGTCGTTATCGGCATCGTCAAAGACCGCATCGCACAGGACGACTGCAAGAATGGCTTCGTTCTGGACGGCTTTCCGCGCACCATCCCACAGGCCGAGGCTCTGGACGAAATGGGCGTGACGATCGACAAGGTCGTGGAGATCCGCGTCCCCGACGAGAAGATCGTGGCCCGCATGTCCGGACGCCGTGTCTGCAGCGACTGCGGCGCGAGCTACCACCTGGTTTATAACAAGCCCAAGGTGGAGGGCAAGTGCGACAGCTGCGGCGGCACCCTTGTTCAGCGCGTGGATGACCAGCCGGAAACGGTTAAGGCACGTTTGAAGGAATATCACGAAAAGACCGAGCCTCTCAAGCATTACTATGAAAAACAGGGGAAGCTCGCTGTCGTGGAGGGCCAGGAGGCAGTGGCCGACACCACCCGACTGACTCTCGCAGCAATTGAGGCGTAAACTATGATTATCTTGAAAACCAGCCGTGAACTGGAATGCATGAAACGGGCCGGCCGCATTTCGCAGAATGCGTTGCAGCTGGCGGGTTCGCTGGTCAAACCCGGCGTCAGTACCTGGGAAATTGACCAGGCGGCAAAGAAGTATATCGAGAGCGAGGGCGCGGTGCCCACGTTCTTGGGCTACGGTGGTTTTCCGGCGAGTTGCTGCATTTCTGTCAATGAAGTGGTCATCCACGGCATACCGCATAAGGACAAGATCCTACAGGAGGGCGACATCGTCAGTATTGATACCGGCGCCACCTTTGAGGGATTTGTGGGCGACAATGCCTGGACCTTTGCCTGCGGCAAGGTCAGCAAGGAAGCCCAGGGCCTTATGGACACCACCCGCGAGTGCCTTTTCGAAGGCATCAAGGCCGCACAGCCCGGTAACCGCCTCGGCGATATCGGCAGCGCGGTCCAACGGTATGCTGAAGCTCGCGGCTACTCGGTGGTACGAGATTTTGTCGGCCACGGAGTAGGCGCGAAGATGCACGAAGACCCCAGTGTTCCGAACTATGGCACCCCAGGCAGGGGTGTCCGACTGCTGCCCGGCATGACGATCGCCATCGAGCCCATGATCTGCCAGGGAGACTATCATGTCAAAGTCCTGGCTGACGGCTGGACGACGGTCACGGCAGATGGCAAGCTGGCGGCGCACTATGAAAACACGATCGCGATCACCGAAG
>USIA01000211.1 GCA_900554535.1 uncultured Oscillospiraceae bacterium | reverse complement strand
CGCTTGAGATCGCCAGCCGCAGCCGCGGCACGCCGAGAATCGCGAACCGCATGCTCAAGCGGGTGCGCGACTTTGCGCAGGTCACCACTGGCGGCGCCATTACGTACGAGTCTGCAAAACTGGGTCTGGACCGCATGGAGGTCGATGAACTGGGCCTGGACGCGAATGACCGCCGGATGCTCTCGACGATGATCCGGTTTTATAACGGAGGGCCGGTCGGGCTGGATACGCTCGCCGCAGCCATTGGGGAAGAAGCGGTCACGCTGGAGGATGTCTATGAGCCGTATTTGATGCAGATCGGCTTTTTGCAGCGCACACCGCGCGGCCGTGTCGCCACAAAAGCGGCGTATCTGCATTTGGGACTCCCATATCCCGAACCGGCCGGGGAAAATCCACAGCAGCAAACGTTTTTTTGAGCTGCTTTTTCCAGTCTATTTGAGATTGGGCTGCCTGTGAGGCGCCGCTTTTTGCCCCGCTTCTAGAAAAGGACCATAAAGCCCGTTGCAAAAGAAGGCAGACTGCAAACGAAAGGAGAATTTTTCATGCGCCTTCCTACAAAAAGCGAAGCCCTCGCTCTTTTGGAGGAGGGCGGCCGGAAAAATCCCGGCCCCTGGGTGCAGCATTGCCAGTATGCGGGCGAGGCAGCGTACCGCATCGCCGCTAAAGCAAACACCCTCGACGCCGATGCCGCCTATATCCTGGGCCTTTTGCACGACATCGGCCGGCGCTTTGGCGTGACCGGCAGCCGCCACATCTATGGAGGCGTGGGCCCTTTCAAAACGACGCCACATCTATGACGGCTGGGCCTTTTGTGAGGAGCATGGCTGGATTGACCTCGCGCGCATCTGCCTGACGCATTCATTTCCTTTGCAGGATATCGAGGAAAGCTCCGGCAGCTGGGACGTCGGAGGCGTCGACGGCAGTCAGAAGCGGGAGAAGACCGCTGCTCTTTTAGGGGAAATCGTCTATGACGACTACGACCGCCTGTTGCAGCTGTGCGACGCGCTTGCACTTCCGGAAGGCTTTTGCCTGCTCGAAAGGCGCTGGGCCGACGTCGTTTTGCGCTATGGGGTCAACCCGCTCCTCCCCCAAAAGTGGGAGAAAACATATGCAATAAAACGCCATTTTGAGTCCCTTTGCGGGGTCAGCGATTTATACAGCCTTTTGCCCGGCATTGTCGAAGGGACGTTCCCGTGGCTTTTGGAAACGCCGTAATGGCTACGGGCTTTGAAGCGTTTGAAACAGCGCCTTGATTTTTATGAAACGGAGTTGAAGTGAAGATGGGAAGACTTTTTGGTACGGACGGCGTGCGTGGCGTCGCAAACAGCGAACTGACCTGTGAACTGGCCCTGCAGATCGGCCGTGCGGCCGCAATGGTGCTGACCGATTCCAACCACCGCCACCCGAAGATTCTGATCGGCAAGGACACGCGCCTTTCCTCGGATATGCTGGAGGCCGCGCTGACAGCGGGGCTGTGCAGCGTGGGCGCGAATGTGGTGCAGCTGGGCGTTATTCCGACGCCGGCTGTCGCCTATCTGGTCGGCAAATATAAGGCCGACGCCGGCGTCATGCTGACGGCCAGCCACAACCCCTGCGAGTTTAATGGCATTAAAATCTTTTCCGGCGACGGTTATAAGCTGCCGGATGCATTGGAGGAACAGATTGAGGCCATTGTGCTCGATCACAAGGCGACCCCGCCAACACCGACCGGCGGCGACGTGGGCAGCGTCAGCACGGCGCCGAACGTGGTGCGGGATTACATCGATCACATCAAGAGCACCGTGCCTTTTGCCCTGACTGGCATGCGCATTGCCATCGATTGCGCAAATGGCGCGGCGTCGCGCACAGCCGAGCAGCTCTTTACGGAACTGGGCGCTACGTGCTATATGCTGTCAAACCATCCCGACGGCGTCAATGTCAACGACAACTGCGGCTCGACCCACATGGAACCGTTGATGGCCTACGTCAAGGAAAACCACCTCGACGCGGGGGTGGCCTTTGACGGCGACGCAGACCGCTGCCTTGCGGTGGACGACAAGGGAAATCTGGTGGACGGCGACTTTGTGATGGCCATCTGCGCGGCGGATATGAAATCCCGCGGCAAACTGGCCAAGGACACGGTCGTGGGTACGATTATGACCAATCTCGGATTTATCCGCTTCTGTGAGCAGACCGGCATCCATTTTGAGGCGACCAAAGTTGGCGACCGCTATGTGCTCGAGGAGATGCAGCTGGAAGGGTATAACTTCGGCGGCGAGCAGAGCGGCCACGTGATTTTCCTGGACTTCGCGACGACCGGTGACGGCCAGCTGACCGCGGCGCAGCTTTTGTCCATTGTCAAACGCCGCGAAGCGAAACTGTCCAATTTGGCAGTGCTCATGAAACGGTTCCCGCAGGTGCTGGTCAATGTGCAGGTTGCGCCAGAAGGCAAGCTGCGCTTTTATACGGACGATCAAGTTAAGGCCGCGGTCGAGCATGCCAAAAAGCAGTTGGGACAGGATGGCCGCGTGGTTGTGCGCCCCTCCGGCACAGAGCCGCTTTTGCGCGTAATGGTCGAAGGCAAGGATACGGACTTTATCCAGCAAGTCGCCGATTCCGTGGCCGACGTGATTCGGGAGCAGTTGACCTGATGCGCACCGCACAGTGGCAGGAGTATGAGCTGCTCGATACCTCGGCGGGTGAGCGCCTGGAGCGCTGGGGGGATGTCGTGCTCATTCGTCCGGATCCGCAGATCATTTGGACAACGCCGCGGCGGGATCCGCTTTGGAAAAAGGCGGACGCGCGCTATGTCCGTTCCAAATCAGGCGGAGGCCATTGGGAAATATTGCGGAAGGTCCCGCCGGTGTGGAACATCTCCTGGCAGGGCTTGACCTTCCGGCTGAAGACCATGGGCTTCAAACACACGGG
>USIA01000210.1 GCA_900554535.1 uncultured Oscillospiraceae bacterium | reverse complement strand
GTCCTTTATTGAGGGGGCATTTTGGGCTCTGGTGCCCGCCAAAGCAGCCCTTGCAGCCGTGAATCTCCATGCTGTCCAGAAAGAATTCGGTCACTGTATTTCTGGCGCTTTCCGCTCCCTCTGTAAAGGACTTTACAAGGGCGGATGTATTGCCATTTCTGCGGGGACTCCCGTTTAATATCACAATTTTCTTACTCATATTGATTTTCCATCCATTCAAATTTTATCTGCCAGTGCAGCCGCCTTTTGGCAGCCGTCTGTCTTTTCAATATCGCCCGCGTTCAGCACACCGGGGATCAGCACTTCGCCGACCATCTTCCACTTATTCAAAGCGGCGGTGCGCTCCATGGGAATCCGCACGCCGTCCAGTACCGTCATGTCGTTTTCCTCGCAGCAGGCAATGATCGCGCACTCTTTGCCAGCAATATCTTTGCCGCCGACAACCAGAGAATAAAGATGGTCGATCACCGCCTTGATCTGTGCCGGGATGGAGTACCAGTAAACCGGCATCGTAAAGACCAGCGCATCCGCCTCCAAAATAGCAGGCGCCATGGTGTTGAAGTCTTCGTCAAAGGAGCAGGCCTTGCCGGTTTGATAGCAGGTTTCGCAGGCACGGCAGCCGCTAACCTTCATCGTGGCGGCGTCAAATCTGGTGACCGTGTGTCCCTTTTCTTTCGCAGCTTTGATAAATGCATCTGTCATGGCAAAGCTATTGCCGTTTTTGCGGGGGCTGCCCGTAATGACAACGATTTTCTTACTCATAATATCATTTCTCCTATGCAAGAACGGCCAGATACCTGAGCCAGCCGCCAGCGCTTCATTTATTTCTGAATGGTATCAGAATTCTGGTTATAGGCTTTGGCGACGCACTTCCACTCGCCATTCATTTTGAGCAGAAGCAGCACATCGGTGAAGTCAATGCGGTTGCCCCAGCCCTGTTCTAGAACGCGGACAACAGCCAAGGACTCCTCCACCATCAGCACATCGACGCGGGCCTTGAAGTTGTCGCCGCCGGGCACGGTGTCCACATTGTGGTAGAACTGCTCGATGGAGCCATGCTCCAGCTTGCCGTCCAGATAACCAAACAGCACCGCCTCATCGGTGAACAGCTCCTTGGCATATTTGCTGTTGCCCTCGGCAACGCTCTTGACAAATTTCATTGCGGCCTCTTCCACGGCCTGGTATTCTTTTAATGCTGCTCTCATGGATCATTGCCTCCTTAAAATGATTTATACAAAGCATTCCTGTCTTCCATCATTTCATCAATCATGAAACACGCAGCCGTTCCATACGGTCTGGAGAATGGCCCAAATGCCCAGAACGCTGCACGGAAGTACCTCCTGTTTTTGTGGGATTGACTTTTTCCGTCTCTGATATTACAATCATATCAAGAATAAAACAAAAAACAAGTACGCACATTCAGGTGCGATACTTACCAAAAGGAGAGTGTACAATGAGCGAGCGCTGTATCGCCAAAGAATGCCTGGGGACTACTGGATTCAGTTATACGCTTTCTTTGATTAACGGGAAATATAAAATGACGATTCTTTATACGTTGATGGAATTCGGCGTCGTGCGGTTCAATGAAATGAAAAAATACATTGGGGGAATCTCTTATAAAACTCTGAGTTCCACCTTGAAGCAACTGGAAGCCGACCAGCTGGTCCACCGAAAAGAATACCCGCAGATTCCGCCGAAAGTCGAGTACAGTCTGACAGAGCGGGGAAAGTCGCTGATCCCGATTCTCGATGGGATGTGCGAGTGGGGCGATAAAAACAGGTTATAAATTGAAAAAAAGATGCGCCTTGATTCGACCGTCAAAAGCCGAATGAAGGCGCATTTTGTTGATTTGTACATCGGCGTCACAGTTTTCCCTGCGCAAGCAAGCGCGCGGTCCGCAAAATCAGGATCTGGGTCTTGCTGTCCGGAATGGCGTTGTCATCGACCATCGACAATGCCTGTGCAAATGGAATCCGCTCCACTTCCAGAAATTCGCCGGGGTCCAGATGCTGGCTGCCCTGACCGCTTACGCGGCAGGCATACAGGTGCAGTTTTTCGTTTGTATAGCCAGGGGACGGATAGATTGTGCCCAGCGAAATGTACGCGGACGACCATGTGCCGGTCTCCTCCATCTGTTCGCGCTTGCAGGCTTCAAGCGGGTCCTCGCCGGGATCGAGTTTCCCGGCGGGCGCCTCCAACACCACTTCGTGATACGGATACCGGTACTGCCGCACCATCAAAAGTTCATCCTGTGCCGTCAGCGCGGCGACGCTCACCCCACCTGGATGGTCGACGCATTCGCGCGAGGCGGTGCGGCCATCCTCCAGCTGCACCTGATCGACATGCATCTGCAAAATATGCCCATGATACAGATAGTTCTGCGAGAGCGTTTCTTCCTTCAACTGCATCTATTCCGCGCCTCCTCAATTGGTCGCATCAAACGTAAAATCCGGATCATACTGATAAAGCTCCTGATACAACTGTTTTGCGCGGCCGCGGTAAAACGACATCGTCGCATTGGCCACGGCCATGCTGCCGGCAGTTCCGTTGCCCTGCTGGCTCTCCTGAATCTGCCGGAGCGCGTCCGCCTTGCCGGACTCCCATTTTTCCTGCTCGGATTTCAGGGAAGCGTCGTTGCTGCTGGCCTGCATCAGCTTCTGATAGGCATCGACAACCGCGCTCTCCCACTGAAGGGCATACTTGTTGTCCAATTCCGTGATTTCCTTGGTGGATTCCGCGTCGCCGCTCTCTTTTTCATAGGCGGCATCCAGCGGATTCTGCGCCCATTTGGCCTCGAAGGCGCTCTGTGCCTGCGAGGAGACGGCTGAAACAGGGCCCGGCGTGATGGCGTCTTCCTGGCTGACAGTGGGCTCGCTGGAGGAAGACGGCTGCGAAGAGACAACCAAAGGGGCGGTCGAACTGGCCGTCTGTTCCGTGCAGCCGGCCGC
>USIA01000209.1 GCA_900554535.1 uncultured Oscillospiraceae bacterium | reverse complement strand
GCGTTTATGTGAAGGTTGCTGGCAAGACCTATAAAGTATTTGCCGCACGTTGCATCGGCTAAAATATCGCTGATTCACCGCCAGATATAAAAAAGAATTCGCCAGCTGCTTATGCTTCCGAAGGGGCAAGGCGGCTGGCGAATTTATTTTTGCATTATGCGTATTTCTGGATAACTTCCTGCATCTGGCCGGCCTTTTCCTCCATCTCCTGCACCAGCTTAAACTGCGTGCGGCAGCGGTCGAGGTTATGGCCAGGGCGGTGGATTTTAAAGTACGTGTCGCCCTCCAGATAGTCCGTGAGGAACCGCACACCGCATTCCAGCGTCATCAGCTTCGCGCCGATGGGCAGGGTCTCCTTTTCCAGCGGCGTCAGCACAGAACCCGCACTTTCCAGAAAACCCTTTGTAAAGACTTCGAACAGCTCCAGACTGAAATGCACCTTGGAGAGATCCTGTTCATCCTCTAGAGCCGTGCTTGCGCCAAAGCGGATGCTGTCGCCAAAGTCATAATGCACCAGGCCCGGCATCACGGTGTCAAGATCAATCACACACAACGCTTTTCCGGTGTCTTTGTCCAAAAGAATGTTATTGAGCTTGGTGTCGTTGTGCGTCACGCGCAGCGGCAGTTTACCCGCAGCCAGAAGGCTGGTCAGGGCACCGGCATCCTTTTCATGGGCCAGCACAAAATCAATCTCCGGCTTTGCATCCTTCGCACGGCCGAGCGCATCCGCTGCCAGTGCTTTATGGAAGTTCGCATAACGGTTGGGCGTGTCGTGGAAATGCGGAATCGTCTCATGCAGCGTGGAAGCCGGATAATCGGACAGCTGCATCTGAAAATGGCCGAAAGCGCGCGCCACGGTGTAAAAATCGTTCTCATTTTCCACCAGATCATAGGAGACGGTGTTTTCGATGAAGGGATAGCAGCGCCAATAGTCCTTCCCGCCCATGGTCCGCGCCATGGGGTGCCCCTCTTTGGTGTGCAGTACAGTCAGCGTTTCACGGTCCGGGTCGCCGCCAGCAGCCGTGATTTTCTGCTTGAGGTATTTGGTAACGTTCACGATGTTATCCATCAGCCCGTCGGGGTCTGTAAAGATCTGCGTATTGATGCGCTGCAGGATATAATGCCGGTCGCTGCCATCCGCCTGACGGAAGGTGGCGCGCCGGGTATCGTTGATGTGTCCGCTGCCATAGGACGCGACTTCCACCAGCGTGCCGGGAAAGTCAAATGCCTGCAACGCTTCCTGAAGGCTCGTTTCAATCATTCTGCCAAGCCCTCCCAAAGATGTTCCGGATATTTGCCCGCATCGATAAAGCCGCGAATGGCTGCTTGCACGATTGGCTTGTCAGAGCGGTAGGTCATGCCATACCAGCGGTCTGGAGAGCGGAAAACGCGCACCCGCGCCTTATCCGCCTGCAAGAGCGTGTCCACAGCGCTGGGCAGGAAGTATTCGCATTTGATCGGGTTTTTCGGAAGTGCCTTGTCCAAAAACGGCGGAAAGCCCTTCTCCAGCTCTTGCATAAAGCCAGGCGTAAAGCCCCACAGGTTCATCGAGACGGTTGCATCCATGGGCAGCGCATGCCAAGTCTTGCCGTCGTCCTCGGTGTAGGCCGCGCCGCCGTCGCGCTTTTCGATGTGCGTACGCTCGTGGATGTCGGTGAGCATGCCGTCCTTGACCGTGCAGACGCCGCGCGCCACATGGCCGTTGTCGGTCAGCGTGTTTTCCAACAGGTACCCGACCATGCTGTATTCATAGTAGTCGTCGTCCTGCGCCTGGCACAGCCAGTCGTACATGATTTGGAATGCCTGGGAGCCATAGTAGTCGTCCGCATTGATAACGGCAAATGGCGCGTCAATCATGCCGCGGCAGCTCAACAGCGCATGTCCGGTGCCCCAGGGTTTTTCGCGGCCTTCCGGCACCGTGTAGCCGGCCGGCAGATCATCAACGCGCTGATAGGCGTACTGCACATCCATGATCTTGGAAATGCGGTCGCCGATGATCTCCTTGAAGTCCGCTTCAATTTCCTTTTTAATGATGCATACAACGCGGCGGAAACCAGCCTTGTAGGCGTCAAAAATGGAATAATCGATGATGATTTCTCCGTGCAGACCCACGGGGTCAATCGGCTGGGGCCCGCCGTAGCGGCTGCCCATACCTGCGGCCATCACGACGAGAATGGGTTCTTTTTTCATGGCAGGTTCTCCTTTTCTGAAAAGTGTAATCTTTCTGCGTTCTATTTTGCAAGGGCATTCGTCCACTTGCGCTGCTTATAGAATAATACACATTTTGGCCAGTGTACAGGGCGCTTAACAGATGTTTTTTGCACAATCGTGTAAAATTTTCATTGACAAGTGTAAGATCGCGGACTTATGATAGATGTATAGATTTCGTCAATTTTGTATCCGCATACAGCGGTTTTTCGCTCTGGCGCCCACCCGGACGTGCCGGAAAGGGGGCTGCAAACGGAAGAATGGATGAGGAGGCCGCCGAATGGAATTTCACAGCACACAACTGCACAAGACGCTTTGCGTGGATGCAATCGTAACTGTCCATTATTTTGAGTATACGCCGGATTTCTTCTTTCCCGGCGAGGCACATGATTTTTGGGAATTCGTATATGTGGACAAGGGGGAGGTCGACGTCACCCAGGGAACGCGTACCGTGCGCCTGCGCCGTGGGCAGATCGCCTTCCATGCGCCGATGGAATTTCACAGCCTGTGCGCGGCGGGGGACACGGCGCCAAACCTGGTGGTGGTTTCGTTTGTATGCCACAGCCCTGCGATGCAGGGGTTCATGGGGCAGGTGCTGCATGTCCAGGATGTGGAGCGCGACTGCCTTGCGCAAATCGTCGCAGAGGCGGGAAACGCCTTTTCCACACCGCTGGGGGACCCTGCGACACGCGGGATGGAGCGCCGCGAGGAGGAACAGGCGCTCGCCTCGGAGCAGCTGCTGGGCAACGC
>USIA01000208.1 GCA_900554535.1 uncultured Oscillospiraceae bacterium | reverse complement strand
GCACCCAACCAGCGCCCATCCGGCGGCGTACAGCCAAAGCGGCATGCGCCGCCGGCTGCCACACCGGCTCAGCAGCTGCATGGTAAGCTGAAAAGCCGCCTGCACATCTTTTCAAAACGCGCCGGAATGGACCTGACCTTTTTCATTTTGGTTGTCGCATTGGTGGCCATCGGCCTGGTGATGGTCTTTTCGGCGAGCTACGCAAATGCCAGCCAGCGTTTTAATAATCCATATTATTTTGTCCGCCAGCAGGCGCTTTGGGCGGTGATCGGCATCATTTTGATGATCGCGATTTCCTTTTTCGATTATCACCACCTGCACCGCCTGGTGCCGCTGTTTGCGATTGTGACGTTCGTGACACTGGCCATCACTGCTGTGTCTGCAATGACGGGTGGCAACAAGCTGGTGCCGAATACAAACGGCGCATACCGTTGGATTAACCTGGGCAGCTTCCAGTTTCAGCCCTCTGAGATTGCAAAGTTTACGTTGGTGCTGCTTTTGGCGCAGGTAATGTCCGTCCACCTTTTCCCGGAGAAAAAGCGCCGCGAACTGAACCGCAGCGACAAAGTCGCCCAGCGTCGCCTGCTGTTTCAGATTATCCTGATCGTGGGTGTCATCTGCGGGCTCGTTATTCTCGAAAAACACATGTCCGCGACGATTATCCTGCTGTTGATCGCGGCGGTCATGCTGTTTGTAGGCGGCGCGCCCATCCGCTGGTTTGTCGCTGGCGGCGCCGCAATCGGTGTGGGCATGGTCGCGTTGCTGACTTCCTCGCTTTATCAGCATGCGGGCGGCCGCATCGAGGGCTGGCTCAATCCTTTCAACCCGCCGGAAGGCGTCGATACCTGGCAGACGCAGCAGTCTTTGTATGCCATCGGCTCCGGCAGGCTTTTGGGCCTGGGCCTGGGCAACAGCCGGCAAAAGTACATGTATTTGCCGGAACCGCAGAATGACTTTATTTTTGCGATCGTGTGTGAGGAACTGGGATTTATCGGCGCGCTGGTGATTATTATCCTGTTCGGCGTGCTGGTCTGGCGTGGCATCATGATTTCCCTGCGCGCGAAAGACCGGTTTGGCATGCTGCTGGGCATTGGCCTGACCATGCAGGTAGGGCTGCAGGTTGTGCTCAACATCGCCGTTGTGACAAATACCATCCCCAACACAGGCATCAGTTTGCCGTTTTTCAGCTACGGCGGCACCTCGCTGGTCATGTTGCTGGCGCAGATGGGGATCATTCTGTCCATTTCGCGAACGTCGAATATTGAAAAGACGTAGCTTGGGCGGCAGTATTCCAAGTTGGGAGGGCAATTGTAACGATGAAAATCTTATTTGCCGGCGGCGGCACAGCCGGGCACATCAATCCGGCGCTTGCCATTGCAGGCTATGTGCGTGAAAAGGAGCCGGACACACAGATTCTCTATGTCGGCGCAAAGGGCGGCATGGAGGAGCGGCTTGTGCCGCAGGCCGGCTATGACTTTGCGGGCATCACCATCTCCGGATTTCAGCGCAAACCGAGTTTGCAGAACCTGAAAAAGAACCTGAAGACCGTGGTGCATCTGTTCACCTCGACGGCGGAATCCAAGAAAATTTTGCAGCGGTTTCGTCCCGATATCTGTGTGGGTACGGGCGGTTATGTGGCAGGCCCTGTAATCCGGGAAGCCATGCACATGCATATTCCGTCTGTCATTCATGAACAGAACGCGTTCCCCGGCGTCACCAACAAGGCGCTGAGCAAAAACGCGGACCGTGTCATGCTCGCAAACGGCGATGCGCAGAAATATATGGAACGGGGGGCGCGCTGTGTGGTCACGGGCAACCCCGTACGCATGGCAGTCATTCGGGCGGACCGGACTGCGGCGCGCCGCAAACTGAAGTTGGACAACCGCCCCGTGATTCTTTCCTTTGGCGGCAGCCTCGGGGCGCGCAAAATCAATGAGGCGGTTGCGGACCTGATTGCGGATACAGCCAAAACAGACCGCTTCCAACATATTCATGCCTATGGAAAGTACGGCGCCTGGTTCCCGGATCTGCTTCGTGAGAAGGGCGTTGTGCTCGAAGAGCACCCGAATTTGGACATCCGTCCTTACATAGACGACATGCCCGACTGCCTGGCAGCAGCGGATCTTGTCATCTGCCGCGCGGGCGCGATCACCTTAAGCGAGTTGCAGGCCAAGGGCCGCGCGGCGTTGATTATTCCCAGCCCGAACGTGGCGGAAAACCACCAGTATTACAATGCAATGAGTATGGTCAACCGCGGCGCCGCGGAGATTCTGGAGGAAAAGGACCTCTCCGGCGCAGCATTGATTGCGCGCGTACAGAAGCTTTTTGCCGATCCGGCCGCGATCCCGTCTTTGGCGGAAAATGCCGGGAAGATGGCGATCCTCGACACAAACGAGCGCATTTACCAGATTATCAAAGAGGTCCTTGCAGAGCGGCGGGCCTGAGTTTTTCCAAAACCGCTTTATTTTTGCGTGGGACGCGCCCAAACCGCAAATACCCGCATAGTATGGTTTAAGTATTATGTGGGGGTGTTAGCATGTCGAAATTACGCATCAGCGGCCCGTGCCGCTTGTCGGGCGAGCTGCAGGTGCATGGTGCAAAAAACAGCGCCCTGCCGATTCTGGCGGCGTCGCTGCTTTGCAAGGCACCCTGCCGTTTGACCAATTGCCCGCATTTGTCGGATGTGGACACGGCGGTGTCTATTTTGCGGGAGCTGGGCTGCCAGGCGTCATTTTCGCAGGGCGTGGTGGAAGTGGACCCCACTGCAGCGGATACCTGCACCATACCGGATGCACTGATGCGCGAAATGCGCTCGTCGATCATTTTTTTGGGTGCGATTATCGGCCGGATGGGAGAGGCCATGATGAGTTTTCCCGGCGGCTGCGAGCTGGGGCCCCGGCCGATTGACCTGCATTTGCAGGCGCTGCGGCGTTTGGGCGCCCAGATCCGGGAAGACCACGGCCGCCT
>USIA01000207.1 GCA_900554535.1 uncultured Oscillospiraceae bacterium | reverse complement strand
TGCGGAAGGCGACGTTGGCCGTAAGACGAGCGCTGCAAGCAGGGCAGACCAGCGTACGGACAGCCGCAGCCTGGTCACCGCCAACTGCAAGCGTGTGCAGGAAGCACTGCGCGCCGCAGAAGAAGCGCTCAAGCTCGTGGGCCAGTACCCGCTGGCCAAACAGATGGAAACGTGCCGCTTTGACGCCTATACACTCGAAAAGGCGCTGCTGGATAAGTTGGCAGGCCGTGCGGAATTTTTGCGCGACATCGGCCTCTACGGCATTACCGCTGAAAAGTTTTCCAATGGCCGCAGCGACATCGAGGTCGTTTCTCAGATGCTGGACGCGGGCATCCGCGTTATCCAATACCGCGAAAAGACAAAGAGCGGTCGTGAAAAATATAAAGACTGTGTGCGCTTGCGCGAGATGACCGCGCAGGCGGGTGCAAAGCTCATCATCGACGACGACATTGCGCTGGCGCTTGCCTGCGGTGCGGATGGCGTGCATATCGGCCAGGATGACATGCCCATCGAGCAGGCCCGCGCGCTGATGGGGGATAAGATCATCGGACTTTCCACCCACAGTCCGGAGCAGGCCGAGGATGCGGTGCGCCGCGGCGCGGATTATATCGGCGTGGGGCCCCTATTTGAGACGCACACAAAGTCTGATGTCTGCGCGCCGGTGGGACTTTCCTATCTGGAATACGTTGTGCAGCACATTCCCCTGCCGTTCGTCGCGATTGGCGGAATCAAGGAGCATAATATTGAAGAGGTAGCGCGGCGCGGCGCCAAGTGCATCTGCCTGGTGACAGAGGTGGTCGGCGCGGCGGATATTCCGGCCAAAATCCGCGCGCTGCGCGCAAAAATGGACACGGCTTACGCCGCAGGAAAGGAAGAAAACACATGAATTATCACACCCAAATAGAAGCCGCAAAAGCCGGATTTCTGACGCCGCAGATGGAGATTGTGGCGAAAGACGAGAATATAGACCCGCAGGTTTTGATGCAGCGCGTTGCGGCCGGCTCCGTCGTGATCCCGGCCAACAAGAACCATAAAGCCCTACATCCTTATGGCGTGGGTGAGGGCCTTCGCACCAAGATCAACGTCAACCTTGGCATTTCGGGCGACATCCACGACTATGTCTGCGAGATGGAAAAGGTGCGCGTGGCACTGAAATATAAAGCAGAGGCCATCATGGACCTGTCGAATTATGGCAAGACGCACGATTTCCGCGAAAAGCTGGTCGCCATGTCGCCAGCCATGATCGGCACCGTGCCGATTTATGACGCGGTGGGATATCTGGAAAAGGACTTGGCCCAGATTACGGCAGAGGATTTTCTGGAGGTTGTGCGCGCGCACGCAAAGGAAGGCGTGGACTTTGTGACCATTCACGCGGGCCTGAACCGCAAGACCATCGACAGCTTCAAGCGCAGCGGCCGCCGGATGAATATTGTCTCGCGCGGCGGCTCCCTGATCTATGCCTGGATGGAAATGACGGGCAACGAGAATCCGTTCTTTGAGCATTATGATGAGCTGATGGAGATCCTGCACGAATATGACGTGACGATTTCCCTTGGCGACGCGATGCGCCCCGGCTGCAACGATGATGCGACCGACGCCGGCCAGGTCAGTGAGCTGATCGAGCTGGGCCTTTTGACAAAACGCGCTTGGGATCACAACGTGCAGGTTATGATCGAGGGTCCGGGTCACATGGTGCTCAATGAGATTGCGGCGAATATGCTCATCGAAAAGCGCCTTTGCCACAATGCGCCGTTTTATGTCCTCGGCCCGCTGGTGACGGATATTGCGCCCGGCTATGATCACATCACCTCTGCTATCGGTGGGGCGATTGCGGCTGCAAACGGCGCGGATTTCCTGTGCTATGTCACGCCAGCCGAACACCTGCGCCTGCCGAGCATTCCGGATGTCAAAGAAGGCGTCATCGCCGCCAAGATCGCGGCGCATGCAGGCGATTTGGCCAAGGGTGTGCCCGGCGCGCGCGAGTGGGATAACCGCATGAGCGATGCCCGCCAGAAGCTGGATTGGGATGCGATGTTTGACGAGGCAATTGACCGCGACAAGGCGGAGGAATACTTTAAGAGCACGAACCCTGCCGACAAGCACACCTGCACAATGTGCGGCAAGATGTGCGCGGTACGCAACATGAATAAGATCCTCAGCGGTGAAAAGGTCGAAATTCAGGAAAAATAATTCCCCTGGAAAAGGGCAGGGTGGAGCCCTGCGATTCTGAATTCCGTGACTTTTCGCAAATACAGTATGCCAGAAAAGCCATCAAATAGAAGAAAGCGGTTGCAAGTCGATGCCTTTACGCTCGGACTTGCAGCCGCTTTTTGTTGGATTCCATTTTTACAAAGGGTGTTCCGATTGCAGAAAATCATGAATGAGACGACATTCCAGCATAAATCTGGAGATTATTTTCAGAAAACGAATGCAGTCGAGCCTTTGAAAAGACGCGGCTGCATTTGTTTCATTAAGTTCTACGCTGGGCCTGCCGACGATATTCGCTGGGGGTCACGCCCGCAATGCTGCGGAAAACATGCGCAAACTTACCTTGGCTCTCATAGCCCACTGCAGCAGCAATGTTGGCAATCGTGTCTCCGGTTTCCCGCAATAAATGCATGGCACGGCGCACCCGATACTCTTTCATGTAGGTGGCAATCGGCTGGCCATACACCGTTTTGAATACCGCTTTAAGCGTGGTAACGTTGATCAGGTATTTTTTAGAAAGTTCCTCGATGGTGAACCGTTGATCGAGGTGTCCTGTCAACAGCTGGTGAATTTCTTTGATTAAATCAGTCTGCTGGGAACCATACGGGGTCAACGTGCTGGCGTCAGGCTGGAAGTCATTTAGATACAAAAGCAGCTCCTGTACTTTCAGTTGCAGCCAGGATAACCGCCGGCCAAGCGGCACCGTGTAAAGCGGCTCCCACAGACATTCCAAAGCCGGGCGGCGTGGGGGCTGGAATA
>USIA01000206.1 GCA_900554535.1 uncultured Oscillospiraceae bacterium | reverse complement strand
GCTGGACCACTGAGCCGGTGGATGCCAAAGCGCCGCTGCCCTTTTGCACGCCTTTGCGAGCCATCCTGCTCTCCGACTCCATCCGCAAAAACGCGACGGAAACGCTGGCGTATTTCCGGAAAGAGGGCGTGGATATCAAAGTGATTTCCGGCGATAATCCCGCCTCTGTCTCCGCGATTGCACAACGCGCGGGCCTGCATCACGCGGAAAACTATATCGATATGAGCACGGTGAAAAGTGACGACGAAATCGCGGCCGCCGCGCGCGAATATACGGTATTCGGACGCGTATCGCCCAACCAGAAAAAGCAGCTTGTTCAGGCGCTGCAAAGCCAGGGCCATACGGTCGCCATGACGGGCGACGGCGTCAACGACATTCTGGCACTGCGGGAAGCGGATTGCAGCATCGCCATTGCAGAGGGCAGCGACGCCGCGCGGCAGGTTTCGCAGCTGGTGCTGCTCAACTCCGATTTCTCGACACTGCCAAACGCCTTGGGCGAAGGCCGCCGCGTTGTCAACAACATCACCCGTGTGGCCGGCGTTTTCTTTGTCAAGACAATCTACTCCATCATCCTGTCGATCCTGTGTGTCATTTTGAATTTTCCGTTTCCGTTTTTGCCGATCCAGATCACACTGATTGATCTCGTCATCGAAGGATATCCGTCGTTCTTTATTTCCTTTGAACCGGACAGCCGCCGCGTGCATGGGACCTTCCTGCGCTCCGTCCTGCGGCGTGCAAGCCCCAACGCCCTGGCTACGACTGCTGTGGTGATGGGGATGTTGCTGATCGGGCCGCACCTGGGGCTCGCCACGGCGCAGATACAGGCCTTGGGGTATCTGCTGGTCGGCAGCATCGGCATTGAAGCTGTGTTCAAAGCCTGCTTCCCATTTAATAAATTGCGGACATTTCTGTTTGTCACCACATTGATCGGCTACTTTGTCGCTGTCTTCCTGTTCCACAGCATTTTGCAGCTCTCGCTCCCAACGGTGAACGAACTGCCCATCTTTCTCGTGTTCGCCGTTGTTGGCATCCTGCTGGAGCGCCTGTTTGCGCAGATCATGAACCGCGCTTTCCGCGAGAAACCCTCTATGCGCCGTGAAAAGCTGCGGTAATCCACATAATCGCTTTTGCATTGCTTCCGGAAACGGCCGAAACGGCCGTTTTTCTTTTTCATGAGGGAATGCCGTTCAAAACCACTTGCATGCCCAGGTGCTACAACCTATAATAAAAGCCAAGGAGGGGGTTATGATGGAATTTTGGACACCGGAAACCCGCCTTCCGAAAAATCTGCCGGGCGTGCCCATCTTTGGTCCAGTACATCTGGCGTGGTTATTCCCCGTGTTGGCGTTCTGTGTCGCCGCTGTATTCCTATTTCGCCGTGCAAAGCCGCCAAACAGGCTTCGTACGCTGCGGTTGGCGGGTGCAGCCATGCCCATCCTGATCGTTGCACGCTTGTTCCTGCTGGGTCTGACGAATGGGTTCGACCCAGCGTGGTCCCTGCCGCTGCAGCTTTGTGATGTGATGGCCTTTGTGGAGTGTTGGGCTGTCTTTCGCAAGGGATGGCTCGCGCGGGAATTGAGCTGGTGCTGCGGCCTGCCGGGAGCGTTGTGCGCACTGATAACGCCGGGAGAGACCGCCCTTCCTTTCTGGAATATCTTTTATCTGATTTTTGTGGCCTTACATACCCTGCTTTTCCTCGTCCCGCTGTTGCTATCTGCAGAAGGGTTGCAGCCAGCTGCACGCCGCCTGCCCGCGTGTTTCCTGTTCCTGTTGGGCCTGGCCGGCGTGGACGCGATCTGTAATGCCATTCTCCATGGCAACTATCTGTTTTTGCGTGTGGGTCCGCCGGGATCCATCCTGGCCGTATTGCAAAAATGGGCAGGACCGTTTTATCCGCTGACCATGGCCGCGCTGGTCTGGTGTGTTTGGAGCATTTTATACGGCGGGCTGGCCGTCTATCACAAACTGCGCGGGCGCCGCTGCAAGAAAAGGGAGATATAATGGAAACAAAAGGTCTGCTGCGCACCTTTGCGCGTTTTGCGGGAAATAATGTTTTGGCGATGGTGGGCATGTCCTGCTATATTTTGGTGGACACCTTTTTTATCGCCAATGTTCTGGGCGCGCCCGGCTTGGCCGCGTTGAATTTTGCCATTCCCATCTACAGCCTGATGCAGAGCATCGGGCAATGGATCGGCATGGGCGCTTCCACAAAATACGCCATCTTCAGGGCGCAAAATCTGCCAACAGAAGCAAACCGCGTCTTTACGCATGCGACCGGGCTGGCATTGGCCACAGGCGCTGTGTTCCTGGTTGCCGGGGTATTCTTTGCCGGCCCGCTCAGTGCTTTGGTCGGCGCCAGCGGCGAAGCGGGCCCCATGACGGAAACCTACCTGCACGTGCTGCTCGCCTTTGCGCCCGCATTTATCATGAATGCCACGCTGGTCGCCTTCACGCGCAGCGACGGCGCGCCAAATCTCGCCATGGTGGCTATGGTGGCGGGCAGTGTCACCAACATTATTTTGGACTATCTTTTTTTATTTCCGCTGCAGATGGGCATGTTTGGCGCTGTTTTGGCGACAGGCTTTTCGCCAGTCGTCGGCCTGTGCATCCTCTCGACCCGCATTTTGCGCCGGAAAAATCACTTCCGCTGCACGCGATGCCGGGTTAGCTTCCGCACCATGGGATCTGTGTTTGCGACCGGTTTTCCAGCGATGATCGGCGAATTTTCCAACGCCGTGGTCGTCCTCTCTTTTAATAGGGTCATTCTCTCGCTTTCAGGCAACACCGGCGTGGCAGCTTATGGCATTCTGACAAACGTCGCGCTGATCGGCGTCGCGATCTTTAACGGCATCGCGCAGGGCGTCCAGCCGCTGCTCGCCACCTACCACGGCCAACGCGATAAAACTTCCCTGCGCCGCACGCTGCGGTACACGCTGCTTTCGATTTTGGCAGCGGCCGCCGTCCTCCCTTTTGCCGAGCAG
>USIA01000205.1 GCA_900554535.1 uncultured Oscillospiraceae bacterium | reverse complement strand
GACGACGAGGCAGTCGCTGCTTTTAAAAACGCGCTGGACAACAACGGCTACAAAGGCAAGTACATTCTCCAGGGCTTTGGTACCAGTGAGCTTGGCGGCAAGCTGATGGCGCAGGGCAAGGACCTGGACGCGGACCTGATCACAATGTCTTCTTTCTATGTGGATAGTGCTCAGGAGAAGAATCATATGTTCCAGGATCTGACGGATGTGAAGTCCAAACCCTTGGACACAAGCACTCCGGCCTACCGTGCCCCGACCACAAGCCAGGAAGGCGCCATCTTCTACAACACCGAGGTTCTCAAACAGGAAAACCTGCCTGTTCCGAAGAGCCTGAAGGACCTGGCGGACCCGAAATATAAGGACATGATTTCCGTGCCGGATATGGCGGGATCCTCCACCGGCTGGCTGATGGTTCAGGCCATCATCGACGCCTATGGCGAGGATCAGGGCAAAACCGTGTTGACCGATATCTATAAGAACGCTGGCCCGCATCTGGAGCAATCCGGCTCCGGCCCGCTCAAGAGTGTGCGCTCCGGCGAAGTCGCCATTGGCTTTGGCCTGCGCCATCAGGCGGTTGCGGACAAAGAAAAGGGTCTGCCGATCGATTTTGTGGATCCGACTGAGGGGAACTTCTCGCTGACCGAGTCCGTCGCTGTCATTGACAAGGGTGACAAGACGAAGCCCGACGCTCAGAAGATGGCCGGTATCATCATCGATAAAGGCCGTGCGGAGCTGATCAAGACGTACCCCAATCCGCTATATGAGGGCGAAAAAGAAGCGGCCAACCACTCCCAGTATCCCAAAACCTTCAAGGACCCGCTGACCGTAGATCTGCATGACAAGCACCAGGCTTTCTCCGATGCATGCAAACAGGCTGCCCAGTAAGTCCCAACGCTTCGCTTTTAATAAAATTCATCAAAGGATTGTTGAATATGAATACATACAAGCTTTTAACTCCCGGCCCTCTGACCACGACGGCCACGGTTAAGCAGGCAATGCTCTGCGACCGTTGCACCTGGGACGATGACTATAAGGTTGTCACCCAGCAAATCCGCAAAAAATTGCTGACGCTTGCCCAGGTAGATCCAGCAGTCTACACTGCGGTACTGATGCAGGGCAGCGGCACTTTTGGCGTGGAAAGCGTGCTTTCAAGCGTAGTTGGCCAGGACGAGAAGGTCCTTATCTGCTCGAATGGCGCCTATGGCGTACGCATGACGCAAATCTGCGAATGGAACGGCGTACCGTATGCCTATTACGCCGAACCGTTTAACCATATTTCGGACGCACACAAGGTGGCAAAATACCTACAGCAGGATCCATCGATCACGCACGTAGCCATAGTGCACAGCGAGACGACCTCTGGCCTGCTCAATGATATTGAGGCGGTCGGCAAGGTGGTCAAGGCTGCGGGCAAGGTTTTCATTGTGGACGCGATGAGCAGCTTCGCCGGCGTGGAAATTCCCATGCAGGACTGGGGAATTGACTTTTTAATCAGTAGCGCGAACAAATGCATCCAGGGTGTGCCGGGCTTTTCATTCATCATCTGCCGCCGCGACCTGCTAGAGGCCAGTAAAACGAAAGCGCGCAGCCTGTCCCTTAATCTCTATGATCAGTGGCAGTGCATGGATAAGGACGGAAAGTGGCGCTTTACCTCTCCGACACACACGGTGCTGGCCTTTGCCAAAGCCCTGGAGGAACTTGACAAGGAGGGCGGCATCCCAGCTCGCGCCAAGCGTTATGCAGAAAACAACCGTCTGTTGATCGAACGCATGCGCGCCATGGGTTTCCAGACGTATCTGCACGACCACCAGTCGCCGATTATCACGACATTCTTTTATCCGCAGGGCGTACATTTCGATTTTCAGGAAATGTACCAGTATATCAAGGCCCGTGGCTATGCGATCTATCCAGGTAAGCTGACGGATGAGGACACGTTCCGCATTGGAAACATCGGCGAGATCTATCCGGAAGATATCCTCAATGTTACGGATATCCTGGCCGATTTTCTGGCCATGAAGAAAAAGGAGGCACAGGCGTCATGATCGAAGCCGTCATTTTTGATTGGGCGGGCACCACGGTGGATTATGGCTGCTTTGCACCAGTGCAGGCATTTCAGGAGGTATTCAAATCCTTTGGCGTCGTGCCGACCATAGAGGAGACTCGCAAGCCGATGGGCCTGCTCAAGCGCGACCACATCCGCACCATGCTGCACATGGACCGCATCGCCGAGGAATGGAAAGCGCGCTACGGGGCAATGCCTGCAGAAAAAGATGTGGATGCGCTTTATGCGGTTTTTGAAGAAAAGCTGTTGTCGATTCTGCACAACTTTGCCCAGGTCAAGCCAGGCGTGCTGGACGCGGTCGCGGCGCTGCGGGCAACGGGCGTAAAAATTGGTTCCACGACCGGGTATACGGACAAGATGATGGACATCGTTGTCCCGATCGCCAAGCAAAACGGCTACGCGCCGGATTACTGGATCAGCCCGGACGGTACGGGCGGCTTCGGTCGGCCTTATCCGTATATGATTTTCCGCAACCTGGAGAAGCTCGGAGTTTCTTCTGTGCAGGCTGCAGCCAAGGTGGGCGATACAGTCTCCGACATCAAGGAGGGAAAGTGCGCGGGCGTTTACACGATCGGCGTGCTGGAGGGCAGCTCGCAGATTGGCTTGTCTCAAGAGGAGTATGAAGCCCTGACACCCGCCCAGCAGAACGAGGCCTGCGCCAAAGCTGCAGAGGTGTTCCGGACAGCCGGAGCAGACGCAGTGATTCGCAACATGGCAGAGCTGCCGGCACTATTACGCCAGGTAAAGTAGCTGCACGGAACATTCCTCTTTCACTCGCTACATAAATTATAAAAGCAGCAAAGGACAGGAGACTTGAACAGCCCCATTTTGTTCGGACAGTACAAAAAAGCCTCCATGTAGGAAAAAATGAAGTTTTAGGCGGAGTGGCGCAGCGTGAGCGGCGCCACTCCAGTTTTTAGCT
>USIA01000204.1 GCA_900554535.1 uncultured Oscillospiraceae bacterium | reverse complement strand
CGAGGGCCGTTTTGTGGCCAGCGACAGCGTGCTGCAGCAGCTGATTGCAAACGGCCAGATCGCCACGCAGTATGTAGACCCGCAGGGGAATCCAAGCGGCGACATTGCCTGGAACCCGAACGGGTCGGTCTGTGCGATTGAGGGCATCACGAGCCCCGACGGCCGCATTCTGGGCAAGATGGGCCACAGCGAGCGCAAGGGCCGCGATCTTTATAAGAATGTGCCGGGTGAAAAGGACCAAAAACTTTTTGAATCGGGTGTCAAATACTTTGGATGATTATTTAAGACGGACATGGGCGGAAATTGATCTGGACGCCGCAGCGCACAATTATGCGGTGATCCGCGCCAAAATGAGCCCGGACGCGCAGATGTGCTGCGTGGTGAAAGCGGATGCATACGGCCATGGCGCGGTGCAGCTGGCCAAGCTTTATGAACGGCTGGGCGCTTCCTGGCTGGCGGTGTCGAATCTGGAAGAGGCTGCACAGTTGCGGGATGCGGACGTGCATCTGCCGATCCTGATTCTCGGCTATACGCCGCCCCACTGCGCGGTAATAATCATCGCTTGTTTCGGGCCTTCCCCCCCCGGCGGGGCGGGAGCCAGCTCGGCGTGCTGCAGATTACCCAAACGATTTTGTCCGAGCAGTATGCCCTGGCTCTGGACCGGGAAGCGGCCAAAGCAGGCGTGCTGGTGCATGTGCATATCAAACTGGACACCGGCATGAGCCGCATCGGTTTTCTGTATCAGGACCCCAAAACCGGCGGGGACGCGCTCGACGCGATTGAGCGCGTCTGTTCGCTGCACCACTTGATTGCGGACGGGATCTTTACCCACTTTGCCGTGGCGGACGAGGGCGATGCGGGGGAGGAATTCACCTGCCGTCAATTTGCGTGCTTCACCAGCGCGATCGACCGCCTGGCAGACCGCGACATCACGTTCAAGCTGCGCCACTGCGCCAATTCCGCCGCCATCTCGGAGTATCCGTCTATGCAGCTGAATATGTGCCGCCCGGGCGTCATCCTGTATGGGATGCAGCCGTCGGCAAAGCTGCGCCATCCGCTCGATTTATGGCCAGTGATGTCGCTGAAAAGTACGGTGTCCCTGGTCAAAACGCTGCCGGCCGGCACGCCGATGAGCTACGGCTGCACTTTCCGCACGGACCACGAGACGCGGGTCGCGACCATTGCGGTCGGGTATGCGGACGGATACCCGCGCCTTCTTTCCAACAAGGGGGCGGTGCTGCTGCATGGCAAGCGGGCGCCGATTCTGGGACGCATCTGCATGGATCAGATGATGGTCGATGTCACTGCCATTCCGGATGTGGCGGAAGGCGACACTGCTGTCCTGATGGGCACAGACGGCGAGGAGACCATCTCCGCGATGGAGATTGCCAACATCGTCGGCACGATTAACTATGAAATTACCTGCAATGTCAGCAAACGTGTGCCGCGGCTGTATATACGCGAGGGCCGCGAAGTGGGCATTACGGATTTGATTTGTTAAGAACAAATTTTGGAGTTTGCATTGAAGCAAAAAACAGCCCCGGGAAGGTTTTCAAAACGCCTTCCCGGGGCTGCATCTTTGTCTTGTGGGATTACGATTACGGCAGCACGAAGCCGACCTTTTTCATCACTTTTTGCAGGGTGCGGTTTGCGATGCGGGACGCCTGTTCGGCGCCTTTCTGCCAGCAGGCTTGCAGATAGTCCTTGTTTTTGATGTAATCCGCAAAGCGCTCTTGGATCGGCCGCAGATGCTCGATGACAGCCTCGCCGACTGCCTGCTTGAAGTCGCCGTAGCCTTTGCCGGCAAAGGCGCGTTCAATGGCCGCGTAATCTTCGCCAGTCACGCAGGAATAGATGTCCATCAAGTTGTTGATGCCGTCTTTGCCCTCAGCGTAACGGACAGTCATGTCGCTGTCCGTCACCGCGCGCTTGAACTTGCGCAGGATGTCCTCCGGCTTGTCGAGCACATAGACGCAGCCGTTGACGTTTTCGTCGCTCTTGCTCATCTTGCGGGTCGGGTCCTGCAAGCTCATCACGCGGCCGCCGGCCTTCATGGTGTAGCCGCGCGGCACGGTGAAGGTGGGGGAATAGGCGTTATTGAAGCGCTCGGCGATGTTGCGGGTCAGCTCCAGGTGCTGGGTCTGGTCCTCGCCCACCGGCACGAGGTCCGCCTGATACAGCAGGATGTCCGCGGCCATCAGGCTGGGATAGGTGAAAAGGCCGGCGTTGATGTTGTCCGCATGCTTTTTCGCTTTGTCCTTAAACTGCGTCATCCGCTGCAGCTCGCCGAACTGGGTGTAGCAGTCGAGCACCCAGGCGAGCTGGCTGTGCGCGGGCACGTGGCTCTGCAAAAAGAAGAGGCTGCGTTCCGGGTCAATGCCGCA
Source organism: uncultured Oscillospiraceae bacterium (assembly GCA_900554535.1). Lineage (GTDB taxonomy): Bacteria > Bacillota > Clostridia > Oscillospirales > Acutalibacteraceae > Caproicibacterium. The sequence goes on along the minus strand of USIA01000204.1, from coordinate 647 downwards.
GGCCAGCAGCAGTGCATAGGCATCCAGCGTGTTGTGGCGGAATTTGGCGGGTTCCTGTCGCACGGTGATGGTGTGCAGATCCGCCAGTGCGAAAATGCAGTCAAATTGATCCTGCAGCTTCACCCAATTTTGCAGGGCACCCAGATAATTGCCCAAGGTTACGCTGCCGCTGGGTTGGATGGCGCTGAAAATGCGCTCTTTGCGTTCGGTTGTTTCGGCCGGTTTGTTTTCCATGTGATTTGCCTCCTGTTTTACCAATCAAAAAGGCTCCTGCCCCTCAAACGAGGGACAGGAGCCTTGCTATTTCTCCTGCGGTACCACCCACATTGACGCCGATGGCGCCCACTTTGCCGCATAATGCGATGTCCGGATAACGGCGGGCAGGCCGTCCTTCCTACTGGGCAGTGCCGTTCGGTCGGCCCTCGGGAGTCCATTCGGCGGGCGCCGCCGCGCCGGTTTCCAGCTTGCTCCGGCTCTCTGGGGCGGCGGGATGCCCCCTACTCGTCTCCGTCATGGGTTTTACAGGGATTTTCTTTTCCGTTATTATAGACCGTCTGTATGCCTTTGTCAAGCGCGGGGCCAGTCTTGCGCGAGCTGGCCGAGGATACGGATGGCGCGGGCGAGGGCCGCCGCTGTTCAGGCAGTCT
>USIA01000203.1 GCA_900554535.1 uncultured Oscillospiraceae bacterium | reverse complement strand
AGCTCCAAGGTTTTCTTTTGGGGGCACGCCCCCGCCTGCCGCCGGTAAAAACCATCGCTGCGGTCAAAGAGGGCCTGCAAGTCGCCGTTGCTGAATGCCAGCAGCCGGGCGCACATCCATCCCTGATAACTCTGCTTGCCCTTGCGTTCCAAATCCATCTTGCCCTGTGCGGTGACGATGGATTTGACGTAGTTGGTCTGCCGCAGGGCCTCCATCCGCATATCATCATCGACACACAGAAGGATGTGTTCCAGGTCAGCGCGGGCGAAGCGGTTCTCGGAAATTTTGCCGATGCTGCCGTCCTTCATATTGCTCCCGAACAGAGCGGACAACACCGCGCCGATCTGGCTCTTGCCTTCGCCGCCGTTGCCCTTAATGACCATCATCCGCTGGCCCTTGTTGCTGGGGATCAGGCAGTAGCCGATATATTCTTGCAAAGTGGGAATGTCCTCCGGGTAGAGCAGCCCGTCCAGAAAAGCCAGCCAGCGGGTCGGCGTGGGAGCATCGGGATTGTAAGCTACCGGCAGGCGACAGCGGACAATCTCCGGCCTGCCCTCTGTAAAGGTTCCATCCAGAAGCAGCGTGCCGTTTGCCAGATGGATGCGGTCAGTCTCCGGTGGAAAGTCCTCCACCAGCGCAGCCAGCTTCATCAGCTCCACGATATTGCTGATTTTGCGGGGAATGTTGCTGACCGCACAGCAGCGAAGCTCGTCAAAGATTTCGCTGCGCAGGGGCAGGTCATCGGTGACGCGGCCATCGGGCGTGAAAAAAGCCCCGTTTGTGTAGATGATTTTGTGTCTGATGAGAAAATCATCACAAAACAGGGCTTCATTGATATGCTTGCCGTCAAACCAGACAGGCTGGTTGACCTCACGCGATTGCTCGTTCTTCGCCACAGTGCTGCACCTCCTTTTCCAGACGTTTCAGCCGCTGCTCCAGCGCGGAGATAGTTCCGTCCTTCAGGAGCATATCCACCGCCTTCACGAGCTGCTCCAGTTCTGCGAACATGAGAACATCCAACAAGTGATCCACATACTCGATCATATGACACGCCTCTGCAAAACGGTCGTCCAATTCATCTTCCGGCGATTGTGGGGCGTACTCGACCTTCCAGCGTTCCAGCAGGTGCAGATAATCGCACAGCACCCGCTGGCAGTGCATCTCATCGTTGCGGAAAGCCCGTGCCAACGGATAAGGCTTTTTCAGTGCCATCGCTGCCGGGGGCTTGTCCGGGTCCATACCGAAGTCATAGGCCAGCTTCTTTGCTGCCTCGTAGCTGCTCAGGCCGAACAGCCGCGCCACAAAGTCGATCACATCGCCGGTGGTCCCGCAGCCAAAACAATAAAAGTAATCCTCATTCAGCTTCATGCTGGGATGCCGGTCATCGTGGAAGGGGCAGCAGATCATGTCGCCCCGGTTGACCTTGCAGCCGTAGTGCTCGGCGGCCTGCTTCACGGTGACAGAGTTTTTCACAGTTTCAAACAAAGTCAAAATAGTACCTCCATATTTGGGCATAGAAAAAGCGGCCTGCCCTCGTCGGGCAAGCCGCTGTGTTCGGTGTTATGCGGTTTTGTTTATTTCGATAGGTTCCGGCTCGGATACCGCATCCGGCGGCGGAAGTTCCCGCTTTTGCTGGCGGTAGAACCGCTGACGGCAGGCGGACGTACAGAACTTGGCGTTGGGACGAATGGAATGGAAGGTCTCCCCGCAACACTGGCACACCATCGCATAGGGTTCACCTGGCACGATCTGCCCCTCGGCAATCTTTTTCTTGCGTTCCTTCTGCCGCAGATACTTCTCATGGTCGCGGATGCGCTTCTGACGGCGCTTTTCCTCTGCGGCCAATTCTTCCGGGGTCGGCTCCGGCATGGGTACGTCAAATTTGCCGATGAACTTGAGATAAATCTCAATCTCCTGGATGCGCTCGCCAGTGCTGCGGTCGGGCGCGTGAACCATGATTTTCTCCACAAACTCGTTGATCATCGGCGCGGTCAGCTCGGAAAAATCCGTGTACTTTTTCGCCAGGGCCAGGAACTTGTCGGCGCGGTCGGTGTCCTCGTTGAACTGGTCAAGGCTGGCCTGATCGCTGGCAAGGGTCTGCTCCAGTTCGTCCTGTTCCTTCTCATATTCAGCGGACAGCATCTCGAACCGCTTTTCCTCCAGTTTGCCCATCGCATAGGTTTCATACAGCTTTTTAATCAGCATATCCAGCTCTGCAATACGCTTTTTCGCCTTGGAGACCTTGCGCTGCAACTCTTTGGCGGCCTCCTGCTGGCGCACCTGGGAGATGCTGCGCACCTTCTGAATGAATTCCTCCTTGTTCTGGATGGCATAGCTGGCGGTGGTACGGATGGTTTCCAGCACCAGCTCGGTCAAGGCTTTAGTGCTGACGTTATGGGAAAAACACTGCTTGGTTTCCCGCTCGATGGTCAGGCAGTAGGTGGAGCAGTTATAGAAATCGCTGGGGTATTCCTTGCCGTTGGCCTTTTTGCGGATTCCCCGATGGTTGTACATCTTCGCCCCGCAGTCGGAGCAGAACACCAGCCCCGTGAAAGGGTTGGCAACGCCGGTGGTGTCCGTCCGGCGCACCGTCCGCTTTACCTGCTGGGCAAGATGCCATATCTCCGGGTCAACAATGGCCTCGTGGGTGTTCTCAAAGATCAGCCAATCTTCCGGATCGTTCTTCACCCGCTTGTCCCGGTAGGATTTTTTGCTGGTGCGGAAGTTCACCGTATGCCCCATGTACTCCGGCTTTGTCAGCATGGTGCTGACGGTGTTGCCGTACCAGTCATAGGGGCGGTTCTTGTCCAGCATGGATGTGCCGCTCTTTTTACCCTGCTTTTTCTTCTTTGCCCGCTGCTTGGCGAGATAGTAGCCGGGACACTCTACCTTCTCGGCGGTAAGCATTTTGGAAATCTCGTAGGGGCCGTGCCCCTCCACAGCCAGCCGGAAAATGCGCCGCACCACAGCGGCGGCTTCCTCATCCACCAGCCAGTGGTCTTTGTTCTCCGGGTCTTTCTTGTAGCCGTACTCAGTCGGA
>USIA01000202.1 GCA_900554535.1 uncultured Oscillospiraceae bacterium | reverse complement strand
TTCATAGCCGCCCGGTCTGTGCTGCTGCGGCTGAGGCTCTGCGCGGCGGCGGGGCGGACGGCCTTGTTGGTGGGAGCGGTTTCCGCCTTTTTGCTGGAAAGTCTGGCCTTCGACCTGCTTCATCGAAAGGCTCACTTTGTTATTGTCGCCGATTTTGAGCACCTTGACTTTTACAGTCTGCCCCTCTGACACGAAATCGCGGATCTCCCGAACAAAGGTGGGGGCCACCTCCGAAATGTGCACCATGCCTGTCTGTCCGTTGGGGAGCTCGACAAATGCGCCAAAACTGGTGATGCCGGTGACCTTGCCCTCCACGATCATTCCTACCTCAAGCTGCATAAACCTTTTTGTTCCTCCTTCAGTTTGTGCCCGTGTCAATCACCTGCCGGGCAGACAAAGATCCTCTCTCCTGCTTTTGCCAGATTCAGGCTTTCGCGGGCGACGCGTTCGATATATTCGTCGCTCTGTCCCGCGTCTTCCATCTCATGGCGGATATCTTCATTTTTGATTTCCTGCACATTGACCTGCTGCTCAATGGACGCGAGGGTCGCCTTTTGCTTGCGGATCTGCACCTGCTGGTTGACGACCGCGACGACCATGTAAAGGCAAAAGGCCGCGATGGCGACCTTGAGCAGGATGCTCCGCGCGCGTTTTTTCTTTTTGGTCTTGCCGATTACTTCGTGCATGGGCGCATGCCTCCCTCGCCTGTTTCTGATACGCCCGTTTGGGATTATCCTGGATATTGTTTTTATTATACAGGATGTGATGCCCGGATTTCAAGCGATTTTTCGGTTTGTGGCATACTTTTTTCACAAAAAGAACCGGTGCAACCAGCAATTTCCCGATTTTGCGCAGCAAAAAGCAGCAAAAGCGCCCCACTGGCCGCAAGATATACCGGCGTAAAAAGCGCAGCAGCGCACGCAGAATATAAAACACCACGCGCCCCACCGTCCAGGAAACCAGGAGAAAGCCGATCCCTGCACCCAGCAAAAGAAAGGCACGGATTTCGCCCCAATAGACACCCAGTGCAAGCAGCTCGACCGACACCGCGCACAGGACCCCAAAGCCCGCATCCAGGAAAAAGCCTGTCGCACTGCCGCGCCGCGTCTGCGACCGTACCGCCCGGAAAACGGCCCAAACCAGCGCCAGGATGCCACCCAGCAGACAAAAAAGCAAAAAGGCCCGCAGATCCTGACCGGGGGATGTGTCAATCATCGGAACAGGCGCGCCAAGGCACCGCCGCGCTTTTCACCACCCAGGTACGTCATGGAGACGATTTTTCCGGTCACGGTCAGTTCCCCGGTCTCGACGTTGAGCACTTCGATGTGCAGGTTTTCCCCGCGCATCACAAGCTGGCCCTGGCTGGTGCAGGCTGCGATGGTCTGCTCGTCAAAGCTGTCTACCTTGGTCACGCCGCTCGCCTTGAGCAGTGTGCGATTTTCAAGCGTCAGGGTGTGTGGCGCCTGGGGCACCGGCTTTTCTTCCTTCATGTGCAGCACCTCCTGTCCATGCGGAGAATCGAAAAAGCGCGCGGGCCGGGCTTTTTTCGAAACACCTTACAGGAAGATATATGCACCGGGCGCATGGCCTATGCGCGTCAGCCTTCCTCCAGAATGCGGTACATGGAGGCGGCGCTGTCCTTGGTGGCGTATTCGTTGACGCTGCGTACTTCTACCCGAATGGTGCGCGCACCGAGCGTTAGCTCGAGGATATCCCCCACCTTGACATCATAGGATGCACGAGCTGGCTTGCCGCCCACCAGTACGCGGCCCGCGTCGCAAGCCTCATTGGCGACTGTGCGGCGCTTGATGATGCGCGACACCTTCAGATATTTATCCAAACGCATCGAATTTTTCCTCCTTTGCGAAATCAAAAAAGCGGCCTCCTTTCCGGGAGCCGCCATTCAGAATCATCAAATACAAACTGGCCTACTGCATTTTATTCGTTGACCAGGTCCTTAAAGGCCTTGCCTGCCTTAAAAGCGGGGATCTTGGACGCGGGAATTTCAATGGCCTTGTTCGTGCGGGGGTCGCGGCCCTGGCGTGCGCTGCGGCTGCGGCATTCAAATGTGCCAAAGCCCACGATCTGCACCTTTTCCTCCAGTGCGACCGATTCCATCACGACGTCGAGCATGGCGCTGACTGCATTCTCCGCATCCTTTTTGGAAAGGCCGGCCTTCTCCGCAACAGCGGCAATCAATTCCGTTTTGTTCATGCTTTGTAACCTCCGTTATTCTTGTCATCCTTTGTCTCACAAATCCGCATCAAGCGCCCCTTTGTCAGCTTCCCAAGCTGCAAAACGGTGAATATAACGCTCCGTCTCCTTGCTGAGGACCTCCTCTGGTTGCAGGCCAGCCGCACGCACAGCGCGTACCGCCTGCATCAGCAGCGCCCCCGCCTCTTCGGGGGCAACCGGGGCGGCTCCCTGCTCCTCCGGAAACCCAGCCTTTTCGGCCTTATCCTGGACCTTTGTGGCGCGCATCAAAGCCGGCAAAGCGGGCGACACACTCTCGAGCACCTCTGTCTGTGTGCGTTGGTGCTTGGTCGCTCGCTTAATGCTGTCCCAGTTGCGCAGGACATCCTGTGTACCGGAAACCGGCACCGCGCCGAAGACGTGCGGATGACGCTCGATCATCTTCTTTGCGATGCCATCGACCACATCGTCAAAGTCAAAATGCCCTTGCTCTGCTTCTAATTGGCAGTGAAACAGCACCTGAAACAGCACGTCGCCCAATTCTTCTTGCAGAAGGGCTGTATCGCCGGTGTCAATGGCTTCCACCGCCTCATAGGTCTCTTCGATAAAATTATTCCGGATGGAACGGTGTGTCTGCTCGCGATCCCACGGGCAGCCTCCAGGCGCGCGCAGGATCTCCAAAATCCGGCGCAGATCGGCCAGGTTATACCGTTGCTTACGTTGAAACGTCAACAAATACCGCCCCACTCCCTCATTTCGTCGGAACGCTATCTATTTTACACGAACCCCTAGTTTTTTTCAAGTCCCCTGCCGAAAATTCTGGACCGCCGCAGCTGCGCGAGATCTGACCGCTTGAC
>USIA01000201.1 GCA_900554535.1 uncultured Oscillospiraceae bacterium | reverse complement strand
AATGCCCGCAGATTTAAATATTTTCTGGAGGCCCTTCCCCAGCCGCAGCGGCTTGGCATCGTCCACAAGCATAAAGCTGAACATCATCTGGATGCCCAGCAAAAGCGAGTGAAAATCCCAGTAGATCGTCGGCTTTTCCAGCAGATCAATATGGTAGCTGGGCGCGATCCCGCCAAAGGCCGCCATCGCCTTGCGGTACAAGTTCCGGGTGCCCTCGTCGATAGAATCATAATCGTGGTAGTACAAAACAGAAGTTGTCAGCGTAAAGGCCCAGTCTTTGAGCTGCTGGGCGATCCAGTCATAGGGTTCCGCATATTCCCGCTGGAAGCTCATGGTTTTTGCCATCGGCTCGTCGGCAAAGGTCATGGTCAGCGCGATCATCGTGCGGTCGCCGGAAACCGTCCAGTCAGATTCCACGCCCTGTTTTACCACGTCCAACTGATCAAAAGGATAAAATAGTGCCAGGTAATCCTCTGTCTCCATCGCCTCTGCCTTGATGAAGTGGTTCTTCGGCAGATAGACCGCCTCGTAGTCCATGAAAGACGGCGTGGTGGGCAGTGCCGTCATAAATCCCAGCAGACCGTACTTTGTGACAAATTCCAGAATGGCCGTTTCCACGTCCACATCCGTCCGGCGGCCCATCATCAGCATCCCCACATTGAGGGCGTTCAGCACCATGCCGGGCATCTCCTTCATGGGGTTATACACATCGGGCTTCGCGTCTTTCGCCGGTGTGACGTACCGCTTTCCATCAGCGGCGGTTTTCAGCTCATAGCGGTCATACCGCACCCAATGGGAACGGGACTGTTCAAACAGATTCTTCATGCCACCGTCCCTCACTTCCAATCGTCAATACCATACTTTTCGAGTAGCGACTGGGCGTATTCCTTGCCCGTTTCGGTCAAATAAACGCTCTTGCTCCTGCGGCTACCCTGACGGATCAAATCTTCATCGTCCAGTCCATTCAGCACATCAAAATCGTAACCTTTCCAGGCATAGAAGTGTTTGGCTTCCGCGAACTTTTCCCGTTCGCAAAAACGGGAAAGATAAATCAACATCATGGTCAGTTCTTTCATGGCCTGCTTTGCTTCGGTATGTTCCATGAATACCCTCCTTCTACCATGTAATCTTACTTCATAGTTTTATATTACTCGCTGCCCTTGCCGCCGTCAAGGACAGCTTTTTTCTTGCGCCGTTTGGTCTTGTTCTCCCGGCGTATCACGGCGTCTTTTCCCTTTTCCCCAAGCAACGCAGCATATTCCTCCATAAACTGCCGCTCCCGCAGGGTCAGGCTTTTGTCCTCGTCCTGCATCTGACAGAGATGGGCATACAGCTTCTTTTGCAGCTTTTTTCGGATGGTGTTGCGCACCTTGCGGATATTCCTGTCAGATTGGCCGCGCATCTGCGCCAGCTGGGTGGTGCTGTACAGCCGGAGCGAGAGAAAATAGAGGATTTCCTTGTGTTCCTCGCTCAGTTCCTCAATCATCTGGGACAGAAACGCATTGGCCGTCAGCTGGTGCATCTCGTAGGGGCAGTCAAAGAGGATGTCCAGGAAGTTGCCGCTGCACAGCTGGCGCACCGCCGGATTGTTCAGCCAGCGAGGCACGATCTTCGGCTCCGGCACTGCCTGATATTCCAGTGGCACGTCGCCACGCAGGTTCTCGTGATCCCGTTCCCGGCGTTCCCGGTTGCGGTCGAGCTTGTTCCATTCCTCCACCACAACGGCAAAGTCCTCTGCTGTCCGGGCAGCATCCTCCAACCGGCGCAGCGCCTCGGCCCGAAGCTCCCGTTTCAGCCGTTTCCCGCTGGTGGGCGCTGCTTCTTCCTCCGCATCCTCCAGCTCGACGTCATAGTCAATGGGCCGCTCGTCCTGCTCCAGTTCGCTTTCCAGCTCTGCGGCGCGTTCCTGCTCCAGGTCCTGCGCCAGCGTATCGTCTACCAGGGCGTCGTCCCAACCGGCGAAGCCATCCGCCGCATCCAGCAGGCTGTCATCATCCAGTATCAGCGCCATGACCTCGCCTCCCTCAAAAAATAATTTTGTGTTTCTGCGAAAATGGTTCCGTTTTACACCCGCTTTTTCTCCTATCAGTAGAGGAAGTAACCTGAATAGCAATCAAACAGATTACAAGACAGCTGACAGGCAAGGAAAGGAGGCACCGCGCCATGCTGATGCACCGCAAGTAGCTGTGCGGATTGGCAGTTACACGAAACGGAACCATTTACATTATACAGCGGCTGCGCCCCGAGCGCAAGAAAGAGAGGTTCAATGGCAAAAACGAAGGGCATCTTTTTGACACGGCATATCGGCAAGACCACCTACAGGGTGCGTATCCATCTCAGCGAAACCGCAAACGAGACGATGGAAGATAAAATTTTGCGGCTGATCCGCAACGATGGGCTGGCAATGGACGGGGAATGTGGTATAATGGAACTGCCACAAATGAGCCGTCAGTCTGAAAGGAGCGCCTGATATGGCAACCAGACAGACGGATGAAAAAATCACCGCACTCTATGAGCGCCTGTCCCGTGACGACGACGTTGCGGGCGACTCGAACTCCATTCTGAACCAGAAACGGTATCTCGAAAGCTATGCAAAGCAGCGGGGCTACACCAACCTTGTCCACTATACGGACGATGGATGGTCGGGCGGCAATTTTGAGCGTCCGGGCTGGAAACGCCTGGTCGCCGACATTGAGGCCGGGAAGGTGGCCCACCTGCTGTGCAAAGACCTCAGTCGGATCGGTCGTAATTACCTGCAAACCGGCTTTTATACCGAGATCATGTTCCGGCAGTATGGGGTTCATTTTATTGCTGTCGCCAACAACATTGATAGCGATGAACAGGAAAGCAGCGAATTTGCGCCGTTTTTGAATATCATGAACGAGTGGTATCTGCGCGACCAGTCTAAAAAGGTTGCGGCGGCCTACCGGGTAAAGGGCAAGGCGGGCAAGCCCACATCCAACAGCGCTATCTACGGCTACAAGAAAGACCCGGAGAACAAAGACCACTGGCTGGTGGATGGGGGAAGCCGCGCGCGGGGGTGAGTTCACCGT
>USIA01000200.1 GCA_900554535.1 uncultured Oscillospiraceae bacterium | reverse complement strand
CTCGCTGCTGGCGTTAAACTTCTGTTTCTCCGCGCTGCGCATCGGCGGGAAGAACTTGATATGATAGCGCCAGAATGCGCTGTAGTCGCCGCTGTTGACCGGCGCATTGTACATGCACATCATGTACGGGAAGCGGTAATCAAAAAGGTTATCCATCATGCCGACGGTGTCGCGGATCGTGATGCCCAACAGGTCCTTTTCCGCATCCGTCAGATCGGTCATATACGCGACCGGGCGGTTCGGCATGATATAGACGCCATACGGATAATCCGTATAAAACGGCAGATAGACGGTGAAGGCGTCGTTTTCAAAAATGACGCGCACCTGCGCCTTTTTTTCATTTTCCAGCATGTCGGCGAACAGGCTCCTGCCGTTTTGTTCGTAGTATTCCCGCGCGCTGGCGGTTTCCACCTGCAGGCGCTTCGGAATGAACGAATAGCCATACATCTGTCCGTGCGGGTGGGGCATGGTTACGCCCACCACATCGCCGCGGTTTTCAAACGGGAACACATACTTGATCTTTTCGTCCGCCGCCATCTTTTGGAAGCGCTCGCACCACAGGTCCACCAGCTTGCGCATATGGCTGTCAGAAAGTTCCGGCAGCGTTGTGGTGTGACCGGGAGAATAGAGAATCACCTCGCACTTGCCGTAGTCGGGGGCAACCTTGAAGAAATCGGTTGCCACATTGTCAGGCGCCGGCGGATTCTGAGTTAACGCCGGAAAGTCGTTGTCGTATTCCAAGACTTCATAGTCCGGCACATTGCCAAAACTTGGGCAGAAGGGGCAGTAATCCTTCGGCATCTGCGGGCGGTTCTGGCGGTTGCTGGCAATCATGTGCCAGTCCTGCAAAAGCGGGTTCCATCTGAGTTCAGCCATAATGCAAAACCTCCATATTATGATTGATATGATTTTCGTTTGCTTCTCAAATTGTTGCTTGCCAAAAGTCAACCGCGCCTTTTACAGCAGCTGTACGCCGCCAACCGGCCGGATGCGCAGAATGTGGCAGGAGCCTTCGCCGAGATAGGTATCCATTTCCTGGGCAAAATGATGGACCTGCTTCTCCGGCACAAAAGCCTGCACCGTCCCGGCAAACCCGCCGCCATGGACGCGCCACGCGATGGAATCTTTCTGCGCCGCGCTCTGCGCGTAATGCGCGATAAGCCCCAGCGCCACGGAGACCGCCTGCTGGTCGGGGTGCGAAGCGCTGTAGATATTTTGCAGATACATGAAAGAAGAGAAACCAGAGGCGCGCACCAGCTGCCGGAACACATCAAACTGACCGCGATTCAGGGCCGCCGCCTCTTCCTGCACGCGGCGGTCCTCGTCATAAAAATGCATGGCGCGCAGCACGGGACGGTCGCCGACCGCCTGACGCAGCTCGGGAATACGGGAATAAAAGGTCTCTTCCGGCACCTCGCTGAGGACTTCCTTGCCAAAATGCCTGGCCACCTCACCCATTTCGCGCGGGATGGCCGCATAATCGTCCACCAGGTCGGCATGGCTCGCATGCGTGTCCACGATGCAAAGTGCATAGCCGCTCTCCGCAAAGTCAAATTGCAGACGCTTTGCAACCGGGTTTTCCTTGTCCAGAAAATCGATCTCTACAAAGCCGCCGATGCTGCTGGCCGCCTGGTCCATCAGGCCGCTGGGCTTGCCAAAATAGACATTTTCCGCATACTGGCCGACCTGAGCAATCTTCATGGCAGTTTCCTTGTGGTCGCAGAACAGGTCATTGAGGATATTGCCGATCAGGACTTCAAACGACGCGCTGCTCGAAAGTCCGCTGCCGCTCAAAACCTGGCTCGTTGTGTAAGCGTCAAAACCGCCAATCGTATACCCCAACTCCGTGAATTTGGCCGCAATGCCGCGGATCAGGGCGGCGCTGGTGTTTTCCTCTGACTTGTGGACAGAAAGGTCGGAAAGATCCACCTCGTCCTGCGGGTACCCCTGGGATTTCACACGAATCACCCCGGCGTCGTTGCGCGCGACAATGGCAATCACATCCAAATTTACGGCCGCTGCCAGCACATGGCCGCGCTGGTGATCCGTATGGTTGCCACCAACCTCGGTGCGGCCCGGCGCGCTGAACACAGAGACGTCGCGATCCGCGCCAAAGAGGGAGGCAAAACCGTCCAGCGCCTCCGCATAGCGCTGCGCCTGCCGCTCGCAGTCCGCATCGTCGCATGCGTAAATATGCCTTATTTGCTCATAGAACCTGCCCATCAAAAAGGCCTGCTTGGCTTCTGACAATTTCATGAAAACCCCTCCCGATTTTCGCAGTATTTCGCCGTTTTTCGCTTTGCCGCGCTTGTTATGCGCAAAAAGCGAAAAAGCCGTTTTTCTTTTTTATCTTAACCCGGTTTGCAGGTTCCCGCAAGCACAGAATTCGTCTAATTTATGGACAAATATTGCATATGCATACTTTTGTAGAAATTCACAGAACATGGAAATCAGATTTGTGAACTTTGCGGGGCTTTTTTTGTCGAACCGCGGAAAAGGGATTTCCCGCCAAGAATCATGGAGAATGCCGGTGCGGGGTTTCCGTATCCATTTTCAAAGGCAACCCTGCCGGCGCGCCGATTTCAATTTTTATTGTATACGGTTTGGCCGGAAATGTAAATCACCGATTGTCCATGAAAGATGCACAATTTATCGCACATGCACAAAAGGGAACTTTTATCAGGGTCGGTGATTTCCAAATTCGCGCCATGGTTTGAGGATACAACTGGAAAATGAAAGAAAAATGTAGTATACTCATTATCATGCGGATTCTTTTCACAGGGGTATGTTTTGGGTACAGGTGAGGAAGCCTGTAAAGGGGGAATTTTCATGCAAAATGCTGCGGCGGTCCCAGGCAAGGCTTTGCGGATTGTCCTGCCTGCGGTGTTGTGCACACTATTGTGGGGCAGTGCGTTTCCATTCATCAAGATGGGATATGCGCAATTTCAGATTACAGGTCCATTCCCGGAAATTCTGTTTGCCGGGCTGCGGTTTGCGCTGGCGGGTGTCCTGGTGCTGCTTGTGCAGACCATCCGGCTGCGCCGGGTGCCGGTACCGCCACGCGGCAG
>USIA01000199.1 GCA_900554535.1 uncultured Oscillospiraceae bacterium | reverse complement strand
CCCTTTAATTCCGCCACCGCGGCTGCCGCCCCGCCCCCCCGCGGAAAGCAGCTGCGGCTTGCGGCATGTGAGGAATAGCCAAATTTTACCCAGCCGTTTTCATATGCAGTCGCAGCCGGTCGGAAATCATCGCGATAAACTCGCTGTTGGTGGGTTTGCCACGTGTGTTGTGGATGGTGTACCCGAAATACGAATTGAGCACATCCACGTCTCCACGATCCCAGGCCACTTCAATCGCATGGCGAATGGCCCGCTCCACACGGGACGGCGTGGTGTCATATTTTTTGGCAACACCCGGATAAAGCTGCTTAGTGACCGCGTTAATAATCTCGGGGTCTTCAATAGCCATCAGGATGGAATCGCGCAGGTAATGGTACCCCTTAATGTGCGCTGGAACGCCAATCTGGTGCAAAATTTCGGTGATCTGCACCTCGAGTGAATCCTCACCCTGCGCAATCGGATGTTCCATGGTCAGCAACTGGCGGATTCGTTCAACGAGGGACGTTGTTTCATAGGGCTGGATGGCAAAATAAGCTGCACCAGCGGAGAGCACCTCACGTTCCAACGTGGGGCTTGTAAAGTTGCTTTCAATCAGGAACAGCGGCATTGTCGCTTTTTCCTCTTGCAAGGCATGCAGTACCCCGACAGCATCCAGGCCCGGCATAAAAATGGGCGCCAATACCGCGTCCGGCCGCTGGAGCCGAATCTGTTCAAGCAGTTGAATGCCATCTTTGGGGGTATACGTGACTACAAATCCGTTGTCCGCAAAGATTTGGCTATTTTCCCTTTGATATTCCGCACTGTCATTGGCGATCATGAGTTTTATACTGTTCTCCATATTTAGTCCCCCTAATTTATTTTCTGCAAATATATTACCATATATGGTTAAAAATGGCAATACTCTGTTTTCATTTTTTCTCGGATCGAGGGAAAAAATATGGAAAGGAGCCATTATCCGGCCCGTTTTTGCGCCAATTGTGTTTCTGTGGAGAGCATATGCGCGGCCAAAATGCCATAGCCGCGCGTCGGGTCGTTGACGAACACATGGGTGATCGCGCCCACCAGCTGCCCATTTTGCAAAATGGGACTGCCGCTCATCCCCTGCACGATGCCGCCTGTTTTATCGAGCAGGCGCTGGTCCGTGATGCGCAGGACCAAATTGCGGCTCTGTGTCGAGCGCGTATCGACGAGCACGATCTCCGCGTCATAGGTTTCCGGTTCGGTACCGTCAATCGTACAAAGGACCTGGGCTTTGCCCGGCTTGACCTGCTCTGCTGGACAGACCGCCATGCGTTTTCCGCCGGGATCCGTCTGCATGGAACCATAGACGCCTTCGCCGACATTGGCCATCAGTGTACCCACCGGTGTATCGGACGTGAAATAGCCGCGCAGTTCGCCGGGTGTGCCGCTGGTGCCTTTCTGATAGCCATGAATGGACACCGGCACAATATCACCGGAACCGAAGGGCACCAGATCCGTGGTATCCGGATCTGTGACGCCATGTCCAAGCCCGCCAAACATTCCGGTCTGGGGATCATAAAAGGTCAGGGTGCCCACACCGGCGGCGCTGTCGCGCACCCAGAGGCCAGCGCGCCACCCGCCTGCGCTGGCGACAGGCTGCAATTTAGCCTGGATGGTTTTACCGCTGCGTTGCAGCGTCAAAGAAACCGCCTTGCCGCCGCTCTGTTCTACAGCCTGAGCGATGGCGTTGTTGCTGGAAATTGGCGTGTCATTGACAGCGGTGATCAAGTCGCCGATCTGAATATCCGCCTGCCGGGCCGGGTTGACCGCCCCGCCAGAGGACGGGATATCAGCTGTACCGACGACCACCACGCCGTCTGTAAACAGCTTGATACCAAAGGGCTGTCCGCTGACGATGACAGTCTGTGTCTGGGACGCATTTGCTTCATACGTCGGCTGTGTGCATGCGCCTGCCAATGGGAAAGCCAGCAGGCTTGCCGCGACCACAGCCGTCCAGATGCGAAATGCTTTATTTTTTTGCTGCAAACATTCTCACCTCCTCATGCCGCGCAGTTACTTTGCCACGGCGAAGGAGGATTTATATTTGGGAATTCTGCGGATGGCCGGCACTTTCTGGGACAACTGAAAAGGACATTGGGGACGCTGCGCGGTTTGTGCGGGACCTGGAAACCAGAGACGCCAAAAAACGGCGCGCAGGACTGGAAGCCAGACACTTCCTGCCGTGCCGTTTCAGGTGTATTTTCCCGGAAATTTTTGGCTGTTTCTGGCATGCAGATTTTGGCTTGCCGCCCTCTCGGAACGTTTTTCGTTTGGGTTCTCCGTACAAGTATGGTATAATAAAATCTCTCAAAATCCATATGCTAGAAGGAGTCGCTATGAACGAAAAGGAAATCGCAGAATTGCGCCGCCGCTTCCGACCGGAAAAAAGCAACATCACCCATATCCGCGGTTGTTTTGTCAATGACAAACGAGAAATCGTCTCGCAATTTGATCAGTCGCTGGCGCTGATGGCACCGGAAGAGACCGAGGAGCTCCTTGCCGTATTGCGGCGCACGCTTTCCGGCGCGCTGGGAAAAAATTTAATCGACATTCCCTTTGATACCGACCAGGTCGTCAGCGGGGACGAGCATTCGCTTTTGATGAAAATGCGGGACTCGTCGCTGGCCGACGAAGACGCGGTACAGACTTTTTTCGAGCGCGTAGTCCAAGCCCTGTCTTTGGAAACGCACTACATGATTCTGCTGGCACACGATACATACGACGTTCCCTACCGCTCCACGGACGGCGCGCGGCAGGACGATGCGTCTTCGGCTGTATTTTCCTATATTTTGTGCAGCATCTGCCCGGTCAAAACGACAAAGCCCGCCTTAAGCTATTATATTTCGGAGAATAAATTTTATAACTGCACAATCGACTGGCTCATTTCGCCGCCGGAACTGGGCTTCCTCTTCCCCGCATTCGACGACCGCTGTGCGAACCTCTATAACGCGCTCTATTACACGCGCAACACCGCGGAAAGCCATCAGGATTTTGTCGACGCCGTATTCCGCCAGCCATTGCCCATGCCCGCGGCAGAACAAAAGGAGGCATTTGAGTCGCTTTT
>USIA01000198.1 GCA_900554535.1 uncultured Oscillospiraceae bacterium | reverse complement strand
CAGATAGGCATTTTTGCGCGGGGGTGCCGCCAAGACCGCCAGCCACTGCAAGATCCAGAACAACGTCAGCGTCTATGAGGGCGTGGAACTGGGCGATTACGTATTTTGCGGGCCGAGCATGGTCTTTACGAATGTCCCGCGGCCGCGGTGCAAGTATCCGCAGCGCGGCGCAGAATTTTACAAGCCGACGCCGGTGGGGGAGGGCGCCTCGATCGGCGCCAATGCCACGATCGTCTGCGGGCATAAAATCGGGGCAAATGCTTTCATCGCGGCGGGCAGCGTGGTGACCAAGGACGTGCCCGCGCACGCGATTATGATGGGCGCGCCCGCACGCCAGAAGGGCTGGGCCTGCGAATGTGGGGAAAAGCTAGACGAAACACTGCGCTGTCCCAAATGCGGTCGGCAGTATGAACAGGCTGCAGAAGGCCTACACGAAAAGGAGGACAAAGGGAAATGAAACCCATCCAGTTTAACGATCTGGGCGCGCAGTATGCCGCTTTGAAGCCGGAAATCGACGCGGCCATCGCCGCCGTCTTGAAAGATTGCCACTTTATTTCCGGCCCGCAGGTCGAACAGCTTGAGGCAGCGCTTTGTGACTACACGGGCCGCAAGTACTGCGTAACCTGCGGCAGCGGAACGGACGCTTTGCACCTGCCGCTGATGGCCATGGGCATTGGACCGGGGGACGCGGTCTTTGTGCCGGCGTTTACTTTTTATGCAAGCAGCGAGGTTATCAGCCTGTGCGGCGCGACGCCGGTTTTTGTCGACAGCCTGCCCGATACCTTTAATATGGATCCCATGGATCTGGCGGCAAAGATCGCACAGGTGAAGGCAGAGGGCAAGTTAAAGCCGCGCGGCGTGATTGCGGTGGATCTTTTCGGCCTGCCGGCCGACTTCCCGGCCATTGAACCGATTGCCAAGGAAAACGGCTTGTTTGTGCTGGAGGACAGCGCGCAGGGCTTTGGCGGCAAGATCGGCGAGCGCCGCGCCTGCTCCTTTGGCGATGTGTCGGCGACGAGTTTCTTTCCTGCCAAGGCGCTGGGATGCTACGGCGACGGCGGCGCGGTCTTTACCGACGACGAAAAGATGTATACCCTTCTGAAAAGCCTGCGCGTGCATGGCAAGGGCCGCATGAAATATGAAAACATCCGCGTGGGGCTCAATTCCCGCCTGGATACGCTGCAGGCCGCGATCCTGCTGCCAAAGCTCAATGCCTTTGATGTGGAAAACGCCCACCGTAACGGCGCTGCCGAGAAATATGGTTTTCAGCTTCAGGATCATTTTGCGGTGCCGGTGGTGCCGGAGGGCTTCCACTCCAGCTTTGGCTATTATACGCTGCGCGCGAAAAGCGAAGAGGAACGTGCGCGGGCGCAGGCCGCGCTCAAGGAAGCGGGCGTGCCGAGCATGGTCTATTATCCCTGCCCGCTGCATTTGCAGAAGGTGTATCAGCCGCTGGGCTATAAAGAGGGAGATTTGCCGGTGGCAGAGCAGCTTGCCAAGACGGTCTTCAGCCTGCCGATGCACGGCTATATCACCGATGAGGAAATCGACTATATTTGCGGCGTACTCAAACGTGTCTAAAGCGGGGCAAAACCCTGTAAAACCATAAACCGGAACCAAATAAAATTCTGCATTGGAATACTGTAAAAATGAGGGAAATGAAATGGCGAATGTGAAAGCGGAACTGCTGGATAAAATCAACAACAAAACGGCGAAAGTCGGCATTGTCGGTCTGGGCTATGTGGGACTTCCCCTTGCGGTGGAATTCGCACGCGCGGGCTATACGACCATCGGCTTTGACGTCCAAGCACACAAAGTGGAAAGCGTCAATGCGGGCCATAACTATATCGGCGACATTGTCGGCGAGACACTTAAGGAAGAAGTGCAGAGCGGCCGTCTGCGTGCGACCAGTGATTTCGGCTTTATCCGCGATGTGGACGCGGTGGCAATCTGCGTGCCCACCCCGCTGGATGCCCACCAGCAGCCGGACATCAGCTATGTCAAGAATTCCACGGAGAGCGTCGCCGAGCATGTGCATGCCGGCATGCTGATTGTGCTGGAGAGCACGACTTATCCCGGCACGACAGAGGAGCTGCTGAAGCCCATCCTGGAAAAGAGCGGCCTCAAGTGCGGCGAAGATTTTTATCTGGCATTTTCGCCCGAGCGCGTCGATCCCGGCAACAAGCAGTATAAGACAAAGAACACCCCAAAGGTTGTCGGCGGTGTGGGCAAGGACGGCACCGAGGTTGCGGCTACTTTGTACCGCCATGTGCTCGAAGGCGGTGTTTATGAAGTCAGCTCCCCGGCTGTCGCTGAGATGGAGAAGCTCTTGGAAAACACTTACCGCAACATCAACATCGGCCTGGCAAACGAGATGGCCATCATCTGCAACCGCATGGGCATCAATGTCTGGGAAGTCATCGAGGCGGCCAAGACGAAGCCCTATGGCTTCCAGGCGTTCTATCCGGGCCCGGGCCTGGGCGGCCACTGCATTCCGCTGGATCCGTTCTACCTTTCCTGGAAGGCGCGCGAATACGATTACCATACCCGCCTGATCGAGACGTCCGGCGAAATCAACACCGCGATGCCGGAATACGTGGTCGAGCGCTCCATGAAGATCCTCAATAAGAAAAAGATTGCGCTCAATGGCGCAAAGGTGCTGGTGCTGGGCGTTGCGTATAAAAATGACATCGACGACTACCGCGAAAGCCCCGCGCTGAATGTCATCGACCACTTCATCCAGGAAGGCGCTGAAACCACGTACTATGATCCGTTTATCCCGACCTATAAGCACAAGGGCAAGGTGCATACCGGTGCCAAGGAGCTGACCGACGAGATGCTCCGTGAAGCGGACATCGTGGTGATCTGCACCGCGCATTCCTGCTTTGACTACGACCACATTCAGAAGACCGCCAAGGAAATCTTTGACACGCGCAACGCGATGAAGGACGTCAAGGACCGCTCCAATATCGAGCTTTTGTAATCAGGGCAGGACGTTTGAGACCAAAAGGGGAAGGATTGAAGGATTGATGGAAAAACTGCGCTTTATGTTGATTGGCTGCGGCCGCATCAGCAAAAATCACATTGCGGCGG
>USIA01000197.1 GCA_900554535.1 uncultured Oscillospiraceae bacterium | reverse complement strand
GGCTGTGCCGGGGCACCCCAATTCTCCCGCGCCTGCCGCTGATCGGCGGCATCAATGACAGCCGGGCGGACATTGACCGCATTGCCGATCTGCTCGACAGCGGCGTGCGTGTGTACCAGATCAATTTATTGCCATACCATAACACCGGTCAGAGCAAATATGATCGCCTGGGCCGGCCTTATGATACAGAAAAGCTGTTTGAAATTCCAGCGCGCAGCCATATGGAGGAAATCGCGGGTTGGTTCCAGCAGCGTGGGTATTTGAATGTCAAGATAGGAGGGTAAAGGATGGCACAAACGGCCACAGTCAAAGAGAACACTGCCTGCTGTACGTCCACGGAGGACCGGCAGGCAACGGAAATTCACGGGATGAACGCGCGCATCCGGGCGCTGCGTCAGGAAAGCCTCGATACTCAGCCGCGCCTGTCTATGGAGCGGGCACGGATCGAGACGGAAACGTATCGGGAATACGAGGGCAAGGTCTCCGTCCCGGAATTGCGTGCGCTGGTGCTCAAGCGCTATTTTTCCGAGAAGGCAATTTCCATCCATCCAGGCGAGCTGATTGTCGGCGAAAAGGGCGACGGCCCACAGGTTTCGCCGACCTTCCCGGAATTGTGCTGCCACACGATCAAGGATATGCATGTGATGAACGACCGGGAGCTGATTAACTTTACCAATACCGAAGCGGATCGGAAATTCCAGCAGGAGGTCATCATCCCTTTCTGGGAGGAGCGCTCCATCCGCCACAAAATTTTTGCACACATGACGCCGGAATGGAAGGCCGCCTATGAATGCGGTATTTTCACGGAATTTATGGAGCAGCGCGGCCCTGGCCACACGGTTGGCTCCGGGAAGCTGTATGAAAAAGGCTTTTTGGCGTATCAGCAGGACATCCAGGCGGCGCTCGATGCGCTGGATTTCTATCACGACCCGGAAGCGCTGGAAAAGCAGAATGAACTTAAGGCCATGTCCATTGCCTGCGACGCGGTGATGATTTTGGGCAAACGCTATGCGGATCTGGCCCGCGAGATGGCCGAGCAGACGGATGACCCGCAGCGCAGGGACGACCTGCGTCGGATTGCAGAAACCTGCTCTGTCGTGCCGGCACATAAGCCGCAGACTTTTCACCAGGCGCTGCAGATGTATTGGTTCGTGCACCTGGCAGTCACCAGCGAACTCAACCCCTGGGATTCTTACAGTCCCGGACGCCTTGACCAGCACCTGAATCCTTTTTACCAGCACGACATCAAAGCCGGTATCCTGGACCGCGACGGCGCTTTGGAACTGCTCGAATGCCTGTGGGTCAAGTTCAATAACCAGCCCGCGCCGCCGAAGGTTGGCGTCACGCTCAAGGAAAGCGGCACTTATACCGATTTTGCCAACATCAACACCGGCGGCATTGCGCCCGACGGCAGCAACGGCGTCAACGATGTCAGCTACCTGATTCTCGACTGCATGGATGACATGAAGCTGTTGCAGCCGAGCTCCAATGTGCAGATCAGCCGCAAGACACCGAAAAAGTTCCTGCTGCGCGCATGCGAGATCAGCCGTAAGGGCTGGGGCCAGCCTGCCTTCTACAACACGGAGGCCATTGTGCAGGAGCTGCTGAATGCGGGCAAATCCATTGAGGATGCGCGCTGCGGCGGCACCAGCGGTTGTGTGGAGACCGGCGCCTTTGGCAACGAGGCGTATATCCTGACCGGCTATCTGAACCTGCCCAAAATCCTGGAGCTGACGCTTTTTAATGGCTACGACCATGTTGCGGGCCGCCAGCTTGGGCCCAAAACGGGCAATGCGGAGGATTTCCATTCCTACGAGGAGCTGTTCGAAGCTTATCAGAAGCAGATCGAATACTTTGTGAACGTCAAAGTCCGCGGCAGCAATGTGATTGAAAAAATCTATGCGGACGAGATGCCGGTTCCGTTCTTATCGATCCTGACCAATGACTGCATCAAGAAGGGCAAGGATTATAATGCGGGCGGCGCGCGTTATAACACCAGCTATATCCAGGGTGTGGGCATTGGCACGGTCACCGACAGCTTGACGGCGATCCGGTATAACGTGTATGATAAAGGAAAGTTCACAATGGGTGAACTCAAGGCGGCGCTGCTGGACAATTTTGAAAAGGAGCCCCGCGTGCGAAACCTCGTGCAGAATCATACGCCCAAATACGGCAATGACGACGATTATGCCGACAATATCATGCGGTCTGTGTTTGATTTCTATTACAAGTGCGTCACCGGCCGGCCCAATATGCGCGGCGGGATGTACCGCATCAACATGCTGCCGACGACCTGCCACGTTTATTTTGGCGAGGTCATGCTCGCAAGCCCGGACGGCCGCGGTGCGCATCTGCCGGTCAGCGAGGGCATTTCCCCATCCAAGGGTGCAGATACGCACGGCCCGACAGCGGTGGTGAAGTCCTGCGCCAAAATGGACCACCTGCGCACCGGCGGAACGTTGCTCAACCAGAAATTCACCCCCAGCGTGGTGGCGGGCGACCAGGGCCTGGAGCAGATGGCAAACCTCGTGCGCACCTATTTCAACATGGACGGCCATCATATTCAGTTCAATGTCATTGACCGGCAGACCCTTCTCAACGCCCAGGCACATCCGGAGGATTACAAGGATCTGATTGTGCGCGTTGCCGGCTACAGCGACCATTTCCGCAATTTGAGCCGCGCCCTGCAGGACGAGATTATCGCTCGCACAGAGCAGAGCTTTGCCTGAAGGCACTCCCGCCGAACGCGGGGAATGGCCTGAATCTTGAAAGCAAAGGAGCTTTTATCAACATGAAACTTGGATTTATCGGCTGCGGCAACATGGCGAACGCCATGATGGGTGGTATCGTCAAAAACGGCGTCTGTGCACCTGCGGATATCCTGATGTCTGATCCTACGGTAGAAAAGCTGGAAAAAGCCAAAACGGCGTATGGCGTCCAGACGACACAGGAAAATACGGCGGTCGTGCAGTTTGCTGACGTGGTGGTGCTCGCAGTCAAGCCGCAGTTTTATGCGGAGGTGATCGCGGAGATTAAGGAACTGGTTCGCCCGGAACAGCTGATTATCACGATCGCCCCCGGCAAGACGCTCGCCTGGCTTGCAGAGCAGGTCGGCAA
>USIA01000196.1 GCA_900554535.1 uncultured Oscillospiraceae bacterium | reverse complement strand
AAAGGCGATTTGTTCCCTTCCCCCGGCGGCGGGCCCCGCCCGCCGCAGATTTTCGTCAGGCCCGCCACCGCGTCGGCGACTTCGCCCTGCCCGTTGCCGGCCACGCCCGCAATGGCAAAGATTTCGCCCGCGTGCACCTGGAAGCTGACGTGCTTCACTACGTCAAACTTGTCGCGGTTTTTGACACAGAGGTCCTGTACATCCAGCACCACGTCGCCAAACTGCGGTTTCTTTTTGTCAACGGTAAAGGAAACCTCGCGGCCGACCATCAGGTTTGCCATCTCGCTGGTCGAGGTGGTGGCCACGTCGCGCACAGCTACGAGCTTGCCGCGGCAGAGGATGGCGCAGCGGTCCGCGACCTTTTTGATTTCTTCGAGCTTGTGGGTAATCAGGATGATGGTCTTGCCGCCGTCGCGCAGGCTGCGCAGAATATCCAGCAAAAACTCAATCTCCTGCGGCGTCAGG
Organism: uncultured Oscillospiraceae bacterium; assembly: GCA_900554535.1. Classification (GTDB taxonomy): domain Bacteria; phylum Bacillota; class Clostridia; order Oscillospirales; family Acutalibacteraceae; genus Caproicibacterium. The sequence goes on along the minus strand of USIA01000196.1, from coordinate 2,657 downwards.
ACAGCGGTCGGCTCATCAAAAATCAGGATTTCCGCATTGCGGTAGAGCATCTTCAAGATTTCCACGCGCTGCTGCGTTGAAACACTGATGTTCTCGATGACGTCTTCCGGCTCCACTTCCAAACCGTATTCTTTGGAAAGGGCGCGCACCTTTTCATTGGCAGAGCGGAGATCCACATATGGGAAAATTCCCAGCTTCCGGCGGACCGGCTCAATGCCAAGCACAATATTCTCCGTAATGGTGTAGTTTTGCACCAGTTTAAAATGCTGGTGCACCATCCCGATATTCAAGCGGGCAGCATGGTTTGGCGACTGAATTCTCACCTGCTTGCCCCGGATATAGATTTCGCCTTCGTCCGGCTCATACATGCCGAACAGCATGCTCATCAGCGTGCTCTTGCCGGCGCCATTTTCCCCCAGCAGGGCATAAATTTCTCCCTTTTTGACCTGGATGCTCACATCGTCGTTTGCCGTCACCGGGCCAAACCGTTTGGTGATGTGCCGCATTTCAACGATATATGGTTCTTTCTCCATAGGTTTCCCTCCCGATGCGCAAACAGGAAGCGCCCCGGAAGCTGCCCTTTGGCAAGCCTCCGGGGCGCCTGCTTCGCAAAACACGATCTCCCTGCTCCGCACAAGATTCATCACCGCGCACTGCGCGGGCGGATGGTTATTTATTTACGGTAAAGGTATCCGGCGTCACATCGCTGAAGTTGGAAGCCGGGACGATTTTGCCTTCCTTGACCTGGGTGTAGGCATCTGCCAGGACCTTGAGCGTTGCGTCGCTCAGCTGCTGGCGGCCTTTTGTCGAAACATAGCCAGTCGAATCGCTGTCTGCCTTCAGCAAAACGTTGTCGCCCTTGAAGGAGCCGTCCGCCACCATGTTCAGCGCACGCTGTGTCGCCAGGTGGAGGTTCTTAATGGCGGAAGTCAGGATGATGTTCTTGTCGCCATTTGCGCCAAAGTCATACTGGTCCGCGTCGCAGCCGATGACCATGCACTTGCCGTTGCTCTCTTTTGCCGCTGTGAAAACGCCGTTGCCGGAGTTGCCTGCTGCCACAAAGAGGATGTCGCAGCCTTCCTGGATCAGCTGCTGGCCGACGGTCTTGCCGGTGGCTTCGTCGTTAAAGCTGCCGATATAGTTGCCGCCGATGTTCTTTTTGTTCACGTCCGTGCCAGCCTGGCTGGGCAGCTCCACGCATTCAACCTTCTTGTTCTGCGTCTCGTTGACATACTTCACGCCGCACTCAAAGCCGTACTGGTAGTTGACATTGGACGGATACGCAACGCCGTTGACAACCGCGACCTTGTTGCTCTTGGTTTCCATAGCAGCCGCGATGCCCGCAAAGAAGCCGCCTTCCTGCTCAGCAAAGGTCATGGCGTAGATGTTGTCAACCTTAATTTCCTTGCCGTCCGCGTCGGTCGGGTTGGTGTCGATGAGGATAAACTTCTTGGTCGGGTTCTGCTGGGCCAGCGAGCCGATGCCCGCAAACTGATAGCCGCTGCAGACCAGCACATCGTAATCTGCAACAATATCCGTCACTGCCTGCACAGCCGCGGCGGGATCGCCGGTCGGCTCCTTGACCGCCTTGACGGTGCTCTTCGGATGCTCCTTGATAAAGTCCGTGATGCCCTTATAGACATCCTGGTTAAAGGAACCGTCATCCACACCGGATGGGCTGGAAATAATGGCGATCTTCAAAGCGTCATTTGCCGTACCCGTCGTGGTGGAATTGCTTCCGGAAGCCTCCGCCGCCTGCGACTCCGCTGCGGAAGCAGCCTGAGAGCCTGCCTCAGAAGTTGTGGTGCCAGGGTTGCAGCCAGCAAAGGCCGTAATCATCAGACCGACCGTCAGTGCCAGTGCAACCAGCTTGTTTGTTTTTTTCATAATCGTTGTCCTTCCTCCTTTTTCAATGTTGACGCGGGAAGCCCGCGGCGACTTTGCGCAGGGAAAAGCCCTGCATCCAGTATGTATTGAAGCGCATGCAGCCCCCTGCAGAACAGCGCGCGCTACAATTGCAATGAAAAAAGGTCTCATGGCCTGTCTGTCCACCGCCTGCCAGACGGATGCTGCTGTGCGGTGGATTCGACGAGCAAAAAGAGACTTCTATTCCGTATATTATATAACAAACAGTTCCAACTTTCAACATCTCTTCCCAAAAGATGCTGAAATTCTGGGCCCGGCCAGTAAATTATTTTTGGAACATGGCCGGCAGGCTCTCCTCGTAGGGCGCACGCGCGATGCCGTGCTCGGTCACAATGCCCGCAATCAGGGTGTGGTCCGTGACGTCAAAGGCCGGGTTATAGCACTTGACATGTGCCGGCGCCATGGGCTCTTTGTACCACATGGTGCGGATTTCATCCGGGTCGCGCTGTTCGATTTCGATGTCTGCGCCGGTCGCGCAGTCGAGGTCAATCGTCGAAGTCGGCCCCAGCACATAGAACGGGATGCCGTAGTATTTGGCCAGAATGGCCACGCCGCTTGTGCCGATTTTATTGGCCGCGTCGCCGTTTCGCGCCACGCGGTCGCAGCCGACGAAGCAGGCATTGACCCAGCCGTTTTTCATCACGATGCTCGCCATATTGTCACAAATGAGCGTCACGTCGATGCCGGCGCGGTCCAGCTCGTAACTCGTCAGGCGGGCGCCCTGCAGCAGC
>USIA01000195.1 GCA_900554535.1 uncultured Oscillospiraceae bacterium | reverse complement strand
CTGCCGCTGGCCATCCGCATCGCCCGCAAAACGCTCGCGATCGTGCGGGAAAACATTGTCTTCGCCCTGGCCGTCAAAGCCATTATCCTGGTGCTCTCTGCGCTTGGACTTGCCAACATGTGGTGGGCTGTGTTTGCAGACGTCGGCGTTGCGGTCATCGCTATTTTGAACGCCATGCGCGCGCTCTATGCGGGTGGCAAACCTGGCAAAGGCCAAAAAGAAAAAGCGTCTTTGAACAATCCGGAGGCAGCGGCAGACGCTTAAAGTCGAAATCATTCATAGATTATACGAGGCGGGTAGGCTTTGAGGCGGGCTCCCGGCCTCGTTTTTTGCTTACCCGCTTCCACTTGCGCTTCGGCAGAACCTGCGGTATACTTGGGTATACGGTTTTGAATACGGAAAAGAGGTTCCCCAATGGCGAAAAAGAAAGAGGAAAAGACAAATGTCATGCGCATCCTCGATAAGGCAAAAATATCTTATACGCCGTACTTTTACGACCACGAGGATGGCAAAATCGATGGCGTCGCAGTGGCGACAAAGCTCGGCCAGCCGCTGGGGCGGGGGCTCAAAACCCTCGGTTCCAGCCGCTGGAGCAGGTCTTCAAAACCCTGGTCACCCAAGGGGCCGATCACAATTACTATATCTTCGTGGTGCCTGTTGCGGCTGAGCTCGACCTGAAAGCTGCCGCCCGCGCTGCAGGCGTCAAGAGCGTCGCGATGATCCATGTCAAGGACATCAACAAAGTGACTGGCTATATCCGCGGCGGCTGCTCCCCAATCGGCATGAAAAAACAGTACGCCACTGTGCTCGACGAAAGCGCGCGGGAACTGCCGGCAGTCATCGTCAGCGGCGGCAAAATCGGCACCCAGGTGCAGCTCGCCCCCGCCGATCTGCTTTCCCTGATCGGCGGTAAATTTGCGCCAATCACGATGGCTGAATTGCCACACACACCGTCCCAAAAATGATTCGGATTGTGCAATTTTCTGTTTGCTAATTTTTTGTCGAGATTCTCTTGCCGGATACACATGGAATGCTATATAATAGATTCATTCGCGATTGTTTGAAAATATAGGCACTGTAAGAATAGGAGGATCTTATGAAGTACAGCTTTGTGATGCTCAAGCCTGACGCTCTGGAGCGCGCGTTGTGCGTGCCGATTCTGGAGCGCCTGAAGGCAGCTGGCGTGGAAATCGAGATGGCGGACTGCCGCAGGGTGGACACCAAATTGCTTTTTGCCCATTATGAAGAGGCCATCGCCCGCATGGGCGGCGACGCGGCCCGTCAGTTTGCCGATTACTTTACCAACCGCTGGGTTATGCCTATGGTCGTCAAAGGCGAAAGCGAGACGCTGATCGAGGATATCCGCAAGGTTGTGGGCGCCACCAATCCCGCTGCCGCAGAAAAAGGCACCATCCGCGGTGATTTCGGAATTGACAGCTATGAAAAATGCGGCATTGAAGACCGCGCCTGTGAAAACCTGATCCACGCCAGCGACAGCCCGGAATCTGTCCGCCGCGAGATTGGCTTGTGGTTTGGACAGGCATACACCGAAAAATATGCGCAATAAGCTTTGCGCCATGATGGACGCGCTCATCGGGCACTATGCGGGCAAGCGGGGCAAAGAAAAGCCTACGCCTGCCGGTTACCGCCGGACCCTCGTAGTATGGATCCTGCTGGCGGCCCTGTTTGCGGTGCTCTTCGTGGTAAATGTGGTTGTCGCCGGGTTTGCGGCAAATGCAGTGGCGAACGTATTCGCCATTGTGGTGATTTTTCTCCTGGTTGTATTGGCAATCCGCACGATGAAGCTGTTGCACCAGAAAAAATAGCAACTGGGCCTGTCCCCGTCAGAAGGGGCAGGCCCAGTTGCTTTCTTGATAGCCCTACGCCGTCGCAATGGGCTTTGTATCATTGCAGATCATCTGCAACCCGTCGAAAAATCGTTCCTGAAAACGCCGGCAGATCCACACGGATGGAAGGCGTGCCGCCGGCAAGGCGCGTCTGGACCTTTGGATTGTGGTGGCCTTCCCCGCCAAACTCCGCTGCATCCGTACTGAAAACCTCTTCGTACACACCGAGCTTGCAGACCGGCAGGCGGTAATCGAGCATGGGCCGGTCCGAAAAGTTCAATGCAACATAGAGCTGTTCCGGCCGGTTGACGTCGAGGCTGTCGCGGCAATACGCAAAAATACACTGGCCAGTATGTTTCAAATCCATCCACTGGAATCCCGCGGCGTTGTAGTCGTTTTCATAGAGCGACGGATGCGTCTCATAAAACGCCTGCAATTGTGCCGCAAACCGGTGAAAGGCGTCATGCTGCGGAAAATCCAACAGGTTCCAGCCAATCGCGGCCTTCTCATCCCATTCTTTGAACTCCGCCAGCTCATTGCCCATAAAGCTGAGCTTTTTGCCCGGATGCGTGAAAAAATACACCCAGAAAGCACGCATTTGCGGGAATTTTTCCGCCTGGCTGCCGTAAATCTTATCCAGAATTGTGCGCTTTCCATGCACCACTTCATCATGCGACAGAGGCAGCAGGAATATGTCGCTGTAAAAATAGCTCAAGGAGAAGGTAATCTTTTGCGCAAAGGCAGGCCGTTCGTCCGGGCGTTTCATCATATAATCCAGCGCGTCATTCATCCAGCCGAGATCCCACTTGTAGTCAAATCCCAGCCCCCCATAGACAACCGGTGCCGTGACCTTCAAAAACGTCGTGGAATCCTCCGCAATGCGCATTACACCAGGGTGGCGCTGCTCGAGCATATAGTTGGCACTGCGCAGCATCCAGACGCCCGCTTCATTGACACCGCGATCTTCCCGCCCACAGACATAAAGCATTCTGGAAACCGCATCGTAGCGGATGCCGTCAAAGTGATAATATGTCAACCAAAAATCAAGCGCTGATTTCATAAAGCTGACGACGTGCGGTTTTGTAAAATCAAAAAATGTGGTCCCCCACTCGCTGTAACGGACGGTCGCGTCCTCACTTTCATATAAATAATGGCCGTCAAAGTTCGCCAGCGCCCAGTAGTCATTGATAAAATGCGCGGGCACAAAATCCATAATCACGCCGATGCCTGCCGCATGGCATCGGTCTATCAGGCGCATGAGAGCCTTGGGCTCGCCGTAACGGCTGGTA
>USIA01000194.1 GCA_900554535.1 uncultured Oscillospiraceae bacterium | reverse complement strand
GGTGGAGGCCGGATGCAATACGCAGGTTTTGGCGTCCGCCACATGCGTTGCGATGGACGCAAGCTGCAGCCCGGCCATAAAGGCCTCCGCTGCGGGGCGGCCGCCCTTGACGCCAAAGGAGATCACGCCGCATGTGCCGTTTGGCATATATTTTTGCGCGAGACTGTATTGCGAATCGCCCGGCAGGCCGGGATACTTGACCCAGGCAACCTTCTCGTGTTTTGCGAGGAATTCCGCAACGGCCTTCGCGTTCGCGCAATGCTGGGCCATGCGCAGGGGCAGCGTTTCCAGTCCGATATTGAGCAGATAGGTGCTCAGCGGGGCCGGCGTGCTGCCGAAATCACGCATCAGCTGCGCTGTGGCTTTGGTGATGAACGCCCCGCCAAGCCCGAACTGTTTGGTGTAGATCACGCCGTGGTAGCTTTCATCCGGCGTTGTCAGGCCTGGGAACTTTTCAGCGTGTGCATCCCAGTCGAATTTGCCGGAATCCACAATAGCGCCGCCGACGGTGTTTGCGTGCCCGTCCATGTATTTGGTGGTAGAATGCGTCACAATGTCGGCGCCCCACGCAAACGGATGGCAGTTGATGGGCGTGGGGAACGTGTTGTCCACAATCAAGGGCACGCCGTGCGCATGGGCGGCGCGGGCGAATTTTTCAATATCCAGCACCGTCAGCGCTGGGTTTGCAATCGTTTCGCCAAAGACGGCCTTCGTGTTTGGACGGAACGCAGCGTTCAGCGTTTCCTCAGAGCAGTCCGGGTCAACAAACGTAAAGTCCACGCCCATCCGCTTCATCGTGACGGAAAAGAGATTGTAGGTGCCGCCGTAGATGGAGGAGGACGCAATCACATGGTCACCGCACGTAGCGATGTTGAACACTGCAAAGAAGTTGGCCGCCTGGCCAGAGGAAGTCAGCATGGCGGCAGTGCCGCCCTCCAAGGCGCAGATCTTTGCGGCGACCTGGTCGTTGGTGGGGTTTTGCATTCGCGTGTAAAAGTAGCCGTCTTCCTTCAGGTCAAAGAGCCTGCCCATCGCTTCGCCCGTTTCATAGCGGAACGTGGTGGATTGTATGATAGGGATGTTGCGCGGTTCCCCGTTGCCTGGCCGGTAGCCGGCGTGGATGCATTGTGTGCTTGGTTTCTGTTTGTCCATCATTCACTTCTCCCTTTTTTGGGGATGGCAGCCGCTGCAAAGTTGCGCCGCCTTCCCGTTTTTGTTTGGCAGCCCATTGGCCGCTATTTGTCATTATGATAACACAGTTGGGCTGTGCGAGACAAGCGTGCTTTTAGAAGGAAAGCTGGCGTGCAACTGCGGCAGTTTCGAACGCCGGGAATGCCAGCTTTTTAGGCATGGCGCTTCAGGCGCGTCTCGATTGCGCGGTTTATCAGGCGCAGTGCCTGGATGCGGGCATATTTTTTGTCGTTGCCGGCGATGATGTGCCAGGGTGCGAAGTCCGTGGAGGTATAGCGGAACATTTCGTTGACCGCCACTTCGTATTCCGGCCACTTTTTGCGATTGCGCCAATCCTCGTCCGTGATCTTCCATTGCTTTCCGGGTGTATTTTGCCGTTCCTCAAATCGGCGCAGCTGCTCGTCAGGGTCAATGTGAATCCAAAATTTGAGCACGACCGCGCCCCAGTCGTAGAGTTGATGTTCGAATTCGTTGATCTCGTGGTAAGCGCGCTGCCAGTCTTCCGGTGAGCAAAAGCCTTCGATGCGTTCCACCATCACGCGGCCGTACCAGGAGCGGTCGAAGATGGCGATGTGCCCGCTGCGCGGCAAACGGCGCCAGAAACGCCACAAATAGTGCCGGCTTTTTTCCGACTTATCCGGCGCGGCAATGGGCACCACCTCGTAGCCGCAAGGGTCCAGCGCTTCGGCCACGCGCTTGATGTTGCCGCCCTTGCCCGCAGCGTCCCAGCCCTCATACACAATCACAACCGGCACTTTTTTGCGGTAGATCGCGTTGTGCAGTTCGGACAGGCGGGTCTGCTCCTTTTTGAGCGCATGCTTATATTGCGTTTCATCGAGCGCGGGGGAGAGGTCCACTTCGCTGAGCTTTGGCATTTTGACAAACGAATAGGGCCCAGGTTGGATAGGGCACAAAGCTTCCTGGGGTGCGGCACGCTTTGCCTGGCACCTCTTCAACGCAGCCTGCACCGCGTCCCGGACTGTCTGGAAGACTTCAATATTGCGCAGGCGGCTGTCCATGCCGGAAAGTACGTGCCAGGGCGCATAAGAGGTGTTTGTGTAGGTGAGCATCTCGTCAAACGCCCGGCAGTATTTGTCGTATTGCCGGCAGCGGCGCCAGTCATCGGGCGTGACGCGCCATTCGGTGTTCTTGTTGCTGTCCAGGGCCTCCAGGCGGGCTTTCTGTTCCTTCTGAGAGATATGCAGGAAAAATTTGATAATCAGGTAGCCGTTATCTGTCAGATTCCGCTCAAATGCGTTGATCTCTTTGAGGCGGCGCAGGTTGGTCGGATCGTCCACCTCGCGCTCCAGCCGCAGAATGCTGACCTCCTGATACCAGGAACGGTCCATGACGGACATCTGCCCGGCTTCCGGCAGCGTCAGCCAGTGGCGCCACATGACCGGCTCGCGCAATTCCAGTGCCGTGGGCGGCTGGGTGTTTACCACCGTAAACCAGCGCGGGTCAAAATTCTGGATCAGCTTTGCGATGGCGTGGCTTTTGCCCGCAGCTCCCCAGCCCTCGAACAGGATAATCACCGGCAGCCCGGCCTCTTTGATGGGGGCGTCCAGGGCGGTCAGCGATTCCTGCAAAGGCTTGAGCGCTTCCTTGTAGGCTTCTTTGGAGAGGGTGCGTTTCAGATCGACTGTTTCAAGCATGATAACCTCCCAATTTTTACCGTAAAAAGGCGGATATTTTTGTTATTTCTATCAGTATACATCCGTTCCCCCCGAAATACAATTACTTTTAGCGGATCAGCCGAATCTATGCGCCCGCGGCCGCAAAAACAGGCGGCGACCGGGGCATTGGATTCCTGCATCAATCCCCTTTATCCGGCTTTGCATGCTGGCGTGGCCTGTGGTATAATACAACAGTATATAAAGTTGCCGAAGGGAGTGCGCGGATGGTTATTCTGGGAATCGACCCGGGATATGCGATTGTGGGCTGGGGCGTGCTGCGCGCGCGGGGCGGCGCCTGTGTGCC
>USIA01000193.1 GCA_900554535.1 uncultured Oscillospiraceae bacterium | reverse complement strand
ATGCAGGCGGTGACCCCTGCGCTGGCCGTCAGCCAGACGATCCACACCGGCAGGTATATCTGCAAGACGTTTTTCCCAAAAATGCCATACTGCTGAAAGGCAAACCACGTCAAAACAGAGCCGGCAATGGCGCTCGGCCAGAACGCGCGGCGTGGGAAACGAATGTCCGCTTGTGGGTTGAGAGCATGCATGAGAAGGCTTCCTTTCTGTGCTGTACTTGAAATTCCGGATTTATTCCCCGATGATTTTGATCAGGACTTGCTTATCGCGCATGCCGTCAAATTCATAATAAAAGATCTGTTCCCATGTGCCGAAGTCCAGTTCACCGTCTGTGATGGCGACAACGGATTCCCGCCCCATGATGCTGCGCTTGATGTGTGCGTCCGCATTGCCGGTAAAGCCGTTATGATCGTACTGGCGGTATGGCTTTTCCGGCGCGAGCTTTTCGAGCCATGCCGCAAAGTCATGGCGCAGCCCTTCCTCGTCGTCGTTAATGAATACACTGGCTGTGACGTTCATGGCATTGATCAGCACGAGGCCTTCCTGTATGCCGGATTCGTGAACTGCCTGCTTGACCTGCGGCGTGATATTCAGCAGCCCCTGCCGTGTGGGCAAATGGACCGAAAGCTCCTTGCGATACGATTTCATGCGTGATTTTCCCTCCGCGCCGCTTCCTGATAAGCGGCAAATGTTGTGTCGTTAAAGCATACCATCAGAACCGTCTCAATCGATTTCGCATGCATGAGGAATGCCCGGATGGTGCGCACAGCAATGGGAGCCGCCTGTGCAAGTGGATAGCCATAAACACCGGTGCTGATGGAGGGGAAAGCAACCGTTTTGCAGCCCTTTTCCTCCGCTAGTTCCAGGCACCTGCGGTAACAGCTTTCCAACAGCTGTGCTTCGTTGTGCGTGCCGCCGCGCCAGATCGGTCCGGGCGTGTGCAGCACATATTTTGCCGGCAAGCGGTATCCTTTGGTCAGTTTTGCGTCGCCAGTGGCACACCCATGCAAGGTGCGGCATTCCGCCAAAAGTTCCGGACCCGCGGCCCGGTGGATGGCGCCATCCACGCCGCCGCCACCCAGCAATGTGGTGTTGGCAGCGTTTGCAATCGCGTCCACGTGTAATTTGGTGATGTCGCCTTGGATAATTTGCAGCTGGGCCATTTTGATCTTCTCCTCCCTTCGTATGCCTGGAGTTTTATGCCAGTTCATCCGCAAGCATGACGGCCGCTTCCCATTCCTTTTCCCGGAACCCGACAAGCACATGGCCACCGCCCACCAGCAGCGGACGTTTGACCAACATGCCGTCGGAGGCCAGCAGGGCAAATTGCGCGTCTTCCGGCATGTCCGGCAACTTGTCTTTCAGTCCCAACGCGCGGTATTGCTGGCCACTGGTATTAAAAAACCGTTTGAGCGGCAAGCCGCTGTCTGCCTGCCAGGCTCGCAGTTCGGTTTCCGTTGGATTTTCCGTGCGGATGTCGCGCACCTGATAAGAAATGCCGTGCGCATCCAGCCAGGCGCGCGCCTTTTTGCAGGTTGTACAGGTTGGATGGCAGATAAATTGCAACATAAAAAGACCTCCATCAAAACGTCATGCATATTTCGCAGCGCTTATTTTGCAGTTTTTTTCAATCAAACGAAAGAATTATGCAAATTTCTGGAAAGAAATATCCAAATCAACTGGTTCCGAAATGCCAGAAACCCGTCCCGCATTGGTGTATTGCCAGATGGCGAAGCGGTAATAAAAGCTCGGCAGATCCCGATACTCTGCATACCAGATCGGGTAATCGGACAGCGCCTCGAGGTCAAAGGTATCGTACCCCATGGATTTGTTTGTATAATAGCAGGTCTGATACCCGGCGCTGCGCACTTTTTCGCAGAAGACCTTTGTAAAGGCGGTTACATCTGCGCCGCTGACATTGTTGGTGCGCGCCGTTGTTGTCGAGGCAGTCGCCACCTCTTCCGGGTCAGCGGACTCCCAGTCATAGGCCACCGGATAAGTAATCTTGCTGCCTTTGATGTGCGAAAGAACAAAATTCGCCTCTTCCCGGGCCTCTTCTTTTGTGACGGCCTGGGAATAGAAATAGACACCCACAGAAATGCCTGCATCCAGTGCGCCCTGGAGGTTCGCTTCAAACCGGTCGTCGAGGTAAATTCCTCCCGACGTCTGGCCGCGGAAGCCGACACGCAAAAACACAAACTGAATCCCCGCATTTTTGACGGCCTTCCAGTCGATGTCACCCTGCCAGGAGGAGACGTCTACCCCTGTGGCGGCGTTGGCGTCCTGGTAGTGCAGCAGGCTGTTTTGCGTGGTAAATTTCGCGTCTTCATAGGTGTTTTGCGGTAGGTTATATTTTGGAATGATCAGACTGCCCTGGTAGCGGTCCTGGATGGTCAGCTCGTCAGGATTTGTCAGCGTCACGGACGGCATGGTGAATTGCTCCAGGCAAGCGCGCAAGGAAAAGCCCGCCGCCAAGACGGCCAGGCAAAGGATCACCACGATCACAAAACGCCGGCCCCGTCTGGAGCGGTGCGCGCGCCGTTTGGAAGATCGTTTTCTGGAGTTTCCCACAGGCATTTCCTTTCTGCATTGTTTTTGCTAATGTCGATTTTACACGAAATTGTGCAAAGAAGCAAATTTTGTGTGCGGCGCACGAGATGATTCAAAAGAAAATTTGCGGAAAGAAGCCAAAGGCGGGATTGGGAAAAAGCACAACACTCGCCCAGTAGCTCGCCAGAAAGCCTAGGAGTGTAGCTTGCGTCAGACGGCCCGCCAACGCGGACTAACTAGAAAAATCCCGGTTTGTATTCTGCGGCGCCGTGCGGTATAATGATAAAAACCGTGCGGCACCGCCGCTGATCTGAAAAGGAGAGAAACCCATGCTTTGTCCAAATTGTGCAACGGAAAATCCGGACGATGCCCGCAATTGCAAAAAATGTGGGCAAGCTTTGCCCAGTGCGTCCGCTGCCGAGGCACCCTATGCCGGCGAGTGGAAGGATGATCCGGACCTCGTGCGCGCGGCCGGACAGGGCAAAAGGCGTAAAAAGCGCGGGCGGCGGATCGTGCTGGCCGTGGTGTTGGTTGCCATTTTGTTGGCGGTCGGACTGCTGGGCGGGCGTGTTGTGTTGAGCCGCCTGTATTCGACACCGGTTACGCCGGGCGCGGCCTTTTCCTG
>USIA01000192.1 GCA_900554535.1 uncultured Oscillospiraceae bacterium | reverse complement strand
GCCGGTGAACATGGTCAGGGAGCCATCCTCGTTCATTTTCAGCATCACGCCGCAGGTGTCCGGCATAATGCCGTAAAGGCTGCTGGCGTGCGGGGCTGCGGCCATGCCCACGCCGATGCGGTAGCGCCCGCCCGCCTCGCGGGACGCTTGCTGCTCGTGCAGGGCTTTTTTCCAGCCAAATAGCGCGGCCCCGCGCCGCACGCAGTCCTTCCCCCGGAAATTGCCCAGGTCCTGCCCATTTTGGTCTTTGGTGTTCGGGTCATGCAGGTTTTTGAGGTACAGGTCGCATACGTCCATATGCAGGCGTTGGGCGGCCTGGTTCATCTGCGCGTTGATCGCGTAAAAGAGCTGCGGCGAGCCGAAACCGCGCATGGCCCCGGCGTTGGCCCGGTTCGTATAGACCGGGATGGCGTGATAGCGCAGGTTCGGCGTCTTGAAAAGCTTAAAGAACTTGCCGCCCGCCGCCCACGCCACGCTCATGGTGGCGCCCGACTGCGCGCCGGCGCTCAAATAGACTTTATAGTCGCAGGCTGTGATCTCGCCGGTCCGTTTCAGGCCGGTCTTGATAAAAATCGTCTCCGCATGGCGGGTGGTGCCGGACTGGATATCCTCGCTGCGGGTGTAGGTGATCTTGACCGGGCGGTGCGCCTTCATCGCAAGCAGGGCTGCGACCGGCTCGTTGACCAAATCGATCTTCCCGCCGAAACCGCCGCCCATGGCGGGGCTCAACACGCGGATCTTGCTCAGCGGCAGGCCGAAAATTTTGGAAAGATTCATCCGCTGGCCGAACACATCCTGCGACGGCGTATAGACGGTCAGCTTGCCGGAGGCGTCAAAGTCGGCAATCGAGACGTGCGGCTCCATGGGTGCATGGTGGACGGCCGGCACCTCGTAGCGGTCCTCTAAAATCAAATCCGCCTGCGCAAATCCCTGCTCCAGATCGCCGGCCGAAAGATTGACCTCCTCGAGGATATTCCCGTGCGGGTGGATGGGATAGGCGCCGGGTGCAGCGGCCTGTTCCGGGTCAAAATAGGCGGGCAGTTCCTCGTATTCCACATGGATGCGCCGCAGCGCTTCTTTGGCAATTGCCTCGGTGTCGGCGGCCACTGCCGCGACCTTGTCGCCGACATAGCGGACCACATCGTCAAACACGCGCTCCGAGGGCAGCACCGCAGAGTCCTCCCCGTTTCCGTTATAGCGGGTCTCGGGCGCGTCGCGGTAGCACACGACCGCCCGAACGCCCGGCAGCATTTCCGCTTCCGTGGTGTCGATGGCCGTGATCTTCGCGTGCGCATAAGGGCTGAAAAGCACCTTCCCGTAAAGCATGCCGGGGAGCTTATAATCGCCGACATAGCGTAGCTGCCCGGTCACCTTCAGCCGCGCGTCGATGACCGGCATTTCCTTGCCCAAAACGCCGTTTTTAAACCGCTCCACAGGCATCCCCCTCACGCATCCGCCGGGCGGCCAGCTGCACCGCCTCGACGATCTTCACATATCCCGTGCACCGGCACAGGTTGTGGCGCAGCGCCTCGCGGATCTCCGCCTCTGTCGGGTCCGGGTTCCGGTCCAATAACGCCTTGGCGCTCATGATCATGCCCGGCGTGCAGAAGCCGCACTGCACGGCGCCCGCATCGATAAACGCCTGCTGCAGCGGATGCAGATGCAGGCCATCGGAAAGGCCTTCAATGGTCGTGATCTGCCTGCCCTGCAGGTTCCTGGCCAAAAGGCAGCAGGAATTTTTCGCTTCGCCGTCCACAATCACCCGGCAGGCGCCGCAGTCGTTCGTGCCGCAGCCGCATTTGGTGCCGGTCAGATCCAGCACCTCGCGCAGCACATAAAGCAGCGTCCAACCCTTTTCAATTTGCAGCGGGTAAACCCGGCCGTTAATGGTCAATTCGATAGATTCCATAAATCCGCTTCCTTCATCACTCTGGCCATAATGGCGATTTTTTTGCCCAGGATGGCGGCGTTCTGCATGCCCTCCGGGTCATCCATCAGGGTCGAGCCGTCGCCGGGGTTCCACAGCATGGCGCCGGTGTACATGCCGTTGCCGCCGGTGCACAGCGTCATCCCCTGCGCCAGGAAAAAGTTATTGATGGCATTGACCGCCATCTCCTGGCCGCCGTTGCGCGTGCCGCCGACCACGATGCCCGCGCCGACCTTTCGCACGAAAAATTCCGGGTCCTGCACGCCCTTGCGCCAGGCGGAGCGGAACCGGTCCATAAAGAGGGCGGTCTGCGCCGTGATGTTCATTTCATAGACCGGCGAGGCGAGAATCACCCCGTCTGCCTCGTAAAATTTCTGATAAAGCGGCGTCATGTCGTCCTGGAAAACGACGCAGGCATCCGAGCCCTTTTGCAGGCACTGGTTGCAGTGTACGCAGGGATGGATATTTTTCCCGCGCAGCTCGACCAATTCGGTCTGCACCGCTTCCCCTGACTTTTCCGCCGCCTCCAGCGCGGCCTGCAGCGCCGTATAGGCTGAACGGCGCCGCGGGCTGCCGCAAATTCCCAAAATCTTCACCATGCTATGCTTAGGCATGCTGCGTTTCCTCCTTCTTTCGCAATGCCGCCAGGATGCGTTCCGGTGTGGCGGGCAAGTCGTTCATTTCGATTTCCAAAGCGTTACAGATGGCATTGACCACCGCCGGCGCCACGGGCACCACCGGGCATTCTCCCAATGCCTTGGCCCCATAGGGTCCGCCGGGCTCTCCGCCCTTGCCGGTGATAAAATCGATTTTCAGTTCCTGCGGCATCTCATCCGCGCGCAGGATGCCGTATTTTTTGAGCAGCAGCGGCTGGGGCCTGCCCTGTTCGTCAAACGTCATCTGTTCAGACAGCGCATAGCCCAAGCCCATGTGTATGCCGCCTTGCAGCTGCCCTTCCAGCATCAGGGGATTGATCGCAAAGCCGACGTCCTGCACGGCGGCATACTGCAAAACCTGCACCTTCCCGGTTTCGCGGTCCACGCGGACCTTTGCGATATGTACGCCATAGGACCCGGCGCTGCGGGTCGTTTCATACGTCGCGTGGACGCACAGCTCCCCGTGCCCCGCGCTCTGGCAATGGATCATCACGTCCCGCAGGGAAACGCGGTGCGCGGGATTGGCCGCCTCAAATGCAAAGCCGTCGGAAAGTGCAATCGCAGCCGGCGGGATGCCCAGCAGCCCGGCCGCTTCCTCTTG
>USIA01000191.1 GCA_900554535.1 uncultured Oscillospiraceae bacterium | reverse complement strand
TTCGCCAGCGTGGTCAGCCGGTCGAGCGCTTCCGGCTTGGTGGCGACGTGGGCGTCGAGATCAATGGCACGTGGCGCGATGAGGTCTGTAATTTTTAACGCACCGTCAGTTTCCATAGGCTCCTAACTCCAATATCTTTTCCAACTTCAGTAGATTCACAGGGCTTTCGGATACATTCAAATTCAATATACCATGAATCGTCACTAAAGTAAAACAGAAATTTTGGCCTTGCTTTTGTGCGAAAATTGCAATCGCGCAGGCAATATGCTATAGTAAAAGAAATTCCTGCGCCGGCATGGCAGACCATGGGGCGCAACGGACAGAACCAGAAGATGGAATCAAAAATGAAGGAAAGCTGAGCGGAACGCCGCTATCAGCTTTATTAAAAAGGTAGGGGTATTGATTATGGCACAATTATGGGGCGGGCGCTTTACAAAAGAAACTGATCAGCTCGCCTATGCATTCAATGCATCAATTTCGTTTGACCAGCGGCTGCTCCCGCAGGACATTGCGGGCAGCCGCGCCCATGCCGCGATGCTTGCACGTCAGGGCGTGATTACGGAAGGGGAGCGCGACGCCATCACCGCCGGATTGGACGGAATCCTGGCCGATGTGAAGGCCGGAAAGCTCGCGATCACCGACGAATATGAGGATGTGCACAGCTTTGTCGAGGCGAATCTCATCGCGCGCATCGGCGATGCGGGCAAAAAGCTGCACACCGGCCGCAGCCGGAACGACCAGGTTGCCCTGGATATGAAGCTGTATGTCCGCGATGAGATTGGCCACATCGACGAGGAGCTGCGCGAGCTGTTGGAATGCCTTTTGCACCAGATGGAACAGAACGCCGACACCTTTATGCCGGGATTTACCCACCTGCAAAAAGCCCAGCCCACCACACTGGCGCATCATTTGGGCGCATACTTTGAGATGTTCCGCCGCGACCGCAGCCGCCTGGCGGATATTCGCAAGCGGATGAACCTCTGCCCCTTGGGCGCCGGCGCGCTGGCGGGCACTACCTATCCGCTTGACCGCGGCTATACCGCGCGGCTTTTGGGCTTTGACGGCCCTACGCGCAACAGCATGGATTCTGTCTCGGACCGCGACTATATCCTGGAGCTGTTGGACGCACTGTCCATCATCATGATGCACTTGAGCCGCTTTTCGGAAGAGATTATCCTTTGGAATTCCAATGAATACCAGTTCGTCGAGCTCGATGACGCCTATTCGACGGGCAGCAGCATCATGCCGCAGAAGAAAAATCCGGATATTGCGGAGCTGGTGCGCGGCAAAACCGGCCGCGTCTATGGTGCGCTGATGGCCATGCTGACGACCATGAAGGGCATCCCGCTGGCCTATGACAAGGACATGCAGGAGGACAAGGAACCGACCTTTGACGCCATCGATACGGTCAAGGGATGCGTCCGGCTTTTCGCCGATATGCTGCGCACGCTGCGCTTCAATAAACCCCGGATGGAACAGAGCGCCCGCCATGGTTTCACGAATGCCACTGATGCGGCCGATTACCTGGTCAATAAGGGCGTTCCTTTCCGCGATGCCCACGGAATCGTCGGCCAGCTTGTGCTTTACGGCATCGCACACCACAAGGCGCTCGATGACTTTACGCTGGAGGAATTCCGCGCTGTTTCGCCTGTGTTTGACCAGGACATCTACGACGCGATCAGCCTGAAAACCTGTGTGGAAAAGCGAAACACAACAGGCGCGCCCGGTCAGAAGGCGATGGCCGAGGAAATCGCGGAGGCAAAGGAATACCTGTATTCGCCGCGACCGTGAAACGGCCATACAGCAAAAATCCCCCAGACGCGGGGGATTTTTCGACGGCACATCACGCCGGATACAGGAAGGCAGCGAGCGCAGTATGATGCCGTCAAAAAGGATATACTTTTTTGAAAATTGTGCATTTTTGCCAATTGACACAACTTTTTAAAATGAAAATTGTTCCTTTTTGGTTTTCTGTTTGACGTCGGAGGCTTGCATCACAACGTTAGGTGGTGTAAACTGAATATATTAAGAATTTTGCTAGAGAAAGCAGCAGGCGCCCATTTTATTATGGACGAATTATGGACGAAACTGACAGATATTTGTCATTGACGGCGCAGATGTGTCAAAGGAGGAATCGCCATGCAGACACTGGAACAGTTTTTCGCGGTGCATCCCAAGGTGGCCGTCGCGCTTTCCGGGGGGACAGACTCCTCATATCTGTTTTATGCAGCGCATCAATATGGCTGTGATGTACACGGCTACTTTTTCGAGACGCCTTTTCAACCGGCGCGGGAGCGGCACGACGCGGGCCTGATTGCACAGATGGTCGATGCACCTTTGACAGTTCTCTCCGAGGATGTGCTGGAGGATCCCCGCGTGGCTGCGAACGGACCGCGCCGGTGCTATTGGTGCAAGCTGGCGCTCTTTACGAGCCTGGCGGATCCTGTGCAGCCGCGCAGAGGCGGACGGCTACACCACCGTGCTCGATGGGACAAACGCTTCTGACGACGTGAACGACCGCCCCGGCATGGCCGCCTTGGAGGAGCTGGGCGTGCTGTCGCCGCTGCGTATCTGCGGCCTGACCAAGGCCGATGTGCGCCGCCTTTCTGCACAAGCGGGCCTGTTCACGGCGCGCAAGCCGTCCTATGCCTGCCTGGCTACGCGGGTGCCGACGTGGGAACCGATCACCTATGCCCTTTTGCAGTGCGTGGAACAGGCGGAGGACACGCTGGCGCGGCTGGGTTTTACCGATTTCCGCGTGCGCGTTTTTCACGGGGCAGCCCGTATACAGCTGCTGGAAGACCAGTTTTCCGATGCGGTTTTGCAAAGGGAAGCGATTGAGGAAGCCCTGAAACCGCTGTTTGAGGCGGTGCTGCTCGATTTACAGCCCCGTATTTCTAAAGATTGAAAGGAGGCGCGGCCATGCGGCCAAGCGCCATTTTAGAAATTTTAAAACAGGTGCAAAGCGGCGCACTTTCGCCGGAGCAGGCGGAACAAAAATTGAAGATCAGCCCTTACGAAGATCTGGGCTTTGCCAAAGTGGACCATCACCGCGGCCTGCGCCAGGGCGCGCCGGAGGTTATCTATGGCGCGGGCAAGACGCCTGAACAGATTGTGGCGATTGCACAGAGCATTCTGAGAAATGGAGACACCAATGTGCTCATCACCCGCGTCAGCCCGGAAGCAGCGGAAAAGATCACGGAGCTGCCGGGGCTGCGGTATGACCCGGTGTCGCGC
>USIA01000190.1 GCA_900554535.1 uncultured Oscillospiraceae bacterium | reverse complement strand
CTCCGGCAGGGCGGGCTTTTTGGGCGGGGGCATGACGGGCTCCGGGTCAGCGGTGTTCGGCCTGTTCCGGGAGGAAGCGGTTGCCCGCCGCGCCGCCGCGCAGCTTGCGCAAAATGGCACGCAGACATTTGTGTGCAAGGCCGCCGGGACGACTGTCCCTGGACGAAATGTCCCCTCCATCTGACGCAGCGGCTCTAAAACGCTTACTCGGAAATATTGATTTCCAAGTCCCTTGCGAGGGGAATCCCAGAATCTTGATCTTGCCGGAAGCAGAACTGAAAGATTCATTAAACTTAACGGCCCGTTCCCTGCATTCAGCACGGAGCGGGCCGTTTTATATAGGGGCTACTGCATGCTGGCAGGCGCGGCCTTTTCAAAAACAGAGACGCGAAGCGTGATCCAGAATGTATAGAGTGGGCGTATCTGCTGCGGCGGAGTGATCTCGCGAAAACCGCGCGCCAGCATGTCCGCCCGCAGATCGGTGCTTTGGGTATCCACCACCAGCATACGGCTCCCCGGCCGGAGCGGCACATCGCGGGTAGAGGCCGCGAAGATTGCGCGCCCCTGGAAGGCGAGAAAATTGAGCGGGTCCTTGTTATTGACCCAATAAACAGGCGACACGCTTTCTTTTGCCGCCACCGGTCCTGCTATCTGGCAGTCCCCGAGTACGATGGTGTCCTGTGGGCCGAACTGTGCGGAGAGTTTGGCAAGTACATTGTTTTGCGGGGCATAGGATCGCACGAGATTGCCTGCTTGACAGACCAGACACAGGATGAAGATTGTCAGGAGAACATGGGAAAGATGCTTCCAATTTTGGATAAAGAGGGCGCCGGTCACTTGGAACAGCAGGATTCCCAGCAACGGAATCAGATACCGCGGCACAAAGATGGGACGCACGAAGATAGAAAAACCCAGTGCCAAACCAAGCGTCAGGGTAATTGTCCCGGCAGCGGCTCGGCTGGCTGCGGCAAAGCGCGTGTCCCGCCGCACCAGAAACGCCAACAGAATGCTGGCGGCGATAAAGGCCAGTGCGGACAGGTATAGAAACGGGGCGTTTGGAATCCAATAACCGCTGGCCACGTTTTTGACCTTGCGCGCTAACAAAAGGAAGCCCGGTAAGTACCCCAGCACTTGGACGACTGCGGGCAGCAGAATACTTTTCCAGTCTTTATGCCGGCGCACGCCATGGTACAGGAGCATCAGGTTCATTGCAATCCCGGTCAACAGAGCATAGTAGTGCGTGTAGGCGCCCAGAATGGCAAACAGAACAAATAAAATTGCGTAGCGGGGCTGCTCGTGCGTGCGCCACTGCCAGGCGTAAAAGGCAGCTAACGTCGTAAAAAGCAGCGCCCAGGCGTACATGCGAATTTCATTTACAAAAAAGGGGGCCGCGGGGCAAAATAAAACAAGTAATGAAAACAGGGCGCCCGCCCGCTCGCCGAATGTGCGGCGAATGTGGGTCCAGCCAAAGGCGCCTAAGCAGAGTGCTGGCAGCAGTGAAAAGGCCCGCATTACCGGCAGATTATACCCCAAAAGGCTGCAAAAAGCCTTGAGCATACAATAATAAAGCGGCGGATGAAAATCGGCTGTCGCTGTACGCCAAAGCCCCTCCCACGGCTGTGTGACAACTGCAACCGTAAAACTTTCGTCATACCAAAGCGCTGGGCAGAATGTCATCACACCCCAAAGGCCCAGCCCGCCTAGCAGGCTTAGGACGTATACAGCTTTGTGCGTGCGGGTCCCTTGCCAGACCCTTGTGCGTGTCAAAACGGCTGTCGTCATCATAATTCCCCCTTCTTTTCCAGTCCTTTCTCTCTACGGTTGGTCGATTCCTGCCTCTTTCGCCCGGCGGCTTTTCGTCGTTTTCCATTTCTACTCGAATGCCGCAGCCCTTTTTCGATCCAATACCAGTATAAATTCGAAACCTTACAAAAAAGGGGAGATATTTCTTACAAATCTCTGACTTTTTTCTTACACTGTTCGTAAAGGCAGTCGCATGTCTTTTTCAAAATGCACTCTGTTTTGCAAAAAAAATCAAATATTTTGCATAATTTTCCTGCAATTTCCTATACTATTTCCAGAATTTACCTGGAGGGGACTATAAATGAAGTGGAAAACATGGGAGCGTGCGCTGGCAGTGGCGTTAGCACTGACGGTGGGATTGGGCTGCACCAGCCTAAACGCAGCCAGTGAGGACATCCCGGCACGGGTGCTGCGGTTGCATGTACTGGCAAACAGCGATTCGCAGGCAGACCAGGCACTCAAGCTGAAGGTGCGGGATCGCATCTTGCAGGTGAGCAGCGGATGGATGTCCGCCGCAAAGACACGCGAAGAGGCGGAAGCAGCTGCGCAAGCACATCTGCCGCAGCTGCAAAAGGAGGCCGAGGCGGTTCTGCGGGAAAATGGCAGCCAGTATACGGTGCGCGTAACGCTGGAGGACACCTATTTCCCCACACGGCAATATGAAACCGTCACGCTGCCCGCCGGGGTGTATCGCGCGCTGCGTGTCGTCATCGGCAAGGGCGCGGGGCACAATTGGTGGTGCGTACTGTTCCCGGCTTTGTGCCTGCCGTCGGCGCAGCCGGAGCAGGACATTTCCGATGTGCTGACGCCCACGGAGACCAAACTGGTCACGGGCCATTATCAGATTAAGTTCAAATCCGTGGAACTTTGGGAGCAATTTCGAGCCTGGTGCCGTTCAATTGGAAAATGAGGGAACTTGCCGTGGCCTGTCCGCTGCTTGCGGACAGGCCTTTTTCTGCGTATAATGAAAGGCAGCATGCAAGCAGAAATGGAGGAGTGCCCATGCTGCACCTACTCTTCGGCCGCGCGGGCAGCGGCAAAACCGAAACCACGCGCCGACGGCTGGGTCAATTGGCAAAAGCCGGGCGTGAGCGGCTATTTTTGCTGGTGCCGGAGCAGGCATCCTTTGTCAATGAACGTGCTATCCTGCAGCTGCTCGGCCCGCGCCTGGCGGGGAAGGTGCAGGTGCTGAGTTTTTCGCGCCTGTGCGTTGCGCTCTTCCGGCAATACGGCGGCAGCGCAGGACGGCGGCTGGATGACGGCGGCCGGGCAGTCTTTATGAGTCTGGCGGTCGAGTCCGTGAAGGATACCCTGCAATATTACCGCCGCAGCGCAGAGGGCATTGAGCTGGTCCATCTGCTGCTCGATGCCAATGCAGAATTTCATTCCTGCGGCATTGGCCCGGAGGACCTGCGCACGGCTGCGGCGCAGACGGGAAGCCCCGCCCCGCGGCTGACAGTC
>USIA01000189.1 GCA_900554535.1 uncultured Oscillospiraceae bacterium | reverse complement strand
GCGGCCACGCGGACGTTCTCTTCATGGACCCGCCGCGCGCCGGGTCGACGCAGCGGTTTTTGCAGGCCGTGGCAGCCGTTGGCCCGCGCCGGGTGGTCTATATCTCCTGCAACCCCGAAACCCAGGCCCGCGACCTCGCCTGGCTGTGCCCGCTGGGCTATTCCGTGCAGCGCATCCAGCCGGTCGATATGTTCCCGCACACGACGCATGTGGAGTGCGTGGCGTTGATGTCAAGGGCGGAGAAATAGAGTGTGATAAAGATCAGGAGCCGATAAAAATTCGTCAAAGCCGCAGCTGAATATCAAAATTAAATACCGGAAATGCGGCCTCGTATATTCCCAGTGCGAGGTGGATCTATAGCATACAGTCCGTAAGATTCAAAGTATGGATATCTTTCCCATCACTTTTCTAAACAACCGGGCATATTATAGTATATGGGAGGGATTCGACTATGAACCAAAACAACTGCCACAATCACACAAACCGCTGCAGTTTTCCTGTGGGATTTCCACCTCAGCATCAGGGCAAGCAACCGGGACTGGAGTATATGATGACCCCGTTGCCTATGAGCGAATGCTGCAAGCCTTGTCGCAAGCTGGAAAATAAGAGCGCACTGATTACCGGTGGCGACAGTGGGATCGGCAGGGCGATTGCATATGATTTCGTAAAAGAAGGCGCAAAAGTCGCGATCGTTTACTTCGACGAAGACCGTGATGCAAACGAAACTGCCGAAAAAATCAGGCAGCTTGGCGGCGAATGCCTGCTCTTGAAGGGAGACTTGAAAAATCCGGAATTTGCAAAAAGCTGCGTTGAAAAAACGGTGCATTGCTTCGGAGGGCTGGATGTACTCGTGAATAATCATGCATTCCAGTTTATACAGCGGAGCATACTGGATATTTCCCATGAGCAGCTTGAATTTATCTTCCGAAATAATGTGTTCTCCTTTTTCTATTTAATCCAGTATGCACTGCCGCATATGAAAAAAGGAAGCTCGATTATCAACACAACCTCTGTTACTGCATATCAAGGCAATAAGGATTTGATCGATTACAGCTCAACCAAGGGTGCCATTGTGGCTTTAACAAGATCACTGTCTCTTTCGCTTGCAGAAAAGGGAATCCGGGTCAATGCCGTAGCGCCCGGCCCAATTTGGACGCCATTGATTCCGGCATCCTATTCGGCGGAGGAAGTCAGAACCTTTGGAACAAAAACATCACAGGTTCCGATGAAGCGGGCGGGCCAGCCGTGCGAAATATCGCCCTGTTATGTCTTTCTTGCCTCGGAGGATGCAAGTTATATGACCGGTCAGGTGCTCCATCCCAATGGCGGCACGATCGTCGGATCGTAATCAGATAAAGCGTATGGATGCATGTATCCCATACGCTTTTTTAAAATTTTATAGGAGATTGCCTCCATCTGTATGCCCGCAAGGATATCGTACCACTTTTTGTTTCCTATGGGAACCATGCACTTGCCTTCTCACCGAAACCTCCGCTGTCTCACTTTTTGTCCGCACATCCGTCTGCTGCTTTGTCCTCAACGCGCGTCCAGATAGGCGCACAGAAGCCGGAAGGTATTCATCATGCCGTCCACATGGCTTCTCTCGTATCCGTGGGAAGCGTAGACGCCCGGCCCGATCAAACCGTGACGGATATCGCAGCCACTCTTTAACGTCGATTCCGCCATAGATCGAGCCCACCACGCTGGCCACGATCGCACCGACCAGGACGATCACAAGGGAAACACGGCCCGCCTGCCATACCCGGGCAAACAAATCGCGGCCCAGGGAATCTGTCCCGAACCAGTGTGCTGCGCTTGGTCCCTGATAATAAAGAAAATCAGAAGCACCAGGATAACGGCCGCAACCAGCGCGATTTTATTCTCTCGAAACCTTCTCCAGGCATCCTGCCAATAGCTGATTCGCTTTCTGGAAGGCAGTTCGCCTGCGTCCTCATCGATTCCGATGATTCGGAACTTTTCGTCCGGTATATCCAGTATATTTTCTGCTGCCATCCTATTCGCCATAATTATTGTCAATATCCTCGCTATTGGAAGGACATCCACTATAAATCGTGCAAAAAAGCATGAACCTGTCAAAGCTTCCTGCCTTTCTGCATGATTCTCCCCTTCAATTCCAGAAATTTCTCTAAAATTCTGTCACCGCATCCAGCCTGGTTGCCGATACCAGAAGCATCGGTGCAGACAAGGTGCTCCAAAAGGTACGTGTTGATGTGTTATGATTCGGTGCAGATTCTGTACGCTAAGATTTGCGTATCCTTTCGGGCCGGATTAAAATAGATGCTGAAATAAAAAAGGTCACAACAAGATCCAAACCACAAAAAGTGGTCATTCCTGCTGTGACTGACAAATCGATGATCGAAACGGAGGAAAACAAATGAAGAAAATCGTTGCTGTAAACGCGAGTCCGAGAAAGAACTGGAATACAGATATTCTGGTAAAAGAAGCCGCGGCCGGCGCACAGAATGCCGGAGCCGAAACGGAGGTCATCGAGCTTTACGGTCTCGAAAAGTTCAACGGCTGTATGTCCTGTTTTGCCTGTAAGCAGGCGCCAAATCAGGGAAAGTGCGTCTTCAAAGACGGGCTTTATGATGTGCTCCAAAAAATTCGCACAGCCGACGGCGTGATCCTTGGTTCACCCAATTATCTCGGCGACCTTTCAGCTGGCTTTCGGGCTCTTTTTGAACGGCTTGTATTTCAACATATCACATACCGCCTGGAAGGAATGAACAATAATGAACGCCTTATTCCCACGCTGCTGATCGTAACGAGCAACTCCCCTGCCGAAAGTTATGAAGGCGATGGGGACAATGCGCCGATGCTCGCACGGTACAAAAGCTCGCTTTCCAATTTTGTCGGAAAAACACGCACGCTTGTTTGCGGCGACACACTTCAGGTAAAGGATTACAGCCGTTTCGACTGGACATTGTTTGATCCCGCTCAGAAAAAGCGCCGTCATGAAGATGTTTTTCCATCGGAGCGCAAAAAGGCATACAGGCTCGGGGAACAGATGGCCGCCGGGGAATGGTAAGCGATGATAAGCCGCTCAAGCGCCGGTGTGTGCCGGCCGCGTTAAAAGAGGCGAAAGCATTCTTTGAAAAATACGGATTTTAAGGAACGCTAAAAAACCCCGAATACCGAAAAATACGAGACAGCCGCCGCTGCGCCGCATGAATATGCTTGACGACAGTCGGGGGCTGTATTCCCAATTCCGCTGCAATCTGCTTGACCGCTTCCCCCTGGAACCGCC
>USIA01000188.1 GCA_900554535.1 uncultured Oscillospiraceae bacterium | reverse complement strand
CAGAGCAGCGCCCGCCCTCTGCCGGCGAGGAAGACGCCGGGGCGGAAGAGACAGCGCTGTCCGCTTCCGGTGCAGAGGAGACGCTGCTGCCCGCTTCCGAAGAGGAGGTCTCCGGCTGGGCGGAAACGGGATCCTGTATAGCGGAGGAAACGCTCTGCGAACTGGTGGTGGAATCGGCCGCAAAGACGGGCGTGACCGTACTCACAAGGAGCGCTGCCGCAACCGCCACGGCCAACAGCTTTTTGTGTCGATTCATAACCAATAACCATTCCTTTCTTCTGCTGCCACTGTTAGACATTTCCATGCTTTGGAGCAAATTCTCTGCAAACGTGCCTTACATGCATAAAATGTCTGGTTTTGTACGCGTGCAAATCCATTATAAGTAAATTTACCCAGCCTGTCAATTTCTATTATAAATAAATTCTGCCATTTTGATATAGATCAATATAACTGTGACTGCTTTTTGTGGGCAGCCCCGACGCAGGAGAATCAGCCAAAAAATAACCCCTGTTCGCACAGAGATACAGCGTGTCAAAAAAAATCGTTCCTGACGGCTGTTTTAAGCTGTCAGGAACGATTCTTAAATTTCTAGTACATACAAGCTCAGCGCTTGCCCTTGTCGTAGATTTCGCCCAATGCACGCGGCGCGTGGTTGCTCTTGGAGAAAAAGATGAGCAGCAGCAATGTCAGTGCATATGGCAGAATCAGCACCAGGTCCGAATAGCTGCTGGGCATGCCGAGCACTTTAATGATCTCGTAGCCCGCGGAACGCGCGAAGCCAAAAATCAGGCAGGCGATCAGCGTCTGCGGAATGCGCCAGTTGCCGAAAATCAAGCCGGCAATCGCCAGGTAGCCGAAGCCCATATAAATGCTGGAGGAGAACTGTGACGAAATGGAATAAGCAAAGCACATGCCGCCCAGACCCGAAAGCGCGCCGGACACAATGACCGCGCCCACACGCACGCGTGCAACATCAACGCCCGCTGCATCGACGGCGCTGGGATTATCGCCGCAGGCGCGCAGCCGCATGCCGTACCGCGTCTTATAAAGGACATACCATGCGATAAAGGCCACCACAATGATGATGAACTCAAACGGATACATGTCTTTAAACAGCGCGCCCACCACCGGGATCTGCGACAGCCCGGGGATGGTCACGCGGGCCGAAACACTCAGCACGAATTTATCCGAGGGCTGGCCAAACACGCTCTTGTTGATCTGGCTGGTCAGGAAAGACGTCAGCGCCATGGCCAGGATGTTGATGACAACGCCGCTGATCACCTGGTTCGCCTTAAACTTGACGCACAGCAGCGCATGGACGAGGGAATAAACAGCGCCGCCCACGACTGCACAGACGATGGCGATATAAATCGGGATCTGCGAATCCGGCGGGAAAGCACCGTTCATCAACGTGATCACCAGGGAGCCTGTGAATGCGCCGAATCCCAGCAAGCCTTCCAGCGCCAGGTTGGTGATGCCGCTGCGCTCGGAATAAATGCCGCCAATCGCAATGATAAACAGCGGCAATGCGAAGGACAGACCATCAATAAAAATCGAATCCATCACTGACCGCCCCCTTTCCGCTGCGCTTCCTGAATTTGAATGCGGTATTTATTGACCAGATACCGGATGAAGGCGCTGCACGCGCTGAACAGCAGGATTAAGCCCGTAATCAGAGAGGCGATCTCCTGCTGCGCTCCGATCGTGGAGCTCATGTACGTGCTGCCCTTGCTGATGGAAGTGATAAAGAAGGAGGCGAAGAAAATGCCGACCGGGTTCGAGTTGCCCAGCAGGGACACGGCAATCGCGTCAAAACCCATATCCGCAAGCGTGCGCGGCTGGATCGAGGCGTAATAGCCAAGATAATACGTAACGCCCGCGAGGCCCGCCAGCGCGCCGGAAATCGTCATGGAAATGACCATCCGGCTGCCCACATGGATGCCCGCATAATGTGCTGCCTTTTGGTTTGCGCCGACCGCCTTCAATTCATAGCCGAGCTTTGTGCGGTTAATCATGAAGCGGATGACGAACATGCACACAACCGCCAGGAAGAATCCGATGGGCAGCACAAAGTTCAAACCGCCAATATCGATATTCTGCAGGGTCAGGCGCGCGGCATCTGAAATTTTGCGCGACTGCCGGGAGACCGGATCCACGTAATATGTATAAATAAAGAAGCTGGTCAAATACTGGAAAATATAATTGATCATAATCGAAGCGACGACTTCGTTGATATTAAACCGTTCTTTCAGGAAGCCGATCAGCGCGCC
The DNA here is from genome assembly GCA_900554535.1 of uncultured Oscillospiraceae bacterium. GTDB lineage: Bacteria > Bacillota > Clostridia > Oscillospirales > Acutalibacteraceae > Caproicibacterium. The sequence continues at coordinate 1,032 of USIA01000188.1, read as the reverse complement.
TACCAACGCGCCCACCACGATGCCAATGATCAGCACCAGCGGCTTCGCGAGGACAGCCGGCAGTCCGGAATACCCCACCACGATCGTCGCGGTAAAGCCTGCAGCCAGCATCTGGCCAGAGACGCCGATATTAAACAGCCCGGCCTTAAAAGCCACTGCAACAGCCAGCGCCGCAAACAGCATGGGCGTCCAATTGTCCACCGTGCTCAGCAGATCCGTGATAAATCCCTTGCCGACTGCGTAGCTGTCCTTTGCCATCAGTCCGGCGCCCTGCATCAGGCTGGCATAGGCTTCCAGCGGATTTTTCCCCAGAAACAGCAGCACCACTGCGCCGGCCAACAGGCTCAGTACAATGCAGAAAATCGGGATGGCAATGGACTGGGTGCGCCGTCCGCCCAGCAGCTTGACAAACACCCGTTTCGCAGGGTTGCCGCCTGCCCGTTTTGTCTGTGGTTTCACTCTGCCTTCACCCCCATCATGAATGCGCCGACTTCGTGTGTGGTCAGCGTGCCCGCGTCGGCAATTTTCGTCATTTCACCGTTGTACATGACGCCGATGGTATCAGCGCAGTTCATGATTTCTTCCAACTCCAGCGAAACAAGCAGCACGGCCTTCCCTTTGTCGCGTTCTTCGATCATCCGCTTGTGAATGGTTTCAATTGCGCCGATATCCAGGCCGCGGGTTGGCTGGACAAAAATCATCAGCGGGCTTTCCAGCTCTATCTCACGCGCGATAATCGCCTTTTGCTGGTTGCCGCCGCTCATGCTGCGCACGGGGCCGTCCACACTCTGCCCACGGATGTCATACTGCTCGATAAGCCGTTCGCCATTTTCCGTAAAGGCCTTCGGCTGCAGGATGCCTTTCTTACAGAACGGCTCCTGGTAGTACCGCTTGAGCGCCAGATTCTCGCCCAGGGAAAAATCCAAAATCAGGCCATACGTCTGCCGGTCTTCCGGGATGTAAGAAATGCCTGCCTCGGTGCGTTCACGCACATCCATGTGCGTGATGTCCTTTCCCTGCAGCAGGAGCCGG
>USIA01000187.1 GCA_900554535.1 uncultured Oscillospiraceae bacterium | reverse complement strand
GCGTTTATGTGAAGGTTGCTGGCAAGACCTATAAAGTATTTGCCGCACGTTGCATAAATGGTTAAACCGTCTGCAATCGATCATTTGGCATAACATAAAAAATCATCGGTCATCTGTCCTCAATCCGGGGCGCAGGTGGCCGATGATTTTTTTCGTTCATAGAGCTCTTAGGTTTAAAGTCTTGAATTGTCAAGTCAAAAATTTGGCAAGCTGCATGTCGCTGCAGATTGACCATGTATGGCTCAAAACCGGGGAAGACGAAGTGCTGGTACCGGCTTACCACCAAAGTCTCTTTGCTGCGATTTGGAGCTTACTGTTTCGAGCAGGGCGTCAAAACCCCCGCGTCCATTTCGTGGACCGTGTCGCACAAAAAATGGATGTCCTCCATGCTGTGGCTCGCGATCACGATCGTCTTGCCCTCGGCTTTGAGGTCGAGCAGAAGCTTGCGGATGTCCTCGACGCCGCGGTTGTCGAGACCGTTCATCGGTTCGTCGAGCAGGAGAATGTCTGGATTTTCCATGATGGCCTGCGCGATGCCCAGGCGCTGGCGCATACCGAGGCTGTATTTGCCGACGTGTTTCTTGCTTTCCGGGTCGAGGCCGACGCGGCGCAGCGTGTCGAAAATCTCTTGCTTGCCGATTTTGTGGCGGATGCCGGCGAGCAGAGAGAGGTTTTTAAAGCCGGAGTACGCGGGCAGAAAGCCCGGTGCCTCGATGATGACGCCCATATTCGGCGGGATGTCGACATCCTTGCCGACGCGCTTGCCCTGGACGAGGATTTCGCCAGACGTCGGGCGCATGAAGCCGCAGATGCACTTCATGAGAACGGTTTTGCCGGAGCCGTTGCGGCCGATGAGCCCGTGAATCTGCCCCGGCGCAAAGCTGACGCTGACGTCGTGCAGGACGGTCGTGTCCTGAAACGTTTTGACAACGTTTTTCACTTCAATTGCTGCTGCCATCTCACACCTCCGGAAGGACTTCGATGTCTTCGTGTTTGATTAGGAAAGCGGCCAAAATGCTGAGAATCGCGATAAGAACCAGTAAAGCGCCAATCACATAGCCGAGCGGCGGACGCAGCTCCGTCCCCATTTGAATATCGGACAAATTTGCCCATGAAGCCGGCGAAAAATAAAAGATAATCCCTGCCCTCGCGCCGTGCATAAACTGCGACGCAAAAAACGAAAAGCAGACGATCAGGGAAGCTGCCGCCGCGCCGACGCCCCTGGGAAACCGCAGATTCAGCACAAACATCACAAGGCCCAGGAAAATGCACAGGCACCACACGATCAAAACGGAGAGCAGCGTCGCCGCTAAGGGGCTGTAAGAGGTCAGAATCTCTGGATTGATAAAGATGCCGCTTGCATACGTTTCCGCGAATTCCATGGACATGGCGGAGCCCATCGAAAGCATGCGCAAAATTTTGCCCCAATCCATCGAAAAGCCGAGGTATGGGATAAAGAACAGGACGCTGAAAAGGTACAGCGCGAGGGTGAAAAGAAGGGAAGCCGCAGCGATGTAAAGGATTTCGCCCTTTGTCCAGACAGAACGGCTGCTGCGCATACACAGATAGGGAAACTGCTCGTCAAAAAACGGCGCATCTGAAAACAAAAAGATCAATGGCAGAAAAAACAAAATCCGATTAAATGGAACGCCAAACAAAAACGGAAAGACCCACGGCGTGACCGCCAAATTCTGCTCGACCGCCAGCCTGCGCGGACCTGCAGTGGAATAGAATAAGATAACTGCCAAAAGCAAAAAGACGATCAGCACACGGAGGTTTCCCTTCCATTTTAAGAAGCTGTTTTTGCAGACACGCAAAACATTTTTTCCGTTATCCATTTTCCATCCTCCTTTTCACACCTCTGTAAAACAGGTATCCGAAGAGTGTGCAGGCCAAGGCGGTAATTAAAACGGTCAAAAGCATATGGACCGGAATGCTTTGGAAACAAAAGCTCTGGTCCTCATAAACGGCATAAACAGAGAGATACCACGGCAGAGAAGGCGAATACAGGCGGACAAAGTCCAATAGAAAATACGCAAAAATCGGGACTGTCAGGATGACGAAGGAATTCACAAACTGCGTGGAGACACACAGCGCAAACACCGAAAAACCGGCGCCTTCCAGGGAAAAGCGGAAAGCCCGCAGAAAGACCCACGCGGCCACATGGCCTTCATAGAGAAGTGCGTAGAAGCCGCCTTGTCCTTGAAAAACTGCGGTTCCGCTGTCCCCATAAAGAGATGGAGAAATCAACAGTTCCAAACCTGCAAACAGAAGCTGGCCAAAAAACAGAATCAGAATGCCCGTGACCGCGCAGCTCAAAACCTTGGAAACGGCGTAGCGGCCCATGCCGCTGCGAATCAAAATGTTGCGGATATTTCGATTTTTCCAGTCCTCACAAAACGCCGCCGCATATCCGAGCGTCGCCAGAATCAACAGGATTTGTGTCGTAAACTGAAACCCGGAACCTGTCATCGCGCTCACAAAGGAAACGCTCTGCGCATAGCCGCTCTGCAGCGTGTTGCAGTACAGAAGCAACGCCGCACAAAACGACAAAATCCAGAAACGCGCATGAACAATTGCCCGCCGAAAATCCGTACTGAGCAGGTGCAAAAACATCACAAGGCCCCCTTTACGTGATCAGCTTGCCTGTGATTGCATCTACATTGACGAAAGACGTCCCATCCGCATGGTGGTCTTTCGTCGTGATCGAAACAGTAATTGTCCAGCAGGGCGTCAGTTCACGCGTATCCGTTGTCGCACCTGCGGAACGGAAAAGGTATTCCAAACGGATGGCGGACGCTTTTATCTCCATGCCGTCTTGTGCGGGGATTGCGCTGTACTGGTCGGAAAATGCCTTCATGGCTGTCTCTGCGGAAACAACTGGCTGGGTTTTCACGGGGTCGTCTGCTTCTTGATAGGCGGCGCCGTTTAACGCAACGATGCCGTCTTTCCCGTAATACACCACAATTTCCGGACTGTGCGCGACGTCCGGCGCCACGTTGGCGTCCATCTGGATGCCCTCGATTTCCGGGTGCAGATAGAGGACGTAGCACTCGTCCGCCTCCGTCCAGGTTTCTTTCTTTTTGGGGGCTGTGTCCGGCTTCATTTCAAACTCAGCCGGGTCGATCGCTTCTTTCTGCAGCGTTTCCCGGTCCAGCGCAACGACATCGATCTGCCCCTGCGACGGCAGGCCGATTTTCTGCAGGGCCTCCTGGACGTTTGCAATGGCCTGTTCCTTCGTCATAAAGGGCAGGCTGTCCTTCTGGTAGGCGTCACGGTTGTAGTGGCTGTCGTTTTCATTATCCCAGTACGCATAGGAAAGGGATTGCGAAAGCGGCGTTGTAAAAGAAATGGAGCCCATTGCCGGGTCGACGTACAGGCTGGAGCCGTCAGCCCCCAGAGACTGCCGCGTGGTGTCG
>USIA01000186.1 GCA_900554535.1 uncultured Oscillospiraceae bacterium | reverse complement strand
CGGAAGCGCTGGTGCGGTACGGCGACCACCAGGGTGAGCCGGCGCTGCGCCAGGCGTTATGCGATTACACGTATGCAGCGCGCGGGGTGATTTGCAGCCCGGCGCAGATTGTGATCGGCGCGGGCACGCAGCCTCTTTTATATCTGTTATGCGGTCTGTTGCGTACAAAGGCAGGCGCCGTAGCCATCGAGGAGCCGGGCTTCCCGCAGGCGGAGCAGGTCTTTGCCGATTGTGGGTTGGAGGTGCTGCGCTTGCCTTCGGACAAAAGCGGGCTTTCGCTGACTGCTCTGCGGGAATGCGGAGCGCGGGTCGCCTATGTCAGCCCATCCAACTGCCAGGGCCGTGGCGGGAGCATCCCCCTGAAACGCAGGCAGGAGCTTTTGCAGTGGGCAGCGCAATCCGGCGGACTCCTGATTGAGGACGATTATAATGGTGAATTGCGCTACCGCGCGCGCCCCATCCCTGCCATGCAGGGTATGGCAGCAGACGGACAGGTGGTCTATCTCGGCTCTTTCTCCAAGCTGTTGCTGCCCAGCGTGCGCATCGGTTACATGGTGCTGCCGCAGCATTTGACGCCGCTTTATCAGGCGCGGGCCAACCGCTACAACCAGACAGCTTCCAAGGTTGAACAGCTGGCGTTGGCCGATTATGTGCAAAGCGGCCAGCTCGAGCGGCATTTGCGCCGCCTGCGAAAAGTCTATGCGCAGAAAAGCAGTACACTGATGGATTGTCTGCAAGCTGCCTTTGGCGGCCGGGCGGAATTGCATCTGCAGGAAACGCCGCTTTGCGTGACGCTGCGATTTTTCCATTTCCGCTCCCCTCTGCGGCTCGCCGAATTGGCCGCCGCACACGGCGTGCGGGTCCGCCCCGGCCCGGAAGGAAACGTAACCCTCGGCTTTGCAGGCATCCCACTCGAAGAAATCGCGCCCGGCGTGGACGCGCTGCAGGCCGCATGGGCAGAAAATGCGTGAAATCCCGGTTGAAACGGCGCGCATTTAATGGTATACTTAAAAATTGTAAAAAGTCCTGGTATGTCTAACCAGGAAACCACAGGAAGCGATATGGCGCGATTGCAGCCAATTGATAGAAGCTAGAAGCAAAGGGGAATTGTAGGAATGATCTGTGAGAACAAATACCGCACAAAAGCCTGCGGCGAAGTGGGCGAAGCGGATATCGGCAAAGAGGTCCGCGTAGCGGGCTGGGTGGAAAACATCCGCGACCACGGTGGCGTTCAATTTCTGGATGTGCGCGATCAATACGGCGTTGTGCAGGTCGTCGTCCACGACGAGGCCATGCTGCAGGATGTCAACCGCGAATGTGCGGTGACCACCTGCGGCCCTGTTGTGCTGCGTGACGCAGACACGGTCAACCCGAAGATCTCTACCGGTACCGTCGAGATCACGGCCCAATCGCTGGAGGTGCTGGGCAAGTGCAAGGCAGCGCTGCCCTTTGACGTGGTGACCAGCCGCGAGACCAAAGAGGATGTGCGCTTAAAGTACCGCTACCTGGACCTGCGCAACCCGAAAGTGCACCGGAACATCGTCCTGCGCAGCCAGGTCATCTCCTACCTGCGCCAGAAGATGACGGACCTGGGCTTTTTGGAAATTCAGACGCCGATCCTGAGCGCCTCCTCGCCCGAAGGCGCGCGCGATTATCTGATCCCCAGCCGCAAGCACAAGGGGAAGTTCTATGCGCTGCCGCAGGCGCCGCAGATCTTCAAGCAGCTTTTGATGGTGTCCGGGTTTGACCGTTATTTCCAGGTTGCCCCCTGCTTCCGCGACGAAGACGCACGCGCCGACCGCTCGCCGGGCGAATTCTACCAGCTGGACTTTGAGATGGCTTTTGCCACACAGGAAGATGTTTTTGCCATTGCCGAGGAGGTCATCGGCGACACCTTCCGCAAATTTGGCGGCGGAAAGGCGGTCAACCCGGCACCCTTCCCGCGCATCACCTATCAAGAAAGCATGCTCAAGTACGGAACAGACAAGCCCGACCTGCGCAACCCGCTGGAGATTATCGAGCTTTCCGACCTCTTTGTCGGCTCCAGTTTCAAACCTTTCTGCAACAAATGCGTGCGCGGCATCGCGGTGCCGAATTGCGTGGGCCAGCCGCGCTCCTTCTATGAGAATATGCTCAAGTTTGCCGAGAGCATCGGCATGAAGGGTCTGGGCTATATCGAAGTCCTCGACGAGGGCAAATATAAAGGCCCGATCGACAAGTTCCTTTCTGACGACCAGCGCGCGGAGCTGATCCGCCGCGGCAAGCTGGAAAAGGGCAGTGTCATCTTCTTCATCGCCGATGAACCGTCCATTGCGCCGCAGCTGGCCGGCCAGATCCGCACGGAGCTGGGCCGCCGGCTCCATCTGATCGATGAAAGCCGCTTTGCGTTGTGCTTCATTGTCGACTTCCCGATGTTCGAGATCGACGAAGAGACCGGCAAGTATATTTTCACGCACAACCCCTTCTCCATGCCCCAGGGCGGCATGGATGCGCTTTTGCAGAAAGCGCCGGAGGATGTGCTGGCTTATCAGTACGACATCGTGTGCGACGGCGTGGAGCTTTCCAGCGGCGCTGTGCGGAATCACGACATCGAGATTATGAAAAAAGCATTCGAGATCGCGGGCTATACGGAAGAGGATCTCAAGACCAAATTCTCGTCGCTTTATACGGCGTTCCAGTACGGCGCGCCGCCGCATGCGGGCATGGCGCCGGGCATCGACCGCATGGTTATGCTGCTGACGAATGAGGAAAACATCCGCGAGGTCATCGCCTTCCCGATGAACTCCAATGCGCAGGACGTGATGATGGGGTCGCCCAGCGAGGTCACGGAACAGCAGCTGCGCGAAGTGCACATCAAAATCCGATAAGGAGGCGTTTCCATGGTCACCCATGCCGATATACAGGCCATCGCCAAGCTCGCGAAACTCGACGTCCCGGAAAACGAGCTCGACGCGCTGACCGCCGATATGAACGAAATCATTTCCTTTGCCGACACGATTTCTTCGGTGGAAGCAGAGGACGAGGATTATTCCGATATGAACGGTTTGGAAAACGTCCTGCGTGAGGACGTTGTGCAGCCGGGGATTTCCACGGAAGAGGTCCTCTGCAATGCAAGCGACCGTGACGAGAACAGCTTTGTCGTCCGGAACCACGCTTGACGTCCGCTTTGTCAGAATATCAACTGGAAAAAGGGGTCATCATGCAATCATTCAGTATTATTGCCGCCATCCAGGACAAGCTGCGCAAGAAAGAATGCTCCTGTGTGGAACTGACGCAGCGCTATCTGGACGCCATTGCGGCGGAAAACGGCGCGCTCAATGCCTATACGCTGGAAACGCCGGAGGCCGCTCTCGCGGCCGCGAAAAAGGTAGATGAAAAGCTCGCGCACGGCGGCGAGCTGCTGCCCGCGGGGGGGAGGACCCGC
>USIA01000185.1 GCA_900554535.1 uncultured Oscillospiraceae bacterium | reverse complement strand
GGCCTCGGTCTTTCTGCACGGCGGAACGGCAATACCGGTTCCCGCTGGAATACGGCGGCCAGCGCACGCCCACCGCACAATGGACCGCGACCGGAGTGGGCGCGGTGCTGCTGGGAAAATACCCCAGCCCGGTGCGCGTCACAGAGGTGACGTTTGGCCGGATGGCGGACCTCGGCGTGACGGATGCAAATAACATGGGCGCGGCCATGGCGCCCGCAGCCGCGCAGACGCTGACCGATTATTTTACGGATACGGGGAGCAAACCCGCTGACTTCGACCTGATCCTGACCGGTGACCTGGGGCAAGTGGGCAGCAGCCTGTTGCGGGAACTGCTGCGCAAAGCCGGATGGGATATTGAGGAAAACCACAACGACTGTGGGCTGATGCTCTATGACCGCAAAGCACAGGACGTGCATGCGGGCGGATCGGGCTGCGGATGCAGCGCAGCCGTGGTGTCTGGGTATGTTTTGCAGAAGCTGCAGGATGGCACGCTGCATGACGTCCTATTTGCGGGGACCGGGGCATTGATGTCGCCAACCTCATCACAGCAGGGCGAGAGCATTCCCGGCATTGCGCACCTGGTGCGTCTACAATCAGAAGCAAGCTGAGCTTGCAGGCAGGACGCGCAATGTTTGTGATTGCGTTAGTGAGCCAGGCACCCGCGAGAAAACGACGCTTTACAGCGCGCGATCTGGTCTTGTGACGAACGTAAATTGACGAACGCGCAGCACAGTAAAAGTTTCGTCCACCTTTTCAAAGGTGGCGGGGCTTGGGGCAGCGCCCCAAGGTCCTGGTATCATACCAAAAAGCACAGGAAGGGGGTCTGGGGGAACCCTTGCGAGGGGCCAGGCTGAGCCTGGATGCAGGACGCGCACTATTTATTTGTTAGCGCACCAGTGAACTGGTCACCCGCGAGTGAGCGACGCTTTGCAGAACACGATTTGTCTTTTGACGAACGTAAATTGACGAACGCGAAGCGCAGTAAAAGTTTCGTCCACCTTTTCAAAGGCGGCGGGGCTTGGGGCAGCGCCCCAAGGTCCTGGTATCATACCAAAAAGCACAGGAAGGGGTCTGGGGGAACCCTTGCGAGGGGTTCCCCCAGACAGGCTGAGCCTGGACGTCAGGACGCGCACTATTTGCCACTGCGTCAATGGCTCGTTTGTCTCCCGCGAATGAACGACGCTTTGCAGCACAACGATTTTGCCTTTTGAACCGCTGTGCTGCTCAAGGCCTCCAAGCCCTTAGTAGTTCGCAATATAATCCTCTACCTGGGAAAAATCCAGATCTTTATGCTTACGCAGGTTGACATAAAGTTGACTTGCAATCAGCATCACCCCGCTGGTGAAATTGCTTTCGATGTTCAGCGGCATCACCGGGTCATGTACACTCAAACGCAGCAGCGCCCAGCCGTCGCCCGCGCGCTCGTCAAATGAAATACGCACGCCCTCACAGGAATCCGGATCAATGTGCCAATGCGGCTGGTGGCTGGCGCAGTGGCGCAGACTGTCGAGAATCTGATTGCCGGCTTCGCGAAAATTTTCCGCCAGAATCGGCATCCGAAGCTCAACCGCCTCCGCCGGTTCGGGCAGGGGTTCCAGCAGCGTCTCCAGATCCTTGCCCTCACGGCGCAGCCGCGCGAGCTTGATGATAATCTTCGTCACCAGATAGGCACCGTCATCGAGAAAATAATTCTCGCGCATGGCGGCGTGGCCGCTCGTCTCGATGGCCAGCGGACAATCTACGCCCTCTGCATTCAGGCGCAGGGCCTCATCGATGACGTTTTTATACCCGCGCTTAAACCGGCGCTGTTTGCCGCCGAGCACGTGTTCAATGTAATATTTCAGCCCGTCGCTCGTGACGGAATCCGTCACAACGGTGCCGCCGGGACAGTCCTCCAGCGCAATGGCGCTGGCCAGCGCGACCAGGCGGTTGCGGTTAATTTCCTTGCCCTCGCGGTCTACAGCACCCCCGCGATCCACATCTGTGTCAAAAATCACGCCAAGATCTGCGTGACTTTCCAACACCGCTCTGCTCAAAGCAGCCATGGCCTCTTCGTTTTCCGGGTTCGGAATATGGTTCGGGAAAGTACCGTCTGGCTCCAAAAACTGGCTACCCTCGATGTCCGCACCCAAGGGGGCAAGCACATCTGTGGCATAAAAACCGCCTGCGCCGTTGCCTGCGTCCACCACGATGTGAAACCCGGAAAGCGGGTGGTCGTGATCCTGCGCCTGCACGCCGTCACAGATCATTTTGCGCAGACGGGCGCAGTACTGGCTCATATAGTCCACGTCCTCTACGCTGCCCGCGCCAGGCGCAGGGGCCGCGCCATCCTGAGCAAATTGCAGGATCGCCTCGATGTCGCTGCCCTCCAGCCCGCCGTCGCGGGTGAAAAACTTTAGTCCATTGCGGTAAAACGGATGATGGCTTGCCGTGATCTGCACAGCGCCGGTGCAACCGAGATCCACGGTGGTCATGAACATACTGGGCGTGGAAGCCAGGTTGCACCGCAGCACACGCACGCCCGCCTGCTGGAGCGTATCCGTCACCGCAGCCTGGATGCGCGGTGCGGAAATGCGCGAATCATGCCCCACGGAAATGCACAGCGCATTCGGCTCTTTTCCCGTTTTTCGGCTCAGCCACAACACAAAGCCGTTTATCATGCGGCGGATATTGGCATCGGTCAGATCGATGGGCGCATTGTCCGGCGCACCTTCACTGGCCACGCCGCGAATATCGGTACCGCTTTTAAAGTGCATCCAAAATTTATCCAACATACGATTACCTCCCCAAGCATGTCTAGCAACAGCCTGCTTTATTATAAAGCATTATAAAGCATTCGTCTGCATTTGTAAATTCCTTTCCAAATGGAACGCCAGGATTTCAACAAATTTTTCTCCATCTGGTGAATCAGTTTGTACAAATGAAATGAGGCTCCCCTAAATTTTCCATGGCAGATGATTGACAATCGGCAAACCGCTGATATAATGAAAAGGGCAGCCACCCATAATGCCTGCAAAAAACGGAAGGGGGAACACGGATATGTCCAGTTCTATGATCGAGTTACATGAAGTGGATGTGCCGACTTTTCTGGATCTGCTCGACCGCTGCAAAGGCAATGTGTACCTTGTCTCTGACGAGGGCGATAAACTCAATCTCAAGAGCAAACTTTGCCAGCTTGTGGGGCTGACAAAGCTGATCGAGGGCGGAAAAATTGCCTCCTGCTACATTACATGCGACGATCCGGAAGACGAGTCCATGCTATTCCGATTCAATCTTTACGGCAAAAAACCCGAAAGCGGCACGGACGGCTGACGCCTGAACTGCTTCTCCCCTGTGTGGCAAACGCACAGGGGACTTTCTTTTTTATATTATGGCAGAAAGAAGGCTTTGCGATGAAACACCTGCTGCGGGCGCTGGCAGGCCTGCTGACGGCGGCGCTGCTGCTGACCGGC
>USIA01000184.1 GCA_900554535.1 uncultured Oscillospiraceae bacterium | reverse complement strand
CGGGGCAAGCGGCGGGCACTGGTCGATGCCAGTTTGGCCGTCCCCAACCACATACAGGTTCGCGCCCATAAGCCGCGTCACGATTGCATCCGTGTTGCCATAGCCGGCAATTCCAGTCGCGCAGACAACCGGCTTCCCGGTCTGTACGGCTCCGGATACAAACGCGGCCTTGCTCTGCGGCCCGTCAAAGGCCTCTACCAGAATATCGTCGTGCTGCGTCAGCGCGGGCACCTCGGCAGCGTTTTCTACGCGCTGCACCAGCGTGCGCAGGCAAAGCGCCGGATTTAGCCGCAGTAGTGTCTCTGCCAGGGCTTCGGCCTTGTTTTGCCCCACCTGATCCGGAAAGAAAAATTGCCGGTTTAAATTGCTGGCATCAATCCGGTCGCAATCCAGTAAGGTCAAATGACGAAAGCCGCAACGCACAAGCATATGCGCGATATTGGAGCCTAATCCTCCGCAGCCCGCAATAAAGACTTTAGCATTCCGGATTTTTGCAAGCTGTTCCGGGGTAAAATAACGGGTGAGCCCGTGCTCCAGCGTATCAGGCATCGCGGCGCAGCGGTTCCCAGTCTTTATAGACCGGTTGACAGCCACTCCTCCGAATCGCTTCGCTCATCTCTTCGACGCCGCGCGGATCGCTGATCTCAAATTGCCCGTCCGTCTTTGGCTTCTCGCCATGGCCGCCCACTTCGGTGATGGAGCCTGCGGACATCTTCGTGACCCCCAGGCCGATCAGGTGGTCGCGGAACTCCGGCGTCTCGCGTGTGGAAACGGTGATCCCCAGACGTGGCAGGAAGCAACGGTAAGCGGTCATGGCCTGCACGATGGCAGTGTCGTCGACATCGCAGGCTGGGTGATAATTTCCCTCACCCACGCAGGGACGGATGCGCGGCAGCGAAACCGCGCAGTCAGTGCCGGGATACTTCTCCATCAGGTACGCCGCGTGCATGCCAGTCAGGAATGTTTCCTTGCGCCAGTCGTCCAGGCCGAGCAGCGCGCCCAAGTTGACGGTGTTATAGCCCGCCATGCAGGCCAGCTCCGGGCTATCGAGGCGCTTGCGATAGTCATGCTTCGGGCCGGAGGGATGCAGTGTCGGATATAGATCTTCGTTATAGGTCTCCTGGAACATCGTAAAGCCGTCGACGCCTGCGTCGAACAGCATCTTGTACTCATCTTCCTCCAGCGAATAGACCTCAATGACGATGGAATCGACGTATTTTTTCAAAATACGCGTGCAATCGGCAATGTACTCCGGCGACGTGGCGGCGCGGCTCTCGCCGGTCAAGATGATGATGTGGCGGATGCCTTCATCACGAATGGCCTTGCCCTCGCGCTCGACCTCTTCCATGGTCAGCTTGCTGCGTTTGATATGATTGTGGCGGTTAAAGCCGCAGTAAACGCAGGCATTCTCGCAGATGTTCGCCAAATACAGGGGCGTAAACAGCGTGATGGTTTTGCCGAAATTCTGCTCCGTCAGGCGGTGCGCCTGCTGGGCCATGGCCTCCAGCAGTTCCGGCTGCTGCGCTGCCGGGGAAAGCAACGTCAGGAAATCCATCGGCCCCTTATGTTCCTTTTGCAGGGAACGCAGGACATCTGCGGGCGTCGCCTTTTGAAAAAAGTCGGCAAACGGAAATTCTTTATACTGCTTATATACTTCGTAATAGCTCAATGCTCAGCATCCCTTTCTGATTGCACAAAATAGAATACGTCTGGCGCAAATTCGCTTCAATTCGCCAATCTCGGAACCAATGATGCTTACTTGCGCAAAAATCCGGTCAATGGGGACGAAGCCGACGCATACTGCCGCACAGCTCCGGGGCCTGCCAGATATGCATCGCGGCCAGCCTCGACGGCTTTGGCAAAGGCAGACGCCATACGGACCGGGTCGCCGGCTGTGGCAACTGCTGTGTTGACCAGAACAGCCGCTGCGCCGGCCTCCATGCACTCCGCCGCCTCGCTGGGCTTGCCGATGCCTGCATCCACGATAACCGGCAAATCCAGTTCCTCGATCATGATCTGCACGATCTCACGGGTGCGGAAGCCCTTGTTCGTGCCGATGGGTGCACCAAACGGCATAACCGCCGCAGCGCCCGCGTCGCGCATCCGGCGCGCGGCATAAAGATCCGGCGTCATATAGGGCAGCACCGTGAAACCATCCTTGACCAGGATATCCACAGCCTTGACGGTTTCGTCGTTATCCGGCAGCAGGTATTTGTTATCCGCCACGACCTCGATCTTCACCCAGTCTCCGCAGCCTGCCGCGCGGCCCAGGCGTGCGATGCGCACCGCTTCTTCAGCGTCACGCGCGCCGGAGGTATTGGGCATCAGGATGCAGTCTTTGGGGATATACTGCGTAATATTCTGCTGCGGCGAGTTGAAATCAATGCGCCGCATGGCCACCGTAATGACCTGTGCGCCAGAGGCCTCGATGCAGCCTGGGATCTGGCTGTCGTCTCCGTATTTTCCGGTACCGAGAAACAGGCGGCTTTTGATCTTCTGTCCGCCAATGATCAACTGATCTTCCATGTTGTTCTTCCTTTCTATTTTTATCCAGTTATTTTGCAAAGCGCCCGGCTTGTTCAGCCGCCGCCAACAAACCGCAAAATCTCCAGCGTATCGCCGCCGTGCAGTTGCGTTTGTGCAAAAGCTTCTGCAGAGACGATCTCGCCATTCAGCTCCGCCACCACGGCCTTGGGCTCGACGCCCTGTGCCTCCAGGAAGGAAAGCAGCGTCGCATCGTCTGCGCAGGTTTGGGACTTGCCATTAACGGTGATCTCCATATGATTCACCTCCTCGTTTCCGGCTTTGCCTGGCTTACAAAAAAGCACAACTGCAGGCTGCTGCAATTGTGCTCAAAACTTGTTTTAAGTACGCTTGCTTCCTACGACAGTATTAACTGACAGGTTCAAAGGGTCGGGCAGTCTGCCCTCTCAGCTTTGGTTCAGCACCCCTGCAAAGCCTTTTTATATGGCGGCCGCAGCCGCGTTTTTCGCTTCAAAATAAAGCAATTTTAGTATGACACATTCTAAAATTTTTGTCAAGCCCGATAAATTTCACCACAGGCAATTTTGCTGCCAGACGCGCCCGCGGGCTGTGTCTTGAAATCGTCCGCGCCGCTGTGCACCACAACGGTGTGCCCAACCACGTTTTCTGGCCGGAAACGGTCCGTATACACGGCCATGCAGGCAAATCCATTCTTGTCGGCAAACAGCGGCGGCAGATCCCCCGCATGCGCCGGATGCGGGCACTCCTTCGGATTCCAATGGCCCGCTGTATGCGAAAACGGATCGTCTCCCGTACCGGAGCAGCTCACGCCCTGATGGATATGCAGCGCAAACAGGTTAGACGCGCATGCGGCCTTTGACACCGGCAAATGGAACAGTTCGATGGTGACGAGCGTCCCCTCTCCCGCCGGATAGAGCCAGAGCATCCCCCGCAGCCGGGGAAAAGCGCGG
>USIA01000183.1 GCA_900554535.1 uncultured Oscillospiraceae bacterium | reverse complement strand
ATCATGAGATCCTCCTTCTGTACCATACATCTATTGTATCATGTTTTCGGTATATGGGATTTTCTCATTTTCACTTGTACGTTTTTGATTCTAGCACCAAATCATAGACAATCTCAAGGCTGCATTGGACATTATAGAGAACTGCGGAGAAACTTACCGCTATGCCGACGATGCTACGAAACGGCTAATGAATCAAGCTATCTTTGAGCGTTTCCTTGTCAGTAATGACTTGGAAGACGGTCTCAAGGTAGATGCTGAGTTGGCTTCGCCCTTTGCCCAGCTGCAGGAACCTATTAAGGATGATCTGATAAAAATCAACCATGCCAGCCCTGAACGCACTAAGACCCTCTTAGATACAATCAAAGCCCATCTCCAAGCCTACTTTGGAGATGGGCTTTCTCAAGGCGTTTTACCGGCGGAAAGTTCGAGTAAGGACAAAAACTTGGTGGAAGTCTCAAAACTCGAAAAATCCGGCAATTACATCACAAATTTTACAGAGTGTCAAGACGCAGAAAAGAAAAAATCAGCATCGAATTTCTCAGATGCTGATCTTCTCTATAAATCCACGTTTATAAAAACTCACTCGAACCAATCAAATTTTTTTCGGTCAAATAGTTCGAGTAAGGACATTTTGGTGGAGATGAGGGGAATCGAACCCCTGTCCGAAAGCCGGTCACCCGGGCTTTCTACGAGCGTATCCTGTGTTTTATTTTACCTGTGCCGTGCGCCCATAGGCAGGCTCGCTGCACAGGGAGCCTTTGGGTCATGACCAGGTTAAAGGCATCGCCTGGTTCACGTTCACCGCTGAGGTTACGCCTGCAACCGTGCCGCGGTCCTCACGGCGCAGACGGCAGCTTTTCTTTAAGCTGCAACAGCCATCCCGTAATTGTTGTTGAAGTTAACGTTCACGATATTGCTGTTGTTCTTAGAAGATTTCTCATCTAAATTTAAAGGTGCGGATTGATGAAGCGGTCCCGCCCCGCTGCTCGCTTACCCGGACTCACAGCCCCCGTCGAAACCTTTACATCCCCATGAAAGCGCCGCATGCGGCGCCATAAGGTCTTACTACTATAGTATACTGGAAATGCCCGCAATATGCAACTAGCGATTGCGTTCTTTCAGCGCGCGGTCAACATCGCGTTTTGCAGCCCGTGCGGCAAGGTCCGCGCGCTTGTCGTAGAGCTTTTTGCCGCGGCAAAGGCCAACCTGTACCTTGACAAGACTGCCTTTAAAATAGACCGACAGCGGGATTAAAGACCAGCCCTGCTGCTTCACGACGCCAAACAGGTGCATGATCTCGCGTTTGTGCATCAAAAGTCGGCGAACGCGGACTGGATCACGGTTAAAGATATTGCCGTACTCATAGGCACTGATGTGCATACCCCGCAGCAGCAGCTCGCCGTTTTCCACCGAGCACCAGGCATCTTTCAGGTTGCACCGGCCCGCACGCAGGCTTTTGACCTCAGTGCCGCAAAGCTCGATGCCCGCCTCAAAGCTGTCCTCTACAAAGTAGTCGTGGTAGGCTTTTTTGTTGCGGGCAATGGTTTTGAAATTTTCCTGCTTCAGAGCGGACACCTCCTTTTTCATTATAGCTCGCTGCGGCCCGCGAAAGCACGCGAAAGTGTGACCTCGTCCGCATATTCCAGGTCGCCGCCTACTGGAATGCCATAGGCTAGCCGCGTTACTTTGACGCCCAGGGGCTTAATCAGGCGGGAAAGGTACATGGCGGTCGCCTCGCCCTCTACGGTCGGGTTGGTCGCCATGATGACCTCCTGCACGCCGCCCTTCTGAACGCGCGCAAGCAGCTCTTTGATGCACAGCTGCTCCGGTCCAACGTCCTGTAACGGGGAAATTGCCCCGTGCAGGACGTGATAGGTACCATTGTACTCGTTTGTTCGCTCCATGGCGATTACGTCGCGCGGATCCTCGACCACACAGATCAGGCTGCGGTCACGCCGCTCATCGCGGCAAATCGGGCAAAGCGGCTGATCGGTCAAGTTGCAGCAAATCGAGCAGTAATGTATTTTTTCATGCGCATCCAAAATGGCATCGGCAAAAGCCTTGGCTGCCTCCTTGTCCATTCCCAGAACATAATAGGCCAGCCGCTGCGCGCTTTTATGGCCAACGCCCGGCAGGCGTTCAAACTGCTCGATCAGACGCGCCAGAGGCGCTACATTATAGGTTGCCATTTTTTAAAACAGCCCTGGCATGTTCAGGCCGCCGGACAGGCTTTCCATCTTCTTGGCGCGGTCGTCCGCGGCGGCGCGCATCGCTTCGTTGACTGCGGCGGTGACCAGGTCCGCAAGCATTTCAACATCGTCCGGGTCCACAACCTCTGGCTTGATGTCCAGGGACGCGATCTCCATCTTGCCAAGCACTGTGGCCTTTACGGCGTCTCCGCCTGCGCTGGCAGTGTATTCGGTCTCATCGAGTTCTTTGCCAAGCGCATCCATGTCTGCCTGGAGCTTTTGCGCCTGCTTTGCGATCTGCTGGAGACTTTTGGGGCCTCCGCCGAACCCCTCTGGCAATCTTGCTTTCATACGAATAACCTCCCGGTTGTTTTCAGAAATTTTTCTTTATGAAACATGCGGCAGTGGGTGCCGCTTTGGAGAAACGCTATGGATTTTCAATGACGTCGATGCCTTCTGCCTGGGCGCGTGCGGCCAGCTCCTGTAAAGGATCTTGCTGAACCGCTTGCGTGGCCGCGGGGTGATAAGGGCCGAGCTTATAAGTGCGGCCAGTCACTTGTTGAATGGCGCGGCGCATACTGTCGCGCTGGGCGGGTTCCCGCAAAAGGCTAAATGCCATTTCGTTGTGTGCATCGATGAGCACATACGGGCCGCTGATGTAGGCGGCAGTGCCATCGAAAGAAGCCGCCACTGTACGCGAATATTGCTTGAGTACCTGCAAAATTTCCGGCCACTCCGTCAAAGGAACCGCCTGCGCAGCCAATTCCTCGAGCGTACGGCTGGTACGCGCACTGGGTGTTCGCGGTACTTTCGCAGCGAGAGCAGGGGAGGCCGCTTCCGTTTCAGCCGTGCTGGCCGGCGCGGAGACTTCAGGAACGGGAATGGTACTGTTCGGCTTCATCCCCTGCTGTGCTGCGGCGGCAGGCGCTGGTACAGACTGACGGGGAAGGGGCCCCCGCTGTTCAAGCGCTTCGATGCGCCGTACAAGTGCTGCCCGGCTGTCGTCCAGTTCCGGACAGCACAAGCGCAGCATCGCCATCTCAAATTCTGTGCGCCGATCCACGCCGCGATGCATCCGTTCGAGCGCATCCTGCAACGTATCCAGACCATGCAGCAGCACAGAAAGGCGAATCGAAAGCGCTTGCTGCTCCAACTGGCGGAATTCTGCATCTGTCACCGCTACGAGCCGCCGTGCATCACGCATGGTCTTGATAAGCATCAATGCACGCAGATGACTTTGAAGCTCCTCGCAGAGCCGAGCCATGTCTTTGCCCGCGCGGTGCATCTCGTCAACAGTGGCGAGAGCGG
>USIA01000182.1 GCA_900554535.1 uncultured Oscillospiraceae bacterium | reverse complement strand
GTGGAGACCAGATCTCCAGGTTATCGGAAAGCTGAGACAACAGCGTCATCACATCCTGGCGGGTATACCCCAAGCTGCCAATCTGCGTGAGAAAATCGCGCACGATTTTCTGCGCCAAAGCCTGTTTGAATTCCATAATCCTGTCCTCCTCCTTTGTGACAAACCGCCCGCTGGTGCGCTGGCTGCAAACCAGACCCTCTGCTTCGAGCTGCGCCAACGCGCGCTGCATCGTATTTGGATTGACCGCAGCGTCTGTGGCCAGTTCGCGCACGCTGGGCAGCCGACTGCCCGCCGGGTAGCGGCCGGACACAATGCGCTCCTGAATCTGTTCCACAAGTTGCGCATAGATCGGCCGGTCCGCTGCAAAATTCCATGCCAAAAGCGTCGCCTCCTTTTTCGTATGGTAATTGTGTTGTCTGTATTATTGTACTAATCGCTTAATACAAGCATACAAGAGGCTTTTTAATTTGTCAAGAGGGATTTTAAAATTTTTTATCAGGCAAGGGATTCCTTTCCCGCAACCATCCGTCGGAGGTCCCCGCTATTCTCCGCGTGCATGACGACGGATGCTTCTTGACAGAACATAGTGTGTCGCGTAGCCATGAAAAATTTCCAAAAGCTGGCGTTCTAGCGGGCCGTTCGGCGTTAAAGCGTGAAAATAAAAACGCCCTGCAGCAAGAATGCTACAGGGTGATTTTCGTTTGTTCGTCTTTTATTGTGCTGGACATGGTTTTTTGTGGCCATTGGGCACGGCAGAGGTGCCGGCCTCAACCAGATACGTACTCTCAAAATCCGCGATATGAAGCTTCACGGCGAGCGGATATTTCTGGTAGGCCTGTGAAATAGCGGTACATCCGCCGCGCGCCGCATCGTCAAAGCCGCCCATATGCCACCGGATGGCCATGGCCTCGCTCGTTTTCAACCGCATGAAACGCTCGATCAGGAACACCGACTTTTCCCCATGTCCATAAGGGAACTGGTCATCGATCGAATAGTAAGGGCGTTGCTCCCATCTTCCCTGCTCGTTTTTGACGTTGCGTACGCTTTCTTTATAAAAGTTCGCCTTGCATACGTCGTGCAGCAGGCCGCAGATGGCAAAGCTCTCGGCGCTGTCGGTTTCCGGGTCAAAGCGGATCTGCATCGTCTCATAAACGGACACACTGTGCTGCACTAGGCCGCCTTTGCAGGCACAATGGTAGCGCGTGCTGGCGGGCGCAGTAAAAAAGTCGGTGCGCGAAAGCCACGCAAGCAGTTCCTGAGCGCCGGCGCGGTGAATATGGGTTTGGTAAATGTCCAAAAATTTTTCTCGATAATCCAATGCTGTACCTCTCTATGGCAAACGAAACAAGGGCGCCATTTTTCATGATGTGGGCGGCCTTATTTATGCTCTACATTCAAACAGGATTCTGACGCGTTTGAAATCTTGTGCATTATTGTAGCACGCCCGCCGGCGTGTGTCAATTTTCCAACTGCACGTGATAATCCACCAAAAACCAATGTACCTGCAAAAGGTACGCAAAAATCTGCGGCACACGCATCAACTGCCCATACCAAGGCTCTGGCAGCGAATCCGGGTTACTTTCCAGTTCGCGCAGCACGTCGAAGTTCAAAAGCGGCTTTAGCGGACTGTCCGCCTCCATTGCCGCCCAGAACAGTTCCCGCACACGCGCAAAATACACAGGGCTGAACGTGCGCGGATACGGGCTTTTCTTTCGCCACGCAATGCGCTCCGGCAGGCAGTCCGAAAAAGCCGCGCGCAGGATTCCTTTTTCCCGGCCGCGCAGGCTTTTCAGCTCCCATGGCAGATTGTAGGCATATTCCACCAGCCGGTGGTCGCAGAATGGCACACGCATCTCCACGCCGCTGTACATGGACATACGGTCCTTGCGCGTCAAAAGCGTCTGCATAAACCAATCGGTGTTCAGGCGGAACATCTCGCGCATGCGGGCCTCTTTCTTGCTTTCACCAGGCAATTTGTCGGTGTCGTCAACCGTGGCCTGGTACCATGCATGCACCCATGCGGCGGAATCCCCTTTTAAAACGTCGGGCTGCAATACGCGCAGCCGCAGCGCCACCGACCGGGACCAGGGGAACGTCTCTTCAAATAAAATCTCCTCACGGTGATACCATGGATATCCACCAAATATCTCGTCTGCGCACTCACCGGAAATTCCGACTGTATAATCCGGCTTGATCGCGCGACACAGCAACAGCATCGAGGAATCCACGTCCGCCATACCAGCCACATCACGCGCCAGCACCGCGTCGTGCAGGGCGTCTGCCAGGGTGCGGTTATCGAGCACCACATTGCGGTGGTTGGAACCGATCGCCTGCACCATGTCATCGATGAAGGCGCTGTCCGGGTCCGGTTGGAACAGGCTTTTCTTGAAATAGCGCGCGTTGTCCTGATAATCGACAGAATAAGTCGTCAAGGTGCGCCCCTGCTCGCGATAAGCTTTGGATGCCACGGCCGAAATGATGGAACTGTCCAGCCCCCCGGAAAGCAGCGTGCATAGCGGCACATCCGAGACAAGCTGCCGCCGGATGCTATCTGTTAAAAGACTGCGCACGTGCGCAATGCTCTCGGCTTCCCCCTCCTCGTGCGGCGCGGCGTGCAGTTTCCACCAGCGCCGTTTTTGCAGACCCGTTTCACAGGAGTAGGTCAAGCATTCCCCGGGACGCAGCTCTTCAATGTCCCGGAACACGGTCTTGCCTGGCGCTGCGCCCGGGCCAAGCAAAAATAGTTGGTTCAGCCCTTCTTCTCCCACGATGGGCTGAACCAGCGGGTTTGCCAGCAGTGCCTTGACTTCGGAACCAAACAGGAACGCGTGCGGCCGGATCACATAATAAAATGGCTTGACGCCCATGCGGTCGCGCGCGGCAAACAGTCGGCGGTGCTTCTGCTCCCACACGGCAAAGGCGAAGATGCCGTTTAGCTCTTCCAGGCAATCCTCGCCCCAGACCGCATAGGCATTGAGCAATACTTCGGTATCGCTGTGCGAAAAAAAGGTGCAGCCCTCCGCTTCCAGCCGCACGCGCAGCTCATCGGTATTATAGAGTTCTCCATTGTAGACGATGACGTAAGTTTCCCCGCCATGATGCACCGCCATGGGCTGACGTCCGTTTTCCGGGTCCACGACCGCCAGCCGCCGGTGCAGCAAGCACATGCCTGGTTCCAAATACTGACCATGGTCATCCGGCCCACGGCGCTCCAGCGTTTTGGACATGGCGTCGAGCACGGTTTGCTGGTCCGGTAAATAAATATCTCCATCAACCCATCCCGCAATTCCACACATAAAACAGAAATCCCCCTTTGCTTTTGCGTCCATTCCCCGAAGGGCCTAGGCAAAATAGTATATGCACGAAGGGAACAGAATTTTCAATGTACGTGCTTAAAGGACTCAGCTTCTCGGGAAGACAGGCTCTCGTACGGATTTTCACGCATCCGGTGGAATGAGCAAAACTGAAAAAAGAAAAGCAGCAAGGGTCAGAAGGAAGTGAACTGAACCAGTAAAAACGGACAATAGACAAGAAGCCCCCTGATGTAGGAAAA
>USIA01000181.1 GCA_900554535.1 uncultured Oscillospiraceae bacterium | reverse complement strand
GGACTGGGCGCCTGTGCCGGGCTGGGAACCGCCCAGCGACTGCAAAACGGCCTGCACCTGCGCCATAGCCCCAGGGTCATTGAGCACGCCGGCCAGCTGCTGGGCGAGATCTTCCATGGTGTCACTTCCCTCCGGTCAGTTTTTTCAGGAGCGCCTGTGCCTGCGGAGATTCCAACAGACGACGGGTTGCGGTTTCATCCGCGAGCACAGCTTCCACGCGCGCCTTATCGGCGGGCGACAGCTTTTGCAGCAGTGCCTGCGCCTGTGCACGGCTTTTGGCGTCCTCAGGCGGCAGGCCGGTGGGCATGGTCTTTTGTTGCATCATTCATCCCTCCCTTACAACTTGCATGGGTGGATACATGCAAGCATATGTGTCACAGGGGGCAAATATGTTCCGCAAGAAGGGGGTACCAACATGCGGATTTTAGTGGTTTCGGATACGCACGGAGACGCCTGGGCGTTGCAGCGTGCGATTTTGGAACAGCCAAAGGCAGAAGTGGTCATCCATCTGGGCGATGGCGCCGAGGAGGCTGCAAACGCGCAGGCGTCTTTTCCTGAACGGCAATTTTACCTGGTACGCGGCAACTGCGACTGGGGCAGCGCTTTGCCTGCGCTGCGCGTAGTGGAGCTGGGCGGCAAACGGTTCTACTGCACCCATGGCATGGCCGAGCGCGTCAAAGATGGCGAGTACGAGGCGATCCTGCGCGCTCGATCCGCCAAGGCCGACGTGCTGCTGTTTGGCCATACTCACATGCCCATTTCCGAATACCGCGAGGGCCTTTACATTTTAAATCCCGGCTCCCTGCATGGCGCCGGCGCCACTTACGGTTTTGTTGATGTCACCCCCGCAGGCATTGTGACACAAATTGTGCGCTTACGGTGATTGACAATTAGGCATTATGATGATAATCTTAAACTGAATGGATATAAGGCCGCAAGCAGGACAGCGACCTGGACGAACAGACGGGAGGTTTACACAGATGACGGAATATGAGAGATGGTGTGCGCAAACGCTGGCGGATCCCGACCTGACCGCGGAACTGCAGGCGATTGCCGGCAAAGAAGACGAGATCAACGACCGCTTTTACCGCAGCCTGGCCTTTGGCACAGCAGGCCTGCGCGGTGTGTTGGGTGCGGGCACAAACCGCATGAATATCTACACCGTCGGCCAGGCGACCCAGGGCCTTGCCAATTACCTGAACAAACACGTATCCGGCAGGCGGCCGAGTGTGGCCATCGCCTATGACAGCCGCATCAAGTCGGACGTTTTCGCCAAGGAAAGCGCGCGGGTGCTGGCCGCAAACGGCATCACCGCACATTTGTATCCGTGGCTGTCCCCGACGCCGACTTTGTCATTTGCGGTGCGTTATCTGCATGCGGACGCAGGCATCAACGTGACCGCAAGCCATAACCCTTCCAAATACAACGGCTATAAGGTCTATGGCAGCGACGGATGCCAGATCACGTCGCAGATGGCTGTGGATGTGCAGTCGGAAATCGACCACACGGATCTGTTCCAGGATATCCGTCGAATGGACTATGACAAAGCCGTCAAAGAGGGCCTGATTGTGTTGATCCCGGAGGCCGTCCAGGATGCCTTCCTCGATGCAGTTTATGCCGAACGCATCCTCGATGTGCCCTGCGATAATCTGCATGTTGTCTATACGCCGTTAAATGGCACGGGCCGCGTCTGCTGCACACGCATCATGCAGCGTCTGGGCGTCCAGAAGGTCGATGTTGTGCCGGAACAGGAATGGCCGGACGGCAATTTCCCGACCTGCCCCTATCCAAACCCGGAAATTAAGGAAGCCCTGCAAAAGGGCCTGGATCTGTGCGAAAAAACAGGCGCGGACCTCTTGATCGCCACGGACCCGGACTGCGACCGCTGCGGCATCGCCGTCAAAGCGGCGGACGGCTTCCGCCTGATGAGCGGCAATGAGGTTGGCGTCCTGCTGCTCGACTTTATCGCCAGCGCCAAACAGGAGCAGGGCCGCCTGCCAAAGGCGCCCGTCGCCGTAACGACGATTGTGAGCACGGACATGGTCGACCCGGTAGCCGAACATTACGGCATCGAGATGCACCGCGTGCTGACGGGCTTCAAGTACATCGGCGACCAGATTGCCCTGCTCGAAGAAAAGGGCGAGGAGGACCGCTTCCTGCTCGGTTTTGAGGAGAGCTACGGCTATCTTTCCGGCGGCTATGTGCGCGACAAGGACGCTGTGGATGCCACCATGCTGATCTGCGAGATGGCCAGCTGGTACAAGAAAAAGGGAATGACGCTGGCCGACGCCATCGAGCAGCTTTACAAGACGTATGGCTATTACCAGAACGGCCTGCTGAACTTCGCCTTTGAGGGCGAGGACGGCATGGTGCAGATGCAGCAGATCATGGACCACCTGCGCACTAATACGCCCAAGGAAGTCGCCGGGTTCCCGGTGGTCGGCTGGAGCGACTACCAGCGGAGCATCCGCGACGACGGCGGCAAGGAGAACACGATCGATCTGCCGAAATCCAATGTGCTCGAATATCGCCTGGCGAATGGCTGCAAAGCCATCGTACGCCCCTCCGGCACAGAGCCGAAGATCAAGATTTACCTCTCTGCAAAGGGCAAGGACGAGGCTGAAAGCAAGGCGCTGATCGAGAAGCTGGAAGCCGGCAGCAAGGCCCTGCTCGGAAAATAAACGAAAGGCCGTAAGGCCACGGACAATAGAAAAAGACGGCAGCCGCCCGCTTCCAAATTTTATGGAAGGGCGGCTGCCATTTCTTCTGTGCTGTAAAATTCAGTCGACTTGGCGCATCAGGTTCAAACGGCCTTTGTCGTCGATTTCCAGTACCTTCACTGTCACCTCATCGCCGACCTTGACTACGTCCTCCACCTTGTTGACGCGCTTTTTATCGAGCTTTGAAATATGCACCAGCCCTTCCTTGCCGGGGGCGATCTCCACAAAAGCGCCAAACGGCATCAGGCGCGTCACGCGGCCGCGGTAGACGGTGCCCGGCTTCGGGTCATGCACAATCGTATCCACAATGCCAACTGCTCGCGCAACGCCGTCAGCGTCTGTCCCGGAGATAAACACATGCCCGTCCTCTTCCACATCCATCGTCACGCCACACAGCTCGCAGATCTGGCGGATCACCTTGCCGCCGGAACCGATCACCTCGCGGATCTTGTCAACCGGAATCTGGACCGACTGCATCTTCGGTGCCCAGCGCGACAGCGTCTTGCGCGGCGCGGGAATGGCCCGCAACAGCACATCGTCGATGATGTGATTGCGCGCCAGATGCGTCTTATACAGGGCTTCCTTGACCATGGCAGGCGTCAGGCCCTCGATTTTCAGGTCCATCTGGATGGCGGTGATGCCTTCCTTGGTGCCTGCGACCTTGAAATCCATATCGCCGAAGAAATCTTCCAGGCCCTGGATATCGACCATGGTCATCCAGCGGTCGCCCTCCGTAATCAGGCCGCAGGAAATGCCCGCGACCGGCGCCTTGATCGGTACGCCCGCGGCCATCAGCGCCAGCGTGGAGGCGCACACGCTCGCCTGCGAAGTGC
>USIA01000180.1 GCA_900554535.1 uncultured Oscillospiraceae bacterium | reverse complement strand
TGGCGGCCTGGATTCCCTATTTTCTCACGTATTATCCTGGCCTGATGACAGCCGATTCCTTCACCTGTCTGACCGGCGGCGTCGGCCTGACCACCCTGTCCAATCAGCAGCCCGTGCTCTATCAGCTATGGATCGGCCTGTGGGTACGGTTGGGCATGATGCTTGGCGGCATCAACCGTGGCGTGGCGCTTTATTCTCTCGTGCAGATGCTGGTGATGGCCAGCATCTTCGGATATGGGCTGTTCTGGCTGCGGCGGCGCGGGTGGGAACGGGGCTTTTCGCCGGTCAGATCGGCAACCCCGTCTATGGCCGGTTTTCCGTTACCATGTGGAAGGACATTCTCTTTGGCGATGTGATGCTTCTCTTCGCGTTGTTTCTGGCAGACACCGCGCGCGTGCGGGGAGAAAATCTGTTGCATTGGCAGGGCGCCGTCCATCTCTGCGCGCTGGCCTGCTGCGTATCATTCCTGCGCAACAATGGGCTGTATATCGTCATCCTGACCGGCGTCCTCCTGGTGCTGTGGTGCCGCCGTTACTGGAAGCGGATCGTGCCGGTTCTGTTGGCGCTGGTCATCGGCGTTTCCGTGGTGCAGGGACCGGTCTATCAAGCCTGTGGCATCCCGGCCAGCCCTTTTGCAGAGTCAGTTGCGATTCCTTTGCAGCAGATGTCGCGCACGGTGGCGCAAAACGGAAAACTGACGCAGCAGCAGGCAGCGTTTCTCAATCAGCTGCTGCCCTTAGACGAGATCAAAAAATCTTATAACCCCTACTCGGCGGATAAAATCAAATACCACGAAAAATTCAACTGTACTTTTCTGGAGCAAAATAAGGCAACGTTCTTCAAAACCTGGCTTTCCATGCTTGGCCCAAACCTGAAAGAATACGTGATCGCCTTCCTGATGGAGACACTCGGCTATTGGAATCCGGGAACAAGAAATTGGATGACTGCGGATTCCATCATAAATTTCGGAAGCACCTATGGCCTTACGCCAAATAATCTCTGGCAAAAATGGTTTGGTTTCGATTTGAAACCATGGTTCGCTGATGCAGCCGAAGAAATTGCCACTTTTCCGCCCACTGCGCTTGCCACCAATATCGGGGCCACGTGCTGGGCAGCGGCATTTTTGCTGCTCTTTGTATTGTTGCGCAGAAAGCGGTGGGAGCGCGTACTGGCATTCGTGCCGCTTGCTGGGCTGTGGCTGACCATCATGATCGCGACGCCTACGTTCTGCGAATTCCGTTATATGTTTGCATTTTTTACCACAGTTCCGTTTTTGCTTCCCATCGTTTTGCCAAACGTCTTTTTCAGGCGGCTGTGTAGAAAGAAAGCGCCAGAATTACCCGACGCATAAGTCGTGGATTATTCCAAAAAGCAATGAAAATACGCCCTGATCCGGCCGGCCAAAGCCGTTTCAAGGCGTATTTACGTATGCGGTTATGAATCCTGATAAAACAGATTGGCAAAATACCGCAGCACAAACCGCATCCAGCCATTTGGCTGGCGCGCGAAAAGTTCGGCAGAAGCTTTGGCGGCGTACTGCCGCAGGACGGCACATTCTTCCGCAGTCAGGGTGTGTTGACTGAAGCGCGCTTTCTCGCCGAGATGTGCCGCCTCTTCGGGCACATGGATGCCATATGCCTGCAACTGCAGCAGATAGGCATACACCGCCACACCGGCTGCATTTCGGTCCGCCTGGTGGAACTTCCGCCAGCGGCGCCGAACTGCCCACAAATGCCGCAACACCAGTCCCAGGATACCCAAGGCCGCTATGACGGCAATGCCCACCGCAATTGCCGCGGCATCGCCAAGGCGGCTGCCTGCTTCCGTGTCAGCAGGCATCGAGGAAGCGGATGACGTTGTCTCCTCGGAATTCTGTGACGAATCAGACGCAGTCGAGGAAACTTCCGAAGACGGCACACTGCTGCTTTCATCAGAGGACGTATCCTGGTCCTCCATATTATCGGGCGCTTCATTCGCGCTGAAGCCAGGTGTTGCTTCAAACGGCACCCATCCAATGCCGGGCGAGTAGATCTCTACCCAGGCGTGCGCGCGGGAATCCGGCACATCGGCCCACGCGCCGTCATCGGAAATCATGTCGGAGGTCAGATAATAGCCCTCGGCATACCGTGCCGGAATGCCGAGTGTGCGCAGCAACAGCGTTTCCGCGGTTGCGAAATGGACGCAATAGCCTTTGTGGTTCGTATTGAGAAAATAATCGATAAAATCGGTTCCTGCGGGTGGCGCACCAGGGTTGAGAGTATACTGACATTCCGCCGCTAGGCTGTCTTGGATCGCATCCGCAACTCCTACCACAAACTGCGTCCGGTTGGTTACAAGGCTTGAAAAGGCGCTTCCCTCCAGCCCGTGTTCCCGCAGCCACTGCATCAGCTTTTCGCGCAAGGCATCCGGCACCGCCGTATAGGTATCGTAAATTGCCTTCCGGTAAGCGAATTCATAATTCCAATAAGCACCTGTCTCCTGGTCATATTCCGTCAGATCCAGCGGCGTGCTGTCCGGCGTCGGCTGCCCATTTTCCGCTTTCACCGGCGCCAGCGTATCCGTATAAAGTCCGCGATAATACGCTGCGGCCTCTGTCCCGGCCAGCGTATTGCCTTTTTGCTCCTGCAGGCTCTGCGCCGTCAAAGCGCTCAGCCAACACAAGGTTTTGCGCTGCTCCTCCGTTATATCCGTCCGCTGCCAGCCATATAGATAAAGCTGGTTCATTTTCTCCTGTGCTGCACTTCGATCGATGCTGTTTGTCCCCTCCCACAGATAATCCCGCAGGATGGCATTGGTCAGCGGCTGGATGGACGTATAGTCCAGCAGGTTTGCCTGCAGCATCGATAAGCTGGTGGAGGGAAGTTGCACGGGCCATTGGGTCGTGGGCTGCTGTCCAGAAAGCCTGCTGCCGCCTATCATCCTATACTGGACGTTCAAAAAGTCTCCATACATCCGAAGCGGCACCGTGTAGCTGGTTTCCCCAAAAAAGCTGCGGAAGATTGCCCGCGTGTCGCCATCAAACGCAGCGTTCTCCGGCAGGGCGGTCAGGCCATAGGGAATGTAGGCGCAGCGCGGATTGGCGGCCACGTTTTCCACGGACAAACTATAGCCGTCATGCTGGGTGTTGCCGTCCTGATACTGCTTTTCCACCAACGTTTCAAAGCGCGCAGGGAGCAGTTGCGGGTTGGAAACCACACCCGATTGTCCGGTTTCAGTTTCGGAAAAGCGCTGATATACGCTGGCGTCCGGCGCTGTCCAGGCGCTGTCCGCATAGGTTCCGCCCACAAATCCCTTTAAATACAGCGGCTGCCCGGACGGCCCCTGCACCCGCAGCACTGTCTTGCCGCTAAAGGAGATGCCCTCGGTCCGCTGCATATCCACCCGAGTTGTGTTATTTGCCAACCCATTGCGGATACGTCCGGGCGCAGCGCTGTCCAACAGGCTCTCCACCACCTGGCGCGCCTGCTCCAGCTTGGGGCTGCGGGTATAGGAATCCGGCGGCAGGGCAGAAAGCAAAATGGCCGCGCACACCAGCCCCACAGGCAAGGCAACCCAGCCGCGGCGCAAGGACGCCCGTCCATTGGAAAGCGCGCGGCGG
>USIA01000179.1 GCA_900554535.1 uncultured Oscillospiraceae bacterium | reverse complement strand
GTTTTTGCGCCCTAAAGAAAGATAATCGGAAGAATATTGATAAGGAGAGTTTTGTCATGATTCAAGTTACCCTCAAAGACGACGTCCGCTCCTATGAGCCGGGCGTGACGGTGTATGAAGTCGCCAAAAGCATCGGTGCGGGTCTTGCGAAGGCAGCCTGCGCGGGCCGCGTGGACGGCGAAGCCGTGGACCTGCGCACGCCCCTGACAAAGGACTGCAAGGTGGAAATCCTGACCTTTGACAGCACAGACGGCAAGCACGCCTATTGGCACACCACGGCGCACATCATGGCGCAGGCGGTGCAGCATCTGTTCCCGGATGCGAAGTTCGCCATCGGGCCGGCCATCGAAAACGGCTTTTACTATGACTTTGACCTGCCGCGCACGCTCACGCCTGAGGATCTGGAGGCCATCGAAAAGGAAATGAAGGCCATCATCAAGGAAGACATCCCGCTCGAGCGCATCGAGATGCCCGCGGATGAGGCGTTGCAGCTTATGGAACAAAAGCACCAGGATTATAAAGTGGAGCTGATCCAGGAGCACAGCGGCAAAGGCGAACAGATCAGCTTTTACAAGCAGGGCGACTATATCGACCTGTGCGCCGGCCCGCACCTGATGCGCACCGGCCAGGTCAAGGCCGTCAAGCTCACAAACTGCACGGGCGCTTACTGGCGCGCGGACGCAAACAACAAGATGCTCCAGCGCGTTTATGGCATCTCCTTCCCAAAGGCTTCGGAACTCGAACAATACGTCACCATGCTTGAAGAGGCCAAAAAGCGCGACCACCGCAAGCTGGGCCGTGACCTGGAGCTCTTCACGATTTTGGAAGAAGGCCCGGGCTTCCCATTCTTCCTGCCCAAGGGCATGATTTTGAAAAACCTGCTGCTCGACTATTGGCGCGAAGTACACAAGAAGGCCGGCTACCAGGAGATCAGCACGCCGGTCATCCTGAGCCGCAAGCTCTGGGAGCGCAGCGGGCACTGGGATCATTATAAAGAGAACATGTACACGACCGTCATCGACGGCGAAGATTATGCGATCAAGCCCATGAACTGCCCGGGCGGCATGCTGGTCTATAAGACGAAGCCGCGCTCCTATCGGGACCTGCCGCTGCGGATGGGCGAAATCGGCCTGGTGCACCGCCACGAGCTTTCCGGTGCGCTGCACGGCCTGATGCGTGTGCGCTGCTTTAACCAGGACGACGCGCACATCTTTATGACGCCTGATCAGATGAAAGACGAGATCAAGGGCGTTGTGCGCCTGATCGACAGCGTGTATAAGACCTTTGGGTTCCCATACCACATTGAGCTGTCCACCATGCCGGAGGACCACATGGGCGACGAGGCCACATGGGAGAACGCAACGAATGTGCTGCGCGAGGCAATCACGGAGCTCGGCTATGACTACGACGTCAACGAAGGCGACGGCGCGTTTTATGGGCCGAAGCTGGACTTCCATCTAACCGACTGCCTGGGACGCACCTGGCAGTGCGGCACCATTCAGCTCGACTTCCAGCTGCCGGAGCGCTTTGAGCTCGAATACACCGGCGCGGACGGCCAGAAGCACCGCCCGGTCATGATCCACCGCGTGGTATTCGGCTCCGTGGAGCGCTTCATCGGCATCCTGACCGAGCATTTTGCGGGCGCGTTCCCGCTGTGGCTGTCCCCGGTGCAGGTGCAGATTCTGCCCATTGCGGAGCGCCACCACACCTACGCCGAGGAAGTCCGCAGCATGCTGGAGGAAGCGGGCATCCGCGTAGAAATCGACGAGCGCAGCGAAAAGATCGGCTATAAGATCCGCGAGGCACAGCTGCAAAAGACGCCGTATATGCTGGTCATCGGCGACAAGGAAGCGGAGGCGCAGACTGTCTCTGTGCGCCATCGCAAAGCGGGCGACCTGGGAACGATGTCGACTGTGGACTTCATCGACCGTGTGCACGAGGAAGTCGCCAGCCGCACAAACGATTAATGAAAGAAAAGCCGGCCCAATTGGCCGGTTTTTTGCTTTTTGGACGCTTAGCGGCTATAATGGACGGGAAACGGGGGAATGTTTATGAGGCTCTTTGCAATCGGCGACGTGGTGGGCAGCGTGGGCTGCCGCTTCCTGAGGGCCAAGCTGCCGGCCTTTAAAAGGGTCAAGGGCGTGGACGTGGTGATCGCCAACGGCGAAAACAGCGCGGACGGCAACGGCATCACGGCCAGCTCCGTGCGCTATCTGCTCGACAGCGGGGTCGATCTTCTGACCGGCGGCAACCACAGCTTCCGGCGCAAGGAAAGTTACGACCTCTATGACGAATGCGAACAGCTGCTGCGCCCGGCGAATTTTCCATCCGGTGCGCCGGGCCGCGGATTCGCGGTGTTGGACCTGGGGCGGCTGCAAATCGGCGTGCTCAATCTGATGGGCACGGTCTATCTGGACGCCTTGGACAATCCCTTTGACACAGCGGACCGGCTTTTACAGGGCGCGCCAAAGATCACGGTGGTGGATTTTCACGCGGAGGCGACCGGTGAAAAGCGCAGCATGGGCTATCACCTGGCCGGCAAGGTCAGCGCCCTATGGGGCACGCACACGCATGTGCAGACGTCGGATGACTGCATCCTGCCCGGCGGCACCGGCTACATCACGGACCTGGGCATGACCGGCACCGTGGAATCCGTGCTGGGCGTCAAGCCGGCGCTCACGATCCGCATGATGCGTTCCAAGCTGCCGGTGCGGTTTGAGCTGGTGCAGGATGGACCCATGAAGCTGGACGGCTGTCTGTTTGACATCGACGAAACGACCGGCCGCTGCACGCATGCGGAGCGTATTGAGCTGCAATAAATGCAAGGCTGCAAGGCGCCGGCCGCATGCAGAAACCATATTGAGGGGGAGAAATACCGATGATTTACGAAGAAGATTGGATGATGCGTCAGATCAACATGATGGCACGGATGCTCGCGCAGCTCGCGCTCGGCGAGGACACCAGCGTCCGGTATGACCTGCACCGCGAGATCAAGCCCGGCGAAGCCGCAGGCGACCTGCGCTCCATGCTGACGGTGATGATCGCGCAGGGGCGCTATGGCGAGGCGGAAGACCTGCTGTATGATTCCATCCGCCCCGACCACCCGGAGGATTTGAAGCTGGGCATCGATTTTTATACGAATCTGAACTGCCTGCCCGACGACGCATTGGAGGCTGGCAATTTCCCGCGCGAGGAAATCCAGAGCGGGCTGGAAGATCTGTCGAGATTTTACGGCATTTCGCTGGGCAAGCCGACCGCCCCATAATGCATGGAAGCGGACGATTTCTGTGCATGTCCGCCAATTTACTGGTTGAACCGACGCGGCGTTTATGCTATACTGGTACTAAAAAACGGGATGCTTCCCCTGCGCCCAGGGCGCCACGTATAGATCCGTCAAAGGAGTGTTCTCATGATTAACGGAACAGATTTGCGCAATGCGATGATCTCCGGTGCGAATTATATCGCCAAATTTCGGAGCAGCGTTGACGAGATGAATATTTTTCCAGTGCCGGACGGTGACACAGGCACCAATATGTCGATGACCATGGCAAACGCCGCCGCCACGCTCGAAAAGGATGGGGAGATCCCCGCCCCGATCGGGGATGTGGCACGCACAGCGGCAAGCGGCCTGCTGCGCGG
>USIA01000178.1 GCA_900554535.1 uncultured Oscillospiraceae bacterium | reverse complement strand
TGCGCTTTTCCTCTTCAGTGCCATAAGGCTGCAACACCAACAGCTTTTGTTCCCCGCCGCCCGTGTAGGGCAAAAGCCCGGCCCCGGCGCAGACGCGTGGGTCCTGCACAGACCAGCACTGACCGGTCTGCACATCGCACAGATACGCCGCGCGGGTAAAGCCCGTCTGGCGGCGGTATTCCCGAAACAGCGTCGCATCGCGCGGGTTTTCGGTCGAATAAAGCAGCACATGGCGGCTGTCGAGCGCACAGCAGGCCGCGTAATTGCCCGCAAAGTAAACCGGCTGCAGGATCTCTTCGCCGCCGCCGGATTTTTCCACACGCAAAAACCACGCTTCGCTGCCGCCGTCCTCCATCACCACCAGAATGTGTTCGGGAAATGAAAAATAATGCATCACATAGCGCGGGTTGAGCAGGCAGTGATCGGAAAGCACACGCTCCTCACGGGTGCTGCGGTCATAATCGAGCAGGAAGAGGTTGCGTTTGCCTTCGATGATCTTTTCCTCCGCATAATAAATATGTACGCCATCAATCTGGATGAGCACGTCGTTGCTGTTTGTCAGCGTGCTGCGCAGATCTACGATTTTCATAAGGCGGCTTTCTCCCCCTTCCCTCGGCTGCCGGGCTTTGATTCTTTTATTATAGCACATCTGCCTTTCAAGCGGGAGAGGTTTTTTCGGGGAAAGGCGTCTGCTGCGCCGGCGGCTCGCACAGCTTTTCGGCAAGCCCCATGATGATCTGGGCCATCCTTTCCGGCGGTTCCGCGCAGGCCTTGCAGATCCATTGCTGAATGACCCGGTACGCGCCATACAGGAGAAATTCCTTCGCATAGGCCCTTTCCACGCTGTCCCCGGCCCGGTTGGTTTCCAGCCGCTCCAGAATGGCCGGATGCTGCAACAGCCGCTCCAAAAAGCCGGGGTCCGCGTTGGAATCAATCAACGTCCGGCACAAATCCAGATGGTCCTTCACAAAGGACAGGATATTCGCCAGCTGGCCGGTATCCGAGGACTGCCCTGCCTGCAGGTTCAGGTCTTTGTCAATTTCCTCGATCAGGTCCCGCTCCATGTCCTGCAGCAAATCATAGACAGAATTATAGTATTTATAAAAGGTAGAGCGGTTGAGGTCCGCCCGCTCGCACAGGGCGCGCACGGAGATCTTCTGGATCGTTTCGGTCTGCAAAAGCGACAGGAGGCTGTCCTTGAGCAGCCGCTTTGTCATGGCCACCCTCCGGTTTCCCTTACAATTCATAGATTCACCTGTCAATTCTTAAAAAATTGTAAATAAAGCAACACTTTCCGAATCGTGTGCTGGTTTTTCATCCAAACCGCAAAAACAGTTGGTTGAAAAGCCGACACTTTTATATTATATTCAGTATAATTAACTGTGTCAAACTGGTTTGCCGCAACGTTTTTCGTTTTACGAAAGCCGCGGCAGAGAAAGGGGGCGGTTTTCATGACCGTTACGCAGGAAGGCAGCGTGGTCTGGCTCGATATTCATGGGGAGACGGCGGAAAGCGCCCGCAGGCAGATCACCCATTGGCTTTCCAAAGCGCCCAAAAACGTGCGGGAAGTGCGCGTGGTCCATGGCTACCACGGCGGTACCGTTTTGCAGGACATGGTGCGCCGGGAGCTGAAGCATCCCCGGATTGCCACGAAGATGATCGCGCTGAATCCGGGGGAAACGCGGGTCATTTTAAAATAAACGGGGCGCAAGGCCCGCCTTCACAAGGCCAAAGGCAGCGCATGAACCTTCAAAAAGGGGATCAAAATAAACAGGGGATGTTTGCCAAAACACGACGGACAAGGCGGCCCAAAAGCCGGAATTTTCAGGAAGGAGGGTGTGGCTTGGCCGGGTTATACCCGGTGCGATGCCATGATAAGGATATATGGCATATGTTACATTTACGGATGTGCGCAAGGAATACCGGATGGGCGATACGGTAATTCCAGCGGCAGACGGCGTCAATTTTACGATTGAAAAAGGGGAATTCGTGGTCATTGTCGGCCCCTCTGGCGCCGGCAAAACCACGGTGCTGAACCTATTGGGCGGAATGGACAGCTGCACCGCCGGCCAGATTGTGGTCGACGGCCGCGACATCAGCCGCCATACCGCCAAGCAGCTGACTGATTACCGCCGCTATGACGTGGGGTTTGTCTTTCAGTTTTATAACCTGGTGCAGAACCTGACGGCGCTCGAAAATGTGGAGCTCGCCTCCCAGATCTGCCGGGATCCGCTCGACGCGGCGGATGTGCTCCGGGAGGTGGGGCTTTCGGAACGCATGAATAATTTCCCGGCGCAGCTCTCCGGCGGCGAGCAGCAGCGCGTGGCGATTGCGCGGGCCTTGGCTAAAAATCCAAAGCTCCTGCTCTGCGACGAGCCGACCGGCGCTTTGGATTATAAAACCGGCAAGCAGGTGCTCATGCTCCTGCAGGACACCTGCCGCAAGCGGGGCCGCACCGTGGTCATCATCACACACAACCAGGCCTTTGCCCCGATGGCGGACCGGGTGATCCATATTCATTCCGGCAAGGTGCTGAAAATCGAGCAGAATCCCAACCCCATGCCTGCGGAAAGGATTGAGTGGTAATGCGCGCCTTTCAAAAAGCGGCGTTGCGCGCCGTCCGCCATTCGTCCGGGCGGTTTTGGGCCATCTTTGCGATTGTGGCGCTCGGCGCCGGATTCTTCACGGGCTTGTACGACACAGCGCCGTCCATGCGCACCACGGTGGACCAATATCTGGACCAGCAGCAGTTTTTGGATATTGAACTGCGCTCGACGCTGGGATTTTCCACAGCGGACGTGGATGCGGTGAAAAAAACGGATGGCGTGGCAGCCGTGGAGCCGGGTTATTTTACGGACATTTTGAGCGAACACGGCGAAACCGAGGTCTCGATGCGCGTACATGCGCTGCCGCAGGGCCAAAACGCCATGAATATGCCACAGCTGGTGTCGGGCCGTTTTCCCCAGAAGTCGGGCGAATGCGTCCTCGACAGCTTTGCGCTGAAAGCGCTGGCTGACCAGGCCTATCACATCGGCGACAAAATCCAGGTGTCCGAAGGCGGAGATGGACTGCGCGTCAAGAGCCTGACGGTGGTCGGTTTTGTGCAGTCGCCGCTTTATCTGTGCACCCCGCTGGGCAGCACAACGCTCGGCAGCGGGCAGCTCGACCATTTTCTGTATGTGCTGCCGTCGGATTTCGACATGGATGCATACACAACCCTGTATGTGCAGGTCAAGGACGCGGCCGCGCTCTTTTCATTTTCCGACGCCTATACGGAAAAGGTCAAACCGGTTGAGGACGCGCTGACAGATGTCGGCGAAACACGTGCGCCTTTGCGGCGCGAAGAGGTGACCGCAGACGCGCAAAAGCAGGTGACGGACGGCCGCGCGGCGTACGAAACGCAGAAGGCCAATGCAGAAAAAGAGCTGGCGGACGCCAAGCAGGAGCTCGAGGACGGGCAGGCGGAAATCACCGCCAACGAAAAGAAACTGCAAGACGCGCAAAAACAGATTGAAAGCGGCGAAACACAGCTGGCCGAGGCGCGCAAAGAATACGAATCCGGCATGGCGACATACGAAAGCCAGAAGGCGCAGGCGGACGCCAAGCTGCAAGATGCGGCGGACCAGCTCGCCGCGGGCCGCAA
>USIA01000177.1 GCA_900554535.1 uncultured Oscillospiraceae bacterium | reverse complement strand
CATCGGCTACGTGCCGCAGGGCCGCGAGATTTTCCCGCAGATCACGGTCGAGGAAAACCTGCTTCTGGGGCTGGAGGCCAATAAAGCGGTCAAGTCGATTGATCCGGAGATCTTTACGCTTTTCCCAATCCTCAAGGAATTTTTGCCCCGCAAGGGCGGCGATCTTTCCGGCGGCCAGCAGCAGCAGCTGGCCATCGCCCGCGCCCTGGTGGCAAAGCCGAAGCTTTTGATTCTCGACGAACCGACTGAAGGCATCCAGCCGTCCATTATCCAGGATATCGGCCGCGTCATCCGCCAGCTGGTTGAGCACGGCGGGCCAACCATTTTCATTGTGGAACAGTACCTGGAATTTGTCATGGAGATTGCCGACGATTATTACGTGATGGATAAGGGCAGCATCATCATGCAGGGCGAGACAAAGGACGCCGACATGCCCGCCATTCAAGCGAAAGTTTCAATTTGAATTTTAGAGAAAACACCTGCGCGGAGCGATTGCGTTTTTCCACGCGGGTGTTTATAATGTAAAAAAAGGGATAAGGGAGGAATTTCCATGCATTTGACCCCACGGGAACAGGACCGGCTGCTGCTGCACGCGGCCGGCGAGGTGGCGGCGCAGCGCAAGGCGCGCGGCGTCAAGCTGAATTATCCGGAGGCAGTGGCCTATATCAGTGCGAACCTATTAGAACTCGCCCGCGACGGTCTCTCGGTGACAGAGCTGATGCGGCGCGGCCGCCAGATGCTCACGGTCGAGGACGTGATGGAGGGCGTGCCAGAGATGCTCACAGAGATCCAGGTGGAGGCCACCTTCCCCGACGGCACAAAGCTTGTCACCGTGCATCAGCCAATCCCCGGCAGCAGCGGATTTGCGCCAGGCGAGATCCTCACAGAAGAGGGGACGGTCGCACTCAATGTGGGTAAGGAGACCCGCACCCTCACGGTCACGAATACCGGAGACCGGCCCATTCAGGTCGGCTCGCATTTCCATTTCTTCGAGGTCAATAAGGCCCTGTCCTTCCCGCGGGCAGAAGCATGGGGCATGCGCCTGGATATTCCGGCAGGCACAGCCGTGCGTTTTGAGCCGGGCGAGGACAAAGAGATCACGTTGGTGAAAATTGGCGGGGCACGCATCGGCCATGGGTTAAATGGCCTTTGCGAGGGGCGGTTAGATGATCCGACTGTACGTGCGCAGGCCATGTTGAAAGCAAAAGAACTGGGCTTCAAGGGGGTGGAGTAAATGCTGGAAATGACGCGCAGGCAGTATGCTGATATGTACGGCCCCACGACCGGCGACCGCATCCGACTGGGGGATACTTCTTTGCTGATTGAGGTGGAAAAGGACTTTGCCGTCTACGGCGATGAGGCGAAATTCGGCGGCGGCAAATCCTTGCGCGACGGCATGGGCCAATCCTCCACGGTGCGCGACGCGGATTGCCCGGATACGGTCATCACGAGCGCTGTGATCCTCGACTGGTGGGGCATCGTCAAGGCGGATGTCGGTATCCGAGACGGCAAGATCTGCGGCATTGGCAAAGCGG
Organism: uncultured Oscillospiraceae bacterium; assembly: GCA_900554535.1. Lineage (GTDB taxonomy): Bacteria > Bacillota > Clostridia > Oscillospirales > Acutalibacteraceae > Caproicibacterium. Next base: position 2,130 of record USIA01000177.1, on the reverse strand, counting down.
GCAATCCGGATATGATGGATGGCGTGGACCCGAACCTGGTGATCGGCGCGAGCACGGAAATTATTGCGGGCGAGGGGCTGATCCTGACGGCCGGAGGATTGGACACGCACATTCATTTCATCAGTCCGACGCAGATCGAGACCGCGCTTTACAGCGGCATCACGACGATGATCGGCGGCGGGACCGGTCCGGCTGACGGCACCAACCCCACCACCTGCACGCCCGGCGCCTTCCACATCCACCGCATGCTGGAGGCTGCGGAGGATTACCCGGTAAACCTCGCCTTTTTGGGCAAGGGCAACTCGTCTACCGCGGGGACGCTCGCCGAGCAGGTCGAGGCAGGCGCAGCGGGGTTAAAGCTGCACGAGGACTGGGGCAGCACGCCGAAAGCCATCGATACCTGCCTTTCCGTCTGTGATCTATATGATGTGCAGGCTGCCATCCATACGGACACACTCAACGAAGGCGGCTTTGTCGAGGACACGCTCGCGGCGATCAATGGACGCACGATTCACACCTATCACACCGAAGGCGCGGGCGGAGGCCATGCGCCGGATATCATCCGTGCAGCCGGTTTCCCGAACATTCTGCCCTCTTCCACAAACCCGACCATGCCGTTTACGAAAAATACGATCGATGAGCATCTGGATATGTTGATGGTCTGCCACCATCTCGACAGCAAGGTGCCGGAAGATGTGGCTTTTGCCGATTCCCGCATCCGGCCGGAGACCATCGCGGCAGAGGACGTGCTGCACGATATGGGCATCTTTTCCATGATGAGCTCCGACTCGCAGGCCATGGGCCGCGTCGGCGAGGTCATCACCCGCACCTGGCAGACCGCCGACAAGATGAAGCGCCAGCGCGGTTCTTTGCCGGAGGATTCAGAACGCAACGACAACTTTCGCGCCAAGCGTTACATTGCCAAATATACGATCAATCCGGCGATCACACACGGAATCTCGGAAATGGTCGGCAGCGTGGAGGTCGGCAAATTTGCGGATCTCGTGTTGTGGAAGCCCGCTTTCTTTGGCGTCAAACCGGAGATGGTGATCAAAGGCGGCGCCATCGCTGCCGCCCGCATGGGCGATGCGAATGCATCCATCCCCACGCCGCAGCCGGTCGTTTATACACGGATGTTCGGCAGCCACGGCCTGGCCCGTGCGAAAACGTGCATTACGTTTGTGTCGCAGTATGCTTATCAAAACGGCATTGCCGAACAGCTGCACCTGAAGCGCCGCGTGCTGCCGGTGCATAATTGCCGGAATATCGGCAAGCGCGACATGGTGCACAATCATACGATGGGCGACATCCAAGTCGATCCGGAGACCTACACTGTGCGTGTCGACGGCGAGCGCATCACCTGCGAGCCTGCGGAAACACTGGCTTTGGCCCAGCGGTATTTCCTGTTTTGAGGAGGCAAATATGGTCATCACAAAATTGGCGGGCCACGGCGCTCCGCACGCAAAAGACGTTGCCACGGTCAAAGTCGAATGGTTTGAGTGTGCCAAAAAACGCCTGTACAAAACCGCCAGCAATGGCGAGGAAATCGGCATCGCCCTGGATGCTCCCCTGCACGACGGCGACATTCTTTACGACGATGGCACAAAGGCCATTGTTGTGCGGGTGCCGGATTGCCGGTTAATCCGCGTGCCGGTGCATACGATGCAGGAGATGGGGCGCGTGTGCTTTGAATTGGGCAACCGCCATTTGCCCATTCAAATTGCAGAAGAGGCCGTCTGTGTGCCGTATGATGAGCCGACGTTTCTCTATCTGCAAAAGCTGGGCTTTGCCGCAGAGGACGTGACCGGCGCTTTTACCCACTATACGGCGTGCAAGGCGCACGATCATGCGCACTGAGCGGCTTGCCCTGCTGCAGATGCAGCAGGTGTGCGATTCTGTCTTTCCGGTCGGCGCGTTTGCACTTTCCAACGGCTTGGAGACCTATATCCAGCAGGAACGGCTGACGGATGGGGCGGGCCTTGCCGAGTACCTGCACGCCTACCTCACGCTGCTGCCTTATAATGAGCTTGGTTTTTTCTTTTATGCCGCGCGTGCGAAAAGCGAGACGGAACTAGTGCGGCTGGATGCGCTCGCGGCCGCGTCCCGCGCCCCACGCGAGGTGCGCGAGGG
>USIA01000176.1 GCA_900554535.1 uncultured Oscillospiraceae bacterium | reverse complement strand
AAGTGCGCCGACGTGATGGGGCCGGGCGACCATGGCAGCACCTTTGGCGGGAATCCCGTTGTCTGCGCAGGCGCGCAGGTGGTCATCCGCCGCGTTTCCACCCCCTCTTTTCTGCATGAAGTGAAGGAGAAAGGCGAATACATGCGCAGCCGCCTGGAGGCTATGCCCGCAATCAGCGAGGTGCGCGGGATGGGCATGATGCTCGGCGCCAAGCCGAAAGAAGGCAAAGCCGGAGACATTGCCGCCAAATGTGTGGACGCCGGCCTTTTGATCCTCACGGCCAAGGATGTGCTGCGCTTTTTGCCGCCGCTGACGATTTCTCACGAGGAAATCGACCAGGGCCTCTCCATCTTGGCGACGGTTTTGAACCAGTAAATGGATGTTTGCAAAGCTTTTCAAAGTGTGATACACTGTTTCAAAAAGCAACTATGAATAATAAAGTAAAATACTCGGAGGAAACCCATATGAAACATCTGCTGAAATTGCTTGATCTGTCCGGCCAGGAGATCAAGGAGATTCTCGATCTTGCCGACCAGCTCAAATATGAGCAAAAGCACAACATTCACCACGAGCCGCTTGCGGGCAAAACGCTGGGCATGATTTTTGAAAAGGCCAGCACCCGCACGCGCGTGTCGTTCGAAGTCGGCATGTATCAGCTCGGCGGCCTGCCGATCTTCCTTTCCGCGTCCGACATGCAGATCGGCCGCGGCGAGCCGGTGCAGGACACCGCCCGTGTGCTTTCCCGTTACCTCGACGGCATCATGATCCGCACGTTTAAGCAGAGCGAAGTGGAGGCGCTGGCCAGAAACGGCAGCATCCCGATCATCAACGGCCTGACCGATTTTGCGCATCCCTGCCAGGTGCTGGCCGATCTGATGACGATCCGCGAACGCCGCGGCGCCCTGGATGGGCTGAAGATGTGCTTTATTGGCGACGGCAACAATATGATGAATTCTCTGATTGTCGGCTGCCTGAAGATGAAGATGGAAGTTGCCGTGGCCTGCCCGGCCGATTACCGTCCGGCAGCCGAGGTGCTCGACTTTGCGCGTGCGTATCCCGCGTTCAGCATGACGACCGATCCGGTCGAGGCTGCCGTGGGCGCGGATGTAGTCATCACGGATGTGTGGGCATCCATGGGGCAGGAGTCAGAGGCGCAAAAGCGCCGCGAAGCGTTCCAGGGCTACCAGATCAACGACAAGGTCATGGCGGCCGCCAAACCGGACGCCATGGTGCAGCACTGCCTGCCTGCTCATCGCGGCGAGGAGATCACCGCAGAGATTTTCGAGGCCCATTCTGACGAGATCTTTGAAGAGGCGGAGAATCGCCTGCATGCCCAAAAGGCCGTGCTCGTCAAGCTCCTCGGCTAAGGCTGGGTAACCGTAAGCATATACATGAAAAAACGCTATGGAAATGGTGAAACCCACGCCCATAGCGTTTTCTTTTTTGTTTGGTTGTGCGCTATTTTACAAGGACCCCGGTATCGCTCTGCTGAACAATGAGAATCTGTTCCTCCAGACCGGTTTCTCCGTTGAGATAGACCAGAACCTGGTCGCCGGCTGCGCCGGTGCATTGGAATTCCCAGCACAGGACTTCGTTGAGCCCGGCTGTTGGGATCAGGGCCGGCCGGGCTGAATTGACTTTCAGCCGCGGGCTGACTTTTTTCTGCGCAGCCTCTTTTTGCAGCTTTGGCGCCGAAAGATTGCGCGTATGGTGGTTCATCACGTACCCCGTGGCATTGTATTCGACGATTTCACCGGTATCGGCGGCGACGGAAACCTTGATCAGATCCGGGTAGCAGCGGATGTTATTTTCCGTATAGGCCAGGTTAAAAATATACTTGCCGTCCTGCAACACCCAATAGGTTGGCTCCATATTGGAGAAGCCGCGCTGCGCGACAAAGGTCAGGGCGCGCTTTTGGGCATCCTCGCGGGAGATTTTTTCTGATGTGATGTCGCGGCTATTGAGAAGCGAATAAACCACGCCGCCCGCTTTTGTCACGGAAATTTCCGTGTTGCCTGCGGTAAAATTGAAGGCAGGCAGACCGCCCGCCACTTCGCCGGCGCTGTGCAGCTGATCCTGCGAGACATTGAGAAATGCCGCCGCGATGCTCTGCGCGGCCAGCTGCGAAACCTCCGGGCTCCCCTCGATCATGCGCGGCGACTGCCGGCCGATGTGGTCGGAAAATGGACCGTCATAGATCAGGGACGGAAAATCCGTAAAGTCCTCGGCTGTTTCCTTGAACTGATCGTTGAGTTTTTGGGCGTTTGTATCCAGCTTGACGTTGGAAAGGCTTTGGGACAATTTGTTGGCGTAACCGTCGAGTGTGGAAATGGTTTTGTATTCGCTGTCGGTGATGGCGCCGCCGCTGCTGATTCGGTTGGAGAGCGTCATCGAAAAATCCCCGACCTGACTGATGTATTTCGAGACGCTGTTCATCGTGTCGTTTGTAACGGGCAAAACAGCCAGGGAACCCTTGGCCATGCTGCATTCGCGCATCAGGCGGGCGGCAAGGCCGTTTTGCTGGGTGGGTGTGTTGGCGTAGGTGCTTTTTTGCAGCGTCAGGGCAATGTTGTCCACGCTGCTGCGCAGATCATCGATTGCGCGGTCATAGCTATATTGCAGGTCACGCTTTGCGTCGCGCGCAGCGATCTGCCCCTGCATGGCGAAAACCCCCGCTGTCGCCACCGCGGCCACCGCCACCACAGCCATGACAATCTGCTTTTTCTGCAAGGAAATCCCTCCTGTTGTTGAATCTTGAAATCGACATGCCTAGTATGTGTGGACGGCGCAAAAATATGTTTGGAAAACGAGGCGGAAACTTCCCTTTTCGAAACGGAAAAATTTGAAATTCACCGTACAAAAGGATATAATAAAAAGAATGTAAACTGAAGAATGCGATTTGGGAGGAAACGACCATGACGATAGAGGACTTTTACCACGCCATGCGCGGCAAACGTGTGGCGTTCTGCGGACTGGGCGGCAGCAATGTGCCGCTTGCGCGCCGCTTTGCGCAGGAGGGTGCAATTGTCACGGGACGCGACAAACGCACCCGCGAAAAACTGGGAAAGACTGCCGATGAGCTGGAAAGCTGCGGCGTCGAGCTGATCCTCGGCGAAGGCTATCTCGACAATTTGACGGAAGAGGTCATCTTCCGCACGCCGGGCATGCCGTACCATTTGCCGCAGCTGGAGCAGGCGCGCCGGCGCGGCAGCGCTGTGACCAGCGAGATGGAGGTTTTCCTCGATTATTGCCCCTGCCCGGTGCTGGGCGTAACCGGATCGGATGGCAAAACCACCACCACCACCATCCTGGCGAAGCTATTGCAGCAGGCCGGCTGGCGGGTGCATATCGGCGGCAACATCGGCACGCCGCTTTTGCCGCAGATTTCGGACATTCAGCCCGATGACCTTGTGGTCGCTGAGCTTTCCAGCTTTCAGCTCATTTCGGTGACGCGCAGCCCGGCGGTGGCGGTGGTGACCAACATGAGCCCGAACCACCTGGATATCCATAAGGATATGGCGGAATATATAGATGCGAAGAAGAATATCTTCCGGCATCAAAACGCATTTGGCCGCACGGTGCTCAATCTGGATAACCCGATCACAGCCTCGTTTGTGCCGGAGGTGCGCGGCGAATGCATGCTGTTCAGCCGCCGCGAGCGGGTGGAGCGCGGCTG
>USIA01000175.1 GCA_900554535.1 uncultured Oscillospiraceae bacterium | reverse complement strand
GGGTTGACCTTGCAGGCAGCGCTCGCCATGCTCGACGCCGACCCGGAAACGAAAGTCATCGCGGTGGCCTCCAAGCCGGCGGACCCGGAAGTTGAGAAGAAGCTCAAGGCGATGATCGCCGGGCTTCACAAGCCGTGCGCCGTCGTATTTCTGGGCGACGAGCAGGAAACGGTGTGCGGCAACGCGGTTTATGCGACGAATCTTACGGACGCTGCGCGCGCGGCGGTACGTCTTTCCGGCGCGCAGCCTGCGCCCCAGGCGGAAGAACCCCTGCCTGCGGAATCGTTCGGCGAAGAGACGAAGATCTTAGGCCTTTATTCCGGCGGCACTCTGGCCAGCGAAGCGGCTCTGCTCATCCGCCGTGCGTTCGGCATGCAGGACGCCGCGGAAAAGACCGGCTATCTGCTGGCAAGCCCGTCTTGCGATGTGCTTGACCTCGGCGATGATCTCTATACAAAAGGAAAGCCCCACCCGATGATGGACGCCGAGGCGCGCAAAGAGAAAATGGAGGAACTCGCCCAAGAGACGAGCCGGCCGGTGGTGGTTCTATTTGACGTGGAGCTCGGCTATGGCTCGCAGGCGGATCCCGCGACCGCACTCGCAGAAGGCGTGCGTAAACTGCGCGCCCAGAAGGAACAGGCGGGCCAGCAGGTCGCCTTTGTGGTGAATCTATTGGGCACTGCACGCGATCCGCAGGATATCGGCCGTCAGGCTCAAATTCTGCGGGACGCCGGCTGCTATGTCTACGAGGGCAATGTGCGCGCCATCGAAGCGGCGCTGAAGATTGCCGGACGCACGCTGCCCGAAGTGCAGCATGTAGAGGCGCAGCCGCCGCAGCCCATCCAGCTCCCTGCCCCCTCTGCCCAGCAGATGGCCCTGCTGCAAAAAGCACCCGGCGTGGTGAATATCGGTTTACAGGGCTTTGCGGAGGATCTGGCAAAGCAGCATCTCCAAGTGGTCCATTACGACTGGAAGCCCGTTGCCGGCGGCGACCGGACTTTAAAGCGTGCTCTCGACTATTTGAATCAATACCGCTTCCCGGACGGACGCTCCATCGATGAGGTCAACGAGGACGTGCTCGCCAAGATTACGGCAGGCCTCCCCTGCCTGCTCGACGTGGTGCCGGCAAACGAGGCGACGGATGTCTTCAATCACGGAAAGCTCCTGCTGCACGCCGGCCCGCCGATGACGTGGGACGACATGACGAACCCGATGCAGGGCTCCTGCGTAGGTGCCGCGCTGTTTGAGGGCTGGGCAAAGACCGAAGAGGAAGCCTGGGCCATGCTGCGCCGGGGCGAGGTGCAGTTCATGCCCTGCCACCACGCGGGTTTTGTCGGCCCGATGGGCGGCATTACCTCCGCGCACATGCCGGTTTTGAAAGTCCGGAATATGACCGGCGGCAACTACGCCTACTGCACCATGAACGAGGGCATCGGCCAGGTGCTGCGCTTCGGCGCTTATGGCCCGAAGGTCATCGAGCGGCTGCGCTTCATGCGGGACACGCTGGGCCCTGTGCTCGCAAAGGCGTTGCATACGCTGGAAAACGGCCTGAACATCAACGTGATGATCAGCCGCGCCATCGCGATGGGCGACGAATTCCACCAGCGCAACATCGCCGCATCGCTTGTGTTCCTCAAGGAGATGGCTCCGCTTGTGGTCAAGCTGCCGGATGTTTCGGAAGAGGATAAATACCGGGTCATCAAGTTCCTGGCGGATACCGACCAGTTCTTCCTGAACATCATGATGGCGGCGGCCAAGTCCGTGATGGACGACGCGGCAACCGTCGGCGAGGGCACGGTTGTCACCGCGATGTCGCGCAACGGCAAGGACTTCGGCGTGCGGGTCAGCGGCACGGGCAGCGAGTGGTTCACAGGCCCCGTCAATACCCCGCACGGGCTTTATTTCACGGGCTTTGACGAGTCCATGGCGAACCCCGATATGGGCGATTCCGCGATCACGGAAACTTTCGGCGTCGGCGGCATGGCGATGATTGCGGCGCCCGCGGTCACCCGCTTTGTCGGCACCGGCGGCTTCTACGACGCGCTGGAAATCTCCAACCGCATGTGTGAGATCACGATCTCCCACAACGGGATGTTCGCAATCCCCACCTGGGATTTCCAGGGCACATGCTTGGGCATCGACATCCGCAAAGTCGTGGCCACGGGCATCACGCCGGTCATCAACACCGGCATCGCCCATAAAGTCGCAGGTCAGGGACAGATCGGCGCGGGCACGGTCCATCCGCCGCTGGAGTGCTTTACAAAGGCGCTTTTGGCCTACGCGGAAAAGCTCGGATTCCAACACTAAACAGGAAGGAAGGCGGAGTATGCACAAGGTAGTCATCGCCATCGGCGGCAACGCCATCACACAGGCCGACCAGCGCGGCACGGTTTCGGAGCAGCAGAAGAATATCCGCGCCTGCTGCGAAAGCATCGCCGATTTGCTCGAAGCAGGGTATGAGATCATCCTTACCCACGGCAACGGTCCGCAGGTCGGCAGCATCGTGATGCAAAATGACATTGCAAAGCAGGTTGTCCCCGAAAACCCGCTGGATATCTGCGGCGCGCAGACCCAGGGCAGCCTGGGATACATGATTTCCCAGACCTTGACCAACGTACTCAAGGACCGCGGCATCCAGAAAAAGGTTGCGTCCGTGCTCACCCAGGTGGTTGTCGACGCACATGACAAGAGTTTTCAAAATCCCACGAAATTTATCGGGCCGTTCTTTACACGCGAGCAGGCGCAGCAGCTGCATGAACAAAACGGCTTTTTGATGAAAGAGGACAGCGGCCGCGGCTGGCGGCGCGTCGTCCCCTCTCCCCGCCCGCTGGAGCTGGTGGAGGAATCGGCCATCCGCACGCTTTCCAAAGACGGTTTCCTGGTCGTCACCGTTGGCGGCGGCGGAATTCCGGTCATCCGCGAAAACGGCGAACTGCATGGGGTTGAGGCGGTCATCGACAAGGACTTTGCCTCCGCGCTCGTCGCAGAAAAGACGGGCGCCGACGCGCTGGTGATTTTAACCGGCGTGCCAAAGGTCTGTGTCGATTTTGGCACCCCCCGGCAGCGGCAGTTGGATGCGATGACACTCGAGGAATGCCGGCACTACCTGGCCGAGGGGCAATTCCCGCCGGGCAGCATGGGCCCGAAGGTCGAAGCGGCCATGCAGTTTGTCGAAAAGAGCGGCGGGGTGTCGATCATCACCTCGATCGACCGCATGAAGGAGGCGTTGGCGGGCAAAGACGGCACCCGGATTGCCGGCCCGGAAAACAGGATGCGCAAAAAAATGAGCTTACAGGCATTGGATCTACATAAAGTGAAGCACCGTATTAAAGAAAACCTGGAGGCGATGAAAGCATTCACCGCAACCCCAGGGGACGGCTGCACACGAATGCCCTTTACGAAGGAAACGCGCGACGCCGCCGAATACCTCAAAAAGGTGATGGCCCAGGCCGGGCTGGAGGTGCGTGAGGACTGCGTGGGCAATGTGTTCGGCGTGCTGCGCGGTTCGGACCGCAGCCTGCCGTGCATCATGATGGGGTCCCACTACGACTCCGTCTACAATGGCGGCGATTATGACGGCATCGCCGGTGTGATCTGCGCCATCGAGACGGCGCGCGTGCTCATCGAGCAAGGCATCCAGCTCAAGCAGGATTTCGTCGTGGCCGCCTTTATGGACGAGGA
>USIA01000174.1 GCA_900554535.1 uncultured Oscillospiraceae bacterium | reverse complement strand
GTTGCGGACCAGGGCCCGAGGAACCAATAACCCTCCCCCATCCACTCGCTGTCGCGGCGGGCCAGGTAATCATTGACCGTGACAATGTGCACGCCCTTTCCGGCCAGCGCGTTCAGATATGCGGGCAGGGTGGCGACCAGGGTTTTGCCTTCGCCGGTCTTCATCTCCGCGATACGGCCTTGATGCAGGACGATGCCGCCGATAATCTGCACCGGGAAATGGCGCATCTCCAGCACGCGGCTGCTGGCTTCGCGGCAGACCGCGAACGCATCCGGCAGGATATCATCCAGGCCTTCGCCGTTTTCCAGCCGCTCTTTGAGCGCCGGTGTCTGGGCTTTAAGCTCTTCGTCGGACATCTCCTTGTATTTATCCTCGAGTGCAAGCACCGCATCGGCTTTTGGCTTGATGCGCTTGAGTTCACGCTTGCTGTAATTCCCGAAGAACTTCGTCAGGATATGATTTGGCATGGTGTCACCTCATTGGGGAAAATTGCAAACTTAGCAGTTACATACTGTTTTATTATAGCATACACCCTGCCAAAAGGAAAGCAAAACTTGCTCAGGCTTGCCATTCTGCGCACCGAATCCAGAAGCGCGGCCCCACCATATGCGAGAAGCCGGCCTATCTAACAAAATTTATCTTCACTTTTTGTAGAAAAACTGGCAAAGATGCGCCTTGAGCCGAAAAGAGGCCAGCGCCCGTCCATTCACGCGGCGGCCGCGTCAACAGACGAACGTTCCATTTTTGCAGCTTTTGCGCCTGCCGTTTGAGCCGCAGTCCAATGTTTTGCATAACCAAAAATAATGGCAAAATGCTTGACAGCCAAAACACTTTTTGCTATGATTTGGCCATAGCGGTCATATGACTGACGGAACTGTGGAGATCACCACATGGAGTATGACCAGAGAAAAGCCGACCGTCTGGGCGCACAAGCTCAGACTGCGGCTTTTTTGTTTTTCCTGCGGATATCCCCAGGTGAATGGGGATAAAATTTGAGTGCCGGAAAATCCCCTGCCGCTTGGGCTGGGTTTGTGCAGGAAATGGATCTGATTTGCGCATCTAGCGTCGAATCGCGCAAAATCAGGATCCATTTCCCGAACTGGAAAAGGAGGAACTCCCTATGGCGCCAATGAACCAAACGCAGAAAACCATCCAAACGACCACCCTCAACCTCAATTATGCGGACCGCTGTCCCGCGGCCGCGCAGGCCTGGAGCGGATTCCAGGGGCGCAAATGGCAGGAAGACATCGACGTGCGCGATTTCGTCCAGCGCAACTACGCGCCCTATGAAGGCGGCGAATCCTTCCTGGCCGGTCCGACCAAAGCCACAAAAACGCTTTGGGACGCGCTGCAAAAGCTGCAAAAAGAGGAGCGCAAAAAGGGCGGTGTGCTGGACATGGAGACCAAGGTTGTCTCCGGCATCACCGCATACCCGGCCGCCTACCTGTTTGACGGCAGCAAGGAACTGGAAAAGGTCGTGGGAATGCAGACGGACAAGCCCCTCAAGCGCGCCTTCATGCCCTATGGCGGCATCCGTATGGCGGAGGAGGCCTGCACCACGTACGGTTATACGCCGGACCCGGCGCTGCACAAGATTTTTACGCAGTACCACAAAACGCACAACCAGGCGGTCTTTGACGCATACACGCCGGAAATCCAGCGGGCCCGCCACTGCAAGATCATCACGGGCCTGCCGGACACATACGGCCGCGGCCGTATTGTCGGCGATTACCGCCGTGTCGCGCTGTATGGCATCGATTTTCTGATCGAAAAGAAGCAGGAAGACTTGGAAAACTGCGGCGACGGCACCATGACGGACGACATCATTCAGCTGCGCGAGGAACTGGCCGACCAGATCCGTGCGTTGAAAGAGATCAAGGAGATGGGCGCGTCCTATGGCTTTGACATCGGAAAGCCCGCCGCCAATGCGCGCCAGGCGGTACAGTGGCTTTACTTCGGGTACCTGGCCGCCATCAAAACCCAAAACGGTGCCGCGATGAGCGTGGGCCGCATCTCGACTTTCCTCGACATCTATATCGCCCGCGACCTGGCGGCCGGCACGCTGACCGAGCAGGAGGCTCAGGAGCTGATTGACCACCTGGTTCTGAAGCTGCGCATGGTCAAATTCGCGCGCATTCCGTCTTACAATGAGCTGTATTCCGGCGATCCAGTCTGGGCTACGCTGGAGGTGGCCGGCATGGGCATGGACGGCCGCCCCATGGTCACGAAAACCGATTTCCGCTTCCTGCACACACTCGAAAATATGGGCCCCGCCCCGGAGCCAAACCTGACGGTGCTCTATTCTTCCCGCCTGCCTATAGCCTTCAAAAAATACGCGGCCGCCATTTCCGTGCGCACCAGTTCCATCCAGTATGAAAACGACGACGTCATGCGCCCGGTCTGGAAGGACGATTACTCCATCTGCTGCTGCGTTTCTGCGACGGAAACCGGAAAAGAGATGCAGTTTTTTGGCGCGCGCGCCAATCTGGCAAAGTGCCTGCTTTATGCCATCAACGGCGGCGTCGATGAACGCAAAAAGATCCAAGTTGGTCCAGCCGCCAAGCCGATCACGTCCGAATACCTCGGCTTTGACGAAGTCATGGAAAAATTTGACGCCATGATGGACTGGCTTGCCGGTCTCTATGTCAATTCTCTGAACCTGATCCACTATATGCACGACCGGTATAACTACGAAGCCGCGGAAATGGCGCTGATCGACACCGATGTGCGCCGCACCTTTGCCACGGGCATTGCGGGTTTCTCCCACGTAGTGGATTCCCTGTGCGCCATCAAATACGCCAAAGTCCGCCCGATCCGCGATGCGGACGGCATTGCGGTAGACTTCGAGATTGAGGGCGATTTCCCGCGGTATGGCAACGACGACGACCGCGCGGATGACATCGCCGTGTGGTCGTGCATAAATCCCGAAAGCCCCCCCCCGCCCGCCATTCCGAGCCGACGGCCTCCATCCTGACCATCACCTCCAACGTGGTGTATGGCAAGGCAACCGGCGCCATGCCCGACGGACGCCGGGCGGGTGAGCCGCTTTCGCCGGGCGCAAACCCGAGCTACGGCGCCGAGCAGAACGGCCTGCTGGCTTCCCTCAACTCCGTGGCCAAGCTGCCCTATGAATACGCACTCGACGGCATCTCCAACACGCAGACCATCAACCCCGGCGCGCTGGGCCACAGCGAAGGGGAACGGATTCAGAACCTGGTGCAGGTCCTCGACGGCTATTTTAACCAGGGCGCCCATCACCTGAACGTGAACGTCTTTGGCCGCGAAAAGCTAATCGACGCGATGGAACACCCGGAAAAAGAGGAATACGCCAACTTCACGATCCGCGTGTCCGGCTATGCCGTGAAATTCATTGACCTGACGCGCGAACAGCAGCTCGATGTGATCGCCCGCACCTGCCACGACAGGATGTAATTTTTAAAACAAGGTGGTTTCAATCCATATGGCGCTTGGAAATGTGCACTCGCTGGAAAGTTTCGGCCTGGTGGATGGCCCGGGCGTGCGGTACGTGGTCTTTGTCCAGGGGTGCCGGATGCGCTGCCAGTTCTGCCACAACCCCGACACCTGGAGCGAAGCGCCCTGCCAAACCTATTCGGCGGATGCGCTGCTGCAAAAGGCGCTGCGCTACCAGCCCTATTGGGGCGATAACGGCGGCATCACGGTCAGCCGGGGGGGGCCGCCCGAAAGGTA
>USIA01000173.1 GCA_900554535.1 uncultured Oscillospiraceae bacterium | reverse complement strand
AGCAAACCTGGCTCGCCGGAGCGTATGCATGGATGATTCGGCTGCGCCGGCCGCAGTCCTCCGCATGGGCAGCGTTTCCTCCTTCCCCAATAGATTCTAGATGTCTGCTGCTTTTAATGGACATTTGTACGAATCGTTTCAAAAAAACATTCGGTCGGCCCAAAAGCACGCGGTGCCCCTTTCGAGCGGACAACCGCATGGATCACCATCCGGTCAAATCCTATTGTCCATCACTATACATCAGTATAGCGGCGCGCGAAAGCCTTGTCAACCGTTCGTCCGTGGTTTTCAGAACAAAAACCTGCAAAATGCCGGCCTGTGTGAAAGGCGGATGGCCGGGCAAAGGCGGGTTCTCCTTTTGCGTCGGGCGGGAAGGGACATGCATCTATTTTACAGGTTTTTGTCGAATATTTGACAATTTTTATTGCATTTGCCGCATGTTTCTATTATAATAAAACATAGACGTGACGATTATTTTCAAGACAAAGAAGGGACGGATGTTTTTATGTCGACGCAGACAAATCACGCGGCTATCGCCAATCCAGCGCCGCTGGGGCTCATTGGCTTTGGCATGACGACTTGCCTGCTGCAACTGCACAATGTGGGCGTATTTTCCATGTCGGTGGCCATTATTGCACTGGGCATTGCCATGGGCGGTCTCGCGCAGGTCATTGCGGGGATCATGGAGTTCCGGAACGGAAATACCTTTGGCGCTACAGCGTTTACCTCTTATGGCCTGTTCTGGTGGTCGCTGTGTGTGATTTTGGTCAACCCGTTTGAATCGATCCAGCCCGCGGATGGGAGCGCGTTGGGATGGTATTTTATCCTGTGGGGGATTTTTACGCTGTTTCTGTTTATCGGCACCCTGCGCCAGACGCGCAGCAACCAGATTGTGTTCGGCACGCTGATGGTGCTCTTTTTCCTGTTGGCGGCCAGCGATTTCAGCGGACAACAGGCCGTCACCGTGATCGCCGGTGTGGAAGGGCTCGTCTGCGGGGCGTCCGCCATCTATGGCGCGGTGGCCCAGGTTGTGAACGAATGCTACGACAAGCAGGTTATGCCGCTGTAAAAAATTACATATGCGAGACGCCTGATTTTTCACACAGGAAAGGCGCGGCTGCATGCCCGAAAAAGGCGTGCAGCCGCGTTTTTGGCTTGCGGCAAAATTCCGGCCACGGCTGCCGTCGCAAAGGACCAAACGGACACGCAGAATCCTGCAAAAACCCCCTCTTAGATCGGCGCCGGGGCGCTGGTTCCAAAAGGGGCTGCGTAGAAACAATCCAAAGATCGGATACGGCTTTTCGGTTTTACGGAACAGGATTCAATACGGCCCGCTTCGCAAACTCAATAGGCGTAGAAGTCTGTCACAAAATGATCATTTTCGAAATCGTATGGTTTCAGGGCGTTCTGGGCAACGGCGGTATCGTAGTACGTCTTCAGTGTGTTGGACCACTGGTCAAAGGATGATTCTTCGATTTGATAATTTCCATCTTCTACCGGGAAGGTAGAGCCGTCATTGTTAAAGATCTTGCCGCTTCCGCCATCCCCGATCGAGAGATAGCCCTTTCCATCCTTCGGAAAAATGAGAAGCGTGTTGTCGCCGCCACTAATGCCGGGATCGCCCGACAGCTGCTGGAACTGCACGTCGTCGAGCTTTGCCACGAGGTCTTTTATCTGCGCTGGGTCGGAAATTGTGAAGTACTCCCCGTACTTTAACAGGCAGATATGGTCAATACCGCCTGCATCGGTGCCGAGGATGGAACCGAGCGTGCGCGGCTTGGAAACCTTATAGATCGCCGTCTCCCCATAAGAGGAGGGAATATAGACTTTTTCGGAATCTGCATTCGCCGTCTGCACGCCGACAACCGCGGCCACAATCGCCGCCGCTGTCAGAACCGAAGCCAAAATACGAGATTTCTTTTTCATAGAATCGCCTCCTTCAAAGGAACGTGTCACCGTTCAAAAAGCGTATCCGATCGTTTCCTCGTTTCCCGCCGAAAGGAAGATAGAGATAAAGACTTGCCAAAATAAATGATTTTTCTAACTTTACTATATCATACCCTGCCACAAAAAGGCAACTGGGATTGGCGGATCTTGTGGAAAGTTCACGGAAGCTTTACAGAAGGAAGCGGATCCTTTTGCAAAGGAAGAGATTTTCATCACCTGCAACGGAAAGATCATCGCAAAGATTATCAATCCCCAGATTTCTGCCATGGATTCGATTCTCTTCAAAAATTTTGCGGAATTGAATAGATGGCTTTTTCCACCAGCGCGCATGAAAAACCGCACCCACAGCCACGGGTGCGGTTTTTTCTTGTGGTAGAGAATGACGCCTTTCGGATGAGGCGGAAGCCATGTTTTTGTCCGGAAGTGCCCAGAGTGAAAAGATCACTTCGGCCTCCCGTGTTCGTCGAGGGCGGTGGGGTCGCATCCGGCGGGCAGCGATGGCGATATGAATGACAATGTTTTTTTGCCGTCGATCGTCCGGTAGTGCCGCGGCGTGAATCCCGTGTGCCGGCGAAAATGCCTGCAAAATGCGGAGGCGTCAGAAAAGCCGGCCGCGTCGGCGATCTCCGTCGTGTTGAGGTCGGAATGCGCCAGCAGGTCCATCGCGCACTGCAGCCGCTGGCGGATCAGGTATTCTTTCGGCGAGATTTGGAATTCTTCCATGAAAAGCCGGTAAAGATAACTGCGTTCCACCTGCGCATAGTCGGCGATGTCCTGCACCTTGATGTCGCGTCGGTAATTGTTGTGGATGAAATTCAAAGCGTGCTGGAGATAGACGTTTGCGCTGTTGTGGCAGCTGGCGTGGTATGTACGGCTGAGATGACCGAAAATATGGAACAGATCGCCCATGAGCATATAGTCGTTCTCCTCCTTGTGCTCGAGCTGCTGGATGACGCTGTTAAAAGCCGCTAGAAGCTGTTTGTCCTGCGTGTAGCTCGTGTAGGGCAGTTCCCCCAAAAGGCCGCAGTCCTGTAGGATGTTCGGTACGTCCCGCCCATCGAACGCAAACCAAAGATAGGACCACGGGTCCTTTTGATCGGCCAGGTAATAGGTTTTCTCCCCGGGCTTAATGATGAACGCCTGGTTTTTCTGCAAAGGATACACGTGGCCGTTGACATGGAAAACCCCACGGCCGTCCAAAATAAAATGCAGCAGGTAATGCCCCCGCACGGCGGGGCCGAAATCGTGCCCGGGCAGACACTGCTCCCGCCCAGCATAGTAGAGCACCAGCGAGGAAGCCTGGCCCGATTTTGCAGTGCGGAAAAACTCCACAAAGTTGCGCGTCATATGCGAGTCCTCCATTCCGAAACAACAAATCGCCTATAAGCTACAACATAAAAACTTGTTTTCAAGATAAAAGTATACTATCATAAAAGTCACAAAAGGTCAATCGGATATGCATAATATATTGGCCAATATGAACGTGTTCCGACGTGCTAAACGGGGGAAAAATGCCGTGTTTCTGCGCTTTTGCGGATTTGCAGAGCGTTTGAATGGCAACAATGCAGAAGAAAAATTTACAACTTTTTACACAAACTGCATCTCCCCAAAAGACCTTGTCCAAAAACAAAAGGAGGAACAGAAGATGATGCTAAAAAGAAAACTGATTGCCCTTTCGCTTGCGGCGGCAATGCTCCTGGGGCTCTCGGCCTGCGGCGGGGAATCCGCCTCGTCCGGCACAGCGGCCGCATCGGGAACCACC
>USIA01000172.1 GCA_900554535.1 uncultured Oscillospiraceae bacterium | reverse complement strand
GTCCAGACCCGCCAGCTTCCCGCGCGCTGCGGCGAGCTTTTCCGGCGGAATGTCCCGGACGCCATAGCTTCCCGCCACGCCCGCCAGCGCCAGCAGGCGCGTGTGAATAAACGGCGACATCGTGTGCCCGATCGGGTGGCCGATCACGGCGAAAGATTTGTTTTGCATAAATTGACCTCTCAAAATAAAAAAGTTTGCATAAAGATATTGACAAAGCCTGATGTAACGAATAGTATTGTGGGTAGAAAACCTGTGCCGGGTAGTTTTTCTTCATTATACCGCTCACAGGCCGGATTTGTCTACTGACAATAGGCAGCTCCAAATCAGCGCGCAGAGGAGGGAAATGTAACATGGTATTGGAAAAAGTCACCGCTATCTTGGCTGACCAGTTCGATGCAGAAGAGGATTCCATTACGCCCGAGACCAGCATTGTGGACGACCTGGGCGCGGATTCTCTGGATGTTGTCGACCTGCTAATGACCATCGAGGATCAGTTTGAGATTGAGATCCCCGACAGCGAGGTGGAAAACATCAAAACCGTTGGCGACCTTGTCAATTATATTGAAGAGCACCTCTAAACGCCGAATCCTGCTGCCGCTGTTCATCGAATAGCGGCTTTTTTTACGCCAAAAAGCCCACGCGCCTCGACCAGGCTGCGCGGGCTTTTGATTTGGACCAAAAATCCCGCCTTGCAAAAGCAGGGCGGGATTTTGCGCATTTTCAGGGTGTTACGGCATCGGATTCTGCGCAGTGGTGTATTCCCCTTCGAGCTTTTTCGTAAACACCACAAACAGGATCGGGATAATCAGCGTGATGAAGGAAAGCGGATTGGCCGTTCCCTGTGCCAGCGCAGCGATCACATTGATAATCGCCAACACCAGCGTAATGACGCCAAAAACGAACGCCCTGCGCAGGCGTTTGACATTCCCCTTGGCGCCCTGGAAACCAAAGATCCCCATCAGCAGGTAGAAGATTCCCTCAAGCAGAGAAATGATGCCCAGTACCACGACAACGCCGCCAACCGCCGCGCCAATCAAGCCGCCCGCGCGGCTGCCTGCCAAAATGCCGCCCAATGCTAACGCTATGATCGCAGCGATCAGCAAAATGACGC
The DNA here is from genome assembly GCA_900554535.1 of uncultured Oscillospiraceae bacterium. Taxonomy (GTDB): domain Bacteria; phylum Bacillota; class Clostridia; order Oscillospirales; family Acutalibacteraceae; genus Caproicibacterium. The sequence goes on along the minus strand of USIA01000172.1, from coordinate 2,599 downwards.
CGAGCACGATGTCGATCACCGAAAAGACCTTGACTGCTGTTTTCATAAAATACTCCTTTCAGTCTGGGCGCAGCCGCCGAAGCTGCGCAAATATGGACCTTACACAGAATATCTGCCACGATATTCTACTTTTAGGATACTGGACAGCCAGCGAACCGTCAAGTACATTTGCGTAAAAATTTTGTCATAGAAAGCAATTCTTCGCGTTTCCGGCAGCGGCGCTCAGCCCACGCGGGCCTGCGCTCCACCGCTGCATCGTAAAAAAGAACAGGGAAACGGCTGGAATCCAACCGCTCCCCTGTAATTCTGGCGCTCCCCCGCATGGCGGGCGCGTCTTCTGAATTTTTTGTACACTTGCCCGGATAGAGGGCTGCAAGGCAACTGCCCCATTCTGGCGCAGGGCTTATTTTGCGTAATCCGCAGCGCGGCTCTCCCGGATGATATTGACCTTGATCTGGCCGGGATATTCGAGATCCGACTCGATCTTCTTGCAGATGTCGTGCGCCAGGATTGCCATCTGGTCGTCCGAGATGACTTCCGGCTTCACCAGCACGCGCACTTCGCGGCCAGCCTGGATCGCGTAGCAGCGCTCCACCCCCGGAAAACTCGAAGCAACTGCTTCCAGCTTCTCCAGCCTTTTTACGTAGCTCTCGATATTTTCGCGGCGTGCGCCCGGCCGGGCAGCGCTGATCGCGTCCGCAGCCTGCACCAGGCAGGCGATCACGGTCTTGGGCTCTACATCGTTGTGATGCGCTGCAATCGCATGCACCACAGCCTCGCTCTCTTTGTATTTACGGGCCACATCCACGCCGATGTCCACATGGCTGCCTTCGATCTCATGGTCAAGCGCTTTGCCGATATCGTGCAAAAGGCCTGCCCGGCGCGCCATGACCGGATCCAGCCCCAGTTCGCTGGCCATGACGCCGCCAGCGCCGCAACTTCCAGCGAATGGTCCAACACATTCTGGCCGTAGCTGGTGCGGTATTTCAGACGACCCAACAACTTGATCAGTTCTGAATGGATGCCCGTCACGCCGGCCTGCAACACTGCGTTTTCGCCGGCCTGGCGGATGCTGGCGTCCACCTCGCGGCGCGCCTTTTCCACCATTTCTTCGATGCGGGCCGGGTGGATGCGCCCGTCTGCGATCAGCTTTTCCAGCGCCACACGCGCAACCTCGCGGCGCACCGGCTCAAAGCTGGAAATCGTGATGGCCTCCGGGGTGTCGTCGATAATCAGATCCACGCCGGTCAGCGTCTCGATGGCCCGGATGTTGCGGCCTTCGCGGCCGATGATACGGCCCTTCATCTCGTCGTTCGGCAGCGGCACCACCGAAATCGTGGCCTCGGAAACATAATCCGCCGCACACCGTTGAATCGCCATGCTGACGATCTCACGCGCCATATTTTCGGATTCGTCCTTGATGGACTGCTCAAAATCACGCAGGCGCACCGCTTTGTCATGGACGATTTCGTTCTCAAACTGTTTGAGCAGGTAATCCTTTGCCTGCTCCTGCGTAAATCCGGAGATGTGCTCCAGGGTTTCGATCTGCTCGGCCTTGATCCGCTCGGTTTCCGCCAGGCGGTCATCGGCCTGCTTGTGCTTCTGGTTGAGCCGTTCTTCTTTGGATTCCAGGCTCTCGAGCTTGCGGTCCAGGTTTTCTTCCTTTTGCTGGATGCGGCGCTCCTGGCGCTGCACCTCTTTGCGGCGTTCATTCACCTCGCGGTCGGCATCGACGCGCAGGCGGTGAATCTCATCCTTGCCCTCGAGCACGGCCTCTTTCTTTTTGGCTTCGGCCATCTTGATGGCCTCGTTGACGATGCGCTTGGCTTCCTCTTCCGCAGAGCCGATTGCCAGTTCAGCCGTCTGCTTTCGCCGCTTTTCACCCGCGGGACGTCCCACAAAGAATCCCACGATTACGCCGACCACCAGTGTGGCGACCGCAATCAGGACCGCCACAACGATCGGAATGTCCAACGCATTCAGCACCTCCTCTGGTCCCAGGGAAGCGCGGTTTGCCGATTTCCTGCACACAGATTGCCGGCTTTTGTCAGCCGGACTGCGCATTTACGTATCAAATGGATATGGCCGCCCCGCCCACGGGCAGCCTTCCTCTTTTACCCCGGCCCCGCGGCCGGCTGCCAATCTATGCACTGGAATGGCCCCAGTGCCTCCAAAAGACTTGCTAAAAAATTGAAATTCTAGAAAAAACGTATGCCGGGCGTACTGCCCGGCGTGTGCAGACAGACTGCACTTCATTGCATATTTTATACCATTTGAGTATGCGATGTCAAGAAAAGCGGCGGCTTTTTTTGCGCGACAAAAAAATTTATTCGGCGCTCCAAAAAGATAAACAATGCGTTGGTGCTGGATGACCTCTATAACATACAAATGGACAGATTTTTTGCACACTGCCCGAACGATTCCCGCCTTGACAAACCCGGCGGAATTGTCCGGGCACAGGGCTTGGACAAATTTACGCGCCAACGCTTGACATTCCGCACAATCCGTGCTATTCTGGCAACGAACACGTTGATGAGGAAGCCGCGTCTTCCCCGCAGCAGAGAGCCGGCGTCATGGGCTGAAAGCGCCGGCGGCGGGG
>USIA01000171.1 GCA_900554535.1 uncultured Oscillospiraceae bacterium | reverse complement strand
CGCAGTTGCCGGTCGGGCCGGCTGTTACCAGAACACGCAGGCCTGCCATGTCTTTTTCTTCTGCCAGTGCCAGCAAAACATGCTCCACGAGTACGGAAGGTTCGGGAAATTTACCCGCGCCGACATCCCCGCAGGCCAAACGCCCGCAAGCCGGATCAATTACCGTCCAGCCGTATTTGCGCAGCGTTTTTAAGTTGTCCTGGGTGATCGGATTTTCGTACATACCTGTATTCATCGCGGGCGAAATCATCTTCGGACAGCGGCAGGCCAGTACCGTTGTGGTCAGCATATCGTCCGCCAGCCCATGCGCCAGCTTGGCGATCACATTGGCTGTCGCGGGAGCGATCAACACAAGGTCGGCCTGCGTCGCCAACGCAATGTGCTCCACACTGTACTGAAAATTGCGATCAAATGTGTCCACAATACACTTGCGCCCTGTAACGCCTTCAAACGTGACCGGCGTCACGAATTTTGCGCCGTTTGCAGTCAGCAGGGTATGCACGGCCGCGCCCTGCTGGGTCAACTTGCTGGCCAATGCAGCGGCCTTATAGGCGGCAATGCTGCCAGAAACGCCGAGTAAAATCGTTTTCTTTTCTAATAACACAAGCCCAATCTCCTTTGGGATTCTTCTCACCATTTCGGTATCGATGACATCAAGTCGTCTCATCGCATGATCGTTTTTATTATAGCGTGGTTCCACACAAAAACGCAAGGGCGGATTTTGGGAAATCGTCATAAATTCTAAAAAATCTCTTGATTTCACTGGAAATCCTGATATAATGATTACGGTTCAGTCGGTTTTGTAAATACTGGATTTTGGCGCACCGGCGGTAGCAGGAGGTTTTGTAACATGAAAAAGGCCAAATACCTGAACTTTGTGCTGCTTGCACTGTTTGCAGCCATCACACTGATTTTGGGATTGACACCGTTAGGCTATATTCCGCTTCCATTTATCAAGCTGACGATTATTCATATCCCGGTGATTCTGGGCGCCATCTTGCTGGGACCGAAATACGGCGCTGCGCTGGGGTTTTTGTTTGGCCTGACCAGTTTGATCAACAACACCATGCTCCCGGCGATCACTTCGTTTACTTTTTCGCCGTTTATTCCGCTGCCCGGCACGACACATGGTACGCCGGTTGCGCTGCTTATCTGCTTTGTACCGCGCATTCTGGTGGGCGTTGTCCCCTATTATGTCTGGCGCGGCCTACAGCATGTGTTCCAGAGAAAGGACAAAGATGTCGTGTCGCTTGCGGTAGCCGGTATATCCGGTGCGATGATCAATACCGCTCTCGTGATGGGGCTGATCTTTTTCCTGTTCCGCGACGCATATGCTGCGGCAAGGGGCATTGCACCCGATATGGTTTCGGGCGTAATCATGGGCATTGTCGCTTTTAACGGTGTAATCGAAGCGATCGCTGCTGGCATTATTGTAGCGGCAATCGGAAAAGTGTTGCTACATTTGACACATTTGACCGGCCGCGACCGCGAGACGATTCGGAAAAAATCACAGATAAAATAGGAAAGAGAAATTGGATATTTGAGGCGCGTCGCGCGCTTTTTCGCGTCGCGCTTTTTTAATTTTGGATTGAAATGCCTGGCGGCATTTGGAGAGGCGGTAAGCGATTTATGATTTTGGCAATTGACGTAGGAAACAGTAATATCGTTTTGGGGTGCATAGACAAGGAAAACACCTATTTTACAGCACGTCTGTCGACGGACCCCAAAAAGACAAGCGATGAGTACGCACTGATGATCCGCAATTTGTTCCATTTGCACGGACTGGACCGGCATGGGGTAGAGGGCGCCATCATCTCGTCTGTTGTGCCGGCGCTTTCGCAGCCCTTGCAGGAGGCAGTTCGGCTGGTGACCGGAAAAAGCAGCTTGATTGTTGGCTCCGGCGTAAAAACAGGTCTCAATATCAAGATGGACAACCCTGCCCAAGTGGGTGCTGACTTGATTGTGGATTCGGTTGCCGCCTGCGCCAAATATGCCAAACCAATCTTGATTATCGACATGGGGACGGCTACCACGATGTGCGTTGTAGATGCGCATGGCAATTATCTGGGCGGACTAATCATGCCAGGCCCGATTGTGGCGCTCAATGCACTCGCCGCACGGGCCAGCCAATTGTCACATGTCAGCTTGGAAGCACCGCCACATGTGATCGGGAAAAATACGACTGATTGCATGAAAGCGGGCGCGGTTTTTGGCCACGCCGCCATGATCGATGGGGTGATCGATCGTGTGGAGGAGGAGCTCGGTATGCCCGCCGGTACAGTTGTCGCTAGTCCGCCCACCTGGCGCACATTGTGTTGGCAAATTGCCGCCGCAAGATTGTCCTGGATGAAAATCTGATGCTGCATGGCCTTTTGATCCTTTACGACAAAAATGTTCCACGTAATCAGAATTCGTAAAGCGCCAAAAAGGCAGCTGCCGGAATTCACGGTAGCTGCCTTTTTAAGTTTTTAGCGTGCGAACTTTTTATCTTTTGCAGCCAGCGGCGTGCAGAATGATGTCAACCGCACCATCGATGCCCACAGAAGCGGTGTTTAGGCATAGATCGTAATGCGTTAGGTCATTCCATTTTTCGCTGGTATAAAAGCTGTAGTAATTAGCGCGCCGCTTATCCGTCTTGGTGAGAATATCCTCCACCTTGGCCTGGGGATCGCCATATTTCTCGACTGCGCGTTTGCTGCGGAATGCCATGTCAGCATACAGAAAAACTTTGAATACATGTGGATGATCGCGCAAAATGTAATCGGCACACCGCCCAACGAAAACCGCGGGCCCCTTTTTCGCAGCTTCGCGGATGATATCTACCTGCAACAAAAAGAGTTGATCATTGATGGGAAGATTTGTGGCGCTGTCATTCGTGCCAAAGCTGTAATTTCCCATGACCAGCGAGTAGAGAAGGCTGCTGGCATGGCGTTCATCTGCCTTGCGAAAAAGTTCTTCACTGATGCCGCTCTTTTTGGCAGCTAGAGCGATGAGCTGCTTGTCATAAAAGGGAATGTTCAGCTGTTTGGAAATGGACAGGCCGACGTCGCGCCCCCCGCTCCCATATTGACGTGCAATGGTAATGCTATTCATAACAGCTCCTCCAGTTCATATAGAATGTCTAGTTTATATGAGTATATTATAGGTCTGGTTGTGTGAAAAGTCAATTACTCGGCTGCGTCCGGCCGGAAAATAAAATTTTGTCTCGTCTTTCCTTGACAAATTCATCTAGGCGGCATATAATGAAAAAAATGAATCATTCAAACCGATGAGAAAGACGAGTACGTAAACGGGTGTCGGCGCAGAGAGCCACGGTAGGTGAGAGCGTGGTGCGATATGGTTTACGGAATGGACTTTTGAGGGCAAACCCAAAGCCAAAAATTAAGCAAGTAGGGGCGCCGGATTCTTCCTCCGTTAAAAGGGAAGCGCGCATGTTGTGCGCGAGTGAGTGGGCGCTGTTGTGCGTCAATTTGGGTGGTACCGCAGGAGTATTTTGCTCTTGTCCCTGTTTCCGAGCAGGGACAAGAGCTTTTTTATTTTTAAGACTGATGATTGTTGGAGGAATCGCGTTATGAAACAGTATCGTAAGAAATTGATCGCTGGCATTCTGGCTGCAGCATTAGCAGTTGCAGCGGTTGGGTGCAGCACAACCGGAACGGATTCTGCTACAGCCAGCACGGCGGGCGGCAGCCAGACGTCAGGGGGCTCCGGCCGCACGTCCGCCTT
>USIA01000170.1 GCA_900554535.1 uncultured Oscillospiraceae bacterium | reverse complement strand
GCCGCGCGCCAAAGCCATGAGGTTTTTGTCCCCGCCGTCTCCCCCCAGCCATTGCCCATGCCCGCGGCAGAACAAAAGGAGGCATTTGAGTCGCTTTTGAGCGACACGCTGGCCGAGGAATGCAACCTGGAGCTCTTGCAATCTGTCCACGAGCAGCTCAGCGAGCGGATTGCCGAACACAAAGAAGCCAAAGATCCCACCCCCTTGACGCTTCCCAAACACGAGGCTTCGCAGCTGCTGGCTTCCTGCGGCGTATCAGCAGAGCGTGTCGAGGCATTTGCTGCCCGCTATGATGAAACCTTTGGCGAGGACGCCGCCCTGCCAGTGCGCAACGTCGTGGACACCAAGCAATTTCAGGTCTCCACGCCGGATGTCACCATTCAAGTAAACCCGGAGCGCAGCGACCTTGTGCAGACGCGCGTAATTGACGGGACACAGTATATCCTGGTTCGGGTGGAGGAAGGCGTGGAAGTAAACGGCGTTAACATCCAGCTGCAAAAGCCGGCGGCAGACAATCCGGAAAACGAGGCTCACACGCAGGCGGTCGAATACCGGCCTGTGGATGGGGACGGAGGCATCGACCAGAATAAAGCCAGCGCGATGTAACACATTTCGGGCGGGTGTACCGCGGCAACCGTTTGAAAAAATAGTGCGCCATTTTATGCGGCATGCCTATTGCATTCAGACTGCGGAAGTCCCGCTTTTTCTGTTTCAATTGAAAACGGAATTTCCGTTTTCCGATCCCTTCGCCTGCAATTTGCGGTATAATGAAAATGAGAAATGATGAAAGGGGTGCTGTATTATGTCCATTTGCGGCGCTGTGATTGTTCCGCATCCGCCGATTCTATTGCCGGAGATTGGGCGGGGTCAGGAACGGAAAATTGAGGCCACTGCCGCAGCCTACCGGACTGCCGCCCGCGCGGTGGCGGACTGGCAGCCGGAGACACTTGTCATTACTTCACCACACGCGACGCTTTATGCCGATTATTTCCACATCTCTCCTGGCAAGGGAGCGTCTGGCAGTATGGCGGCCTTTGGCGCGCCCGGCGTGCGCTTTTCGGTAAAATACGATGCGGCCATGCGGGAAACACTGATCCACCTCGCCCAGAAAAAGGGCCTGCAAACCGGGACACTCGGCGAACGCGACCCGCATCTGGACCATGGCACGATGATCCCGCTTTATTTTTTGCGGGAAGCAGGCGTCAAATGTCCAATCGTGCGCATCGGTCTGTCCGGATTTTCTCCGCTGGAACATTACCAGTTGGGCCAGTGCATCGCCGGCGCGGCGGAATCGCTGCACCGCCGGGTTGCCGTTATTGCAAGCGGCGATCTTTCCCATAAATTAAAGGACGATGGGCCTTACGGCTTTGCCGCCGAAGGCCCGGTCTTCGACAAACAGGTCACCGAGGCCATGGCTTCCGGGGATTTTTTGCGCATGCTTACCTTTGACCCATCTTTCTGCAATCGGGCCGCCGAGTGTGGGCTGCGCTCTTTTCAGATCTTGGCCGGGACGCTGGACGGACAGGCCGTGCAGTCCCGGCTTTATAGCTACGAAGGCACCTTTGGCGTCGGCTATGCGGTAGCCGTTTTTGTGCCCACGGGCCCGGACGAAAGCCGCTGCTTTGCCGAACAATATAGGGCAGTGGAACAGCAGCGGTTGGCGCATCAAAAGTCCGCCGAAGATCCCTGGGTGCGGCTGGCCCGTCTCTCTCTGGAAACGTATGTGCGCACGGGAAAACGCCTGGCAAGTTTGCCCGCAGCTCTGCCACAGGAAATGACTAACCAACGGGCGGGTGTTTTTGTGTCACTGCACCTGTGTGGACAGCTGCGCGGCTGCATCGGCACGGTCGGGCCAACCACAAGCAGTATCGCGGAGGAGATCGCGCGCAACGCCGTCTCTGCCGGAACGCAAGACCCGCGCTTCCCGGCTGTGCGGCCGGAAGAATTGGACCGGATCGAATACAGTGTAGACGTCCTGGGCCCCGCTGAGCCCATCTCTTCTCCATCTGAACTGGACGTCAAGCGCTACGGTGTCATTGTCTCCTGCAATGGGCGTTGCGGCTTGCTATTGCCAAATCTTGACGGCATCGACACCGTTGAAGAACAGATCGACATTGCCCGCAAAAAGGGCGGTATCAGTCCGCGCGAGCCCTATACATTGGAGCGGTTCGAGGTGGTGCGGCACACATGAAAGCGACCTGTAACGTATGTTTCCACCACTGTGCACTGGCGGAAGGACAAACTGGCCTTTGCCGGGCCAGGGCCAACTGCGGCGGCGTGATCGTTCCGATCAACTACGGTAAAGTGACAAGCCTTGCGCTCGATCCCATTGAAAAAAAGCCGCTGCGCCGATTTCATCCGGGCAGCTTGGTTCTCTCCGCCGGCAGCTTTGGCTGCAACCTGCGCTGTCCGTTCTGTCAGAATGCTGAAATTTCTATGGCCGGGGTCAACGGCATTCGGACTGTAGACGTCTCCCCGCAGGAATTGACCCAGCGGGCACTGGCGTTGCGGGACCGGGGCAGCATCGGCATCGCCTATACGTACAATGAACCGTTGGTGGGCTATGAATATGTGCGCGACTGCGCCAAATTGGCACGCGATCAGGGGCTTTGCAATGTGCTGGTCACAAACGGTACCATCTCCGAAACGCCTTGGATGGCTCTGCTTCCGCTGCTAGACGCCGTTAACATCGATCTAAAAGGGTTCACGGAAAATTGGTACCGCCGCCTGGGCGGCGATTTAGAGACTGTCAAACGCAGCATTGTGCTGGCGGCTAATTCTGACTGCCATGTAGAAGTCACTACCCTACTGGTGCCCGGCGAAAATGATACGGAGACGGAAATCCGTGCGCTGTCGCAATGGCTCGCCTCGATTGACCCGGAGATTCCGCTGCATCTTTCCCGCTTTTTTCCACGCTTCCAGATGCAGGACCACCCACCGACGCCAGTGGCGGAAGTCTACCGGCTGGCAGACATTGCGCGAGAAAGCTTGGCGTTTGTGTATACAGGCAACTGCTGACACTGGAAACCAAGTGGAACGTCTATCCGGGCTTTTCCAATATCAACTGCAAAAACAGATGGGGTCGTTTTTCTGAGAGGTTTTGTCTCCCAGAAAAACGACCCCATCTGTTTCTCTCACACAAGTTTATGTCTAAAAAATGTAGTGTATTGCACGCAAATTTAATGGACCCAATCCACTGGATCATCTTTATAGCAAGCGCCGAGATCCACCGGCAAACTGGTCTGTCCGCCGCTGCGCCCCCGGATCAAAAGTACCAGACCCGTCAAGGCACCGGAGAGCACAACAGCCGCAAAACCGGCCATTCCCTGCGCCGCCGGCGCTTCTTCGGTCTGCGCAGTCTGCGGTGCTGCCGCCTGCACCCGTATCGTGGGCACTGCACAGACGCAAAGGGCAAATGCCAAAAGGACCGCCAACACTGGCGCCAAAATTTTTGCCGCTTTCAAAATAAATTCCTCCTCTGCGCCGACAATTTTCAAAAAATCGTAACACAAGTATGACAATTCTAACAACTTGGTTACAAGTTTATCACAGATCAGGGGAAAAAGCAAGCGGATTTATTACAAAGCTGTCATTTTTACAGATTTACAGAGAAATCAGTCGGCTGATAATCTCTTCCATATGCATCCCGCGGGAGCCTTTGACCAACACCACATCTCCCGCGGTGAGCGCCTGGCGCAGATATTCCGCTGCTTCTCGGTTGGTCTCAAAGTGGCGACAGGCCATCTGCGGACAGACAGAGCGGGCGCCTTCGCCGATGGCTGC
>USIA01000169.1 GCA_900554535.1 uncultured Oscillospiraceae bacterium | reverse complement strand
AGACGGCTGGCAGAGGCGGCTGCTTCACGCGCAGACGGTACACTGGGGCAGGCACGCCTCGTCAATGCCTCAGCAGCATCCTCTCAGGCTGCGTCCACTGCGAGCACGCCGGCTTCCAGTGCGCCGGCAACCGCATCGGCTGCGGAAGGGGAGGATTACTTCACTACCGCGCGTTTGAGCCGTCAAAAAGCCCGTGACAGTGCCACCGACCTGATTGAAAAGACGTTGGAAGATGCCCAGGCGAGCGATGCGGCCAAAAAAGAAGCGGTCCAGCAGGCCGCTGAGATTGCCCAGACGCAGCTAAAAGAGAGCAATGCGGAAAATTTGATCAAAGCAAAGGGCTTTTCCGACTGCATCGTGTTTTTACAGAATGGGGAATGCAGCGTGGTCGTCAAGCCAGGAACCGCGAGCATGCAAAACGACGCGGTGGTTGTCAAGGACGCAGTGGCATCACAGACCGGCGTTTCTTATGATAAAATCAAGATTGTCGAGCAAAAATAAGGCGTTTCTCCGCCAATCTGCAGGATTGCGCGTTGTGCCCGGCCACAGTTTGTGGTATACTACAGCTGTGGAGATTGATAACCGGATAAACGATTACAAAGGCCTCCACATGGAGGCCTTTTTTATTTTTGGGAGGGCGTTATGACACGACACGAAGCGCGCACGCAGGCTTTTCTATTGCTGTTCGAGCAGAGTCTCAACCACAGCATGGTCGACCAGTTGATCGATATGGCCGAGGAGGCCGGTTCGCTGATGCCGGAAGACACTTCTCCAGATACCCCGCCGAAGCCGGTCGATGACTTTGCCGTGCAGCTTGCCACGGGCGTGGAAGCGCACCGGGAGGAGCTGGACGCGATTATTTCCCGATATGCCCGCGGCTGGTCGGTGCGGCGGCTGTCAAAGGTATGCCTTTCACTTTTGCGCATCGCGCTGTTTGAGATGCGCTATGCCGACGATATTCCGATCAGCGTATCGATCAACGAGGCGGTCGAACTGGCGAAAACCTATGGCGGAGCGGATGATGCGCCTTTTATCAACGGCATTTTGGGAACGGCGGCAAAGGAGCTGGCGTCCAATGGCTGAGGTCCTGGGGCTGGATACCAGCAATTATACCACCAGCACCGCACGCTGGCAGGATGGCGTCATCACCCAGCAGAAAAAACTTTTGCCGGTGCAGCATGGCCAGCTGGGCCTGCGCCAGAGCGATGCAGTGTTCCATCATGTGCAGCAGCTGCCGGATCTGCTGGAAGTCTTGCTTGCGGACAAGCCGTTACATGAGCTGCGCGCTGTTGGCTGCTCAACGCGGCCGCGCTCGATTGAGGGGAGTTACATGCCCTGTTTCACGGTTGGACATGGGACGGCACGCGCACTGGCAGCTGCCTGCGGCGTGCCGCTCTATGCCTTTTCCCATCAACAGGGGCATATTGCGGCTGCACTTTGGTCAGCGAACAGGCTCGATCTGTTAGGTCAACGTTTTTTGGCGTTTCACGTGTCGGGCGGCACGACAGAGGCGGTGCTCATTGCACCGCAAGGGGAGGATCCGTTTTGTGCCACGCTGTGCGCGCAATCGCTGGATTTAAAAGGCGGACAGGCGGTGGACCGCGTCGGCAAGCTTTTGGGCCTGCCATTTCCCGCCGGACCTGCATTGGAGGCCCTCGCCGCGCAAGCCCAGCAAAGCTTCCATGTCCGGCCTTCTATGAAGGGGGCGGACTGCTCCCTGTCCGGGATTGAAAATCGATGCAAAAGGATGGCGGTCGATGGTGTGCCTGCGCCGGACATCGCGCGTTTTTGCCTGGATTCCATTTTGGCAGCGCTTGATGCGATGGCGGCCGCGCTTTTGCGGGAATATCCCGGCTTGCCGATCGTATTTGCGGGTGGGGTCATGTCCAATGCCTACCTGCGCAGTGCTTTGGAGGAAAAATATGCCGCCTGCTTTGCCGCGCCAGCTTTTTCCGCGGACAATGCGGCGGGCGTGGCGGTGCTTGCCGCCTGGAAGGAGGGCCTTTTGTGAGGCAATCCAGTGTGCTGACAGTGACCCAACTGAATACGTATGTCAAGTTTCTTCTGGATGGAGACGAGCGGCTGCACTGCGTCTATGTGACGGGCGAGGTGAGCAATTTTACGGATCACTACCGGTCCGGCCACCTCTATTTTTCCTTGAAGGACGCCAAGTGTACGGTCAAGGCCGTGATGTTTGCCACAGCGGCCAGGCGCCTGCGCTTCCGGCCGGCAGACGGTATGAAAGTGCTTGTGCGCGGGCGGTTGTCTGCCTATGAAGTGTCGGGGCAGTACCAGCTTTATGTCGATGACATGCAGCCCGCGGGCGCGGGTGCACGCGCGGTAGCGCTGGAGCAGTTGAAGGAAAAGCTGCGTCTGGAGGGCTTATTTGATCCGGCCCGCAAAAAACCATTGCCGCGCTTTCCGATGACGATTGGCATCATCACATCGCCGACCGGTGCGGCGGTGCATGATATGCTGACCATCCTGGCGCGCCGGTGGCCGCTGGCAAAAGTGCTTTTCTGCCCGGTCTCTGTACAGGGACAGGAAGCGCCCGCTCAACTCGCACGGGCACTGGAAATGCTCAACCAGATACCAGAGGTGGAAGTGATCCTTTTCGGCCGCGGTGGCGGCAGTGCAGAGGATTTGTCCGCTTTTGACGAGGAGTCAGTCGTCCGCGCCGTGGCGAATTCCAAAATTCCTGTGGTCAGCGCTGTCGGTCATGAGACAGATGTGGCGCTGACTGATTTTGCTGCAGATCTGCGCGCTCCGACGCCAAGCGCGGCGGCAGAGCTGGCTGTCCCGGATGCTGCGGATTTGAGTGCAGAGCTGCGCGCGACCCGCGAGCTGTTGGACAGCAGCATGCAGGATCTGCTCAATGACAGCCGGATGCATCTGGATTTGCTCACGCAGTCCTTGCAGCGGGCCTGTGCTGTGCCTGTCGAAAAGCGGCGGGCAGAATTGGCCATGCTGGCGGGCCGTCTGCAGGACCTGAATCCGTTGCGCGTGTTGGCGCGGGGCTATTCGATGACAATAGATACGGAAAACACCGTTGTGCAGGGCATCCGGCAGGTTGCCGTTGGGGACCGCGTGCGTGTTCGCCTGCAAGACGGCTCCCTGCTCTGTAGAGTGGAGGAAAAGGAGGCTGCCCAGTGAAACAGAAGATGACGTTTGAACAGGCAATTGACCGCCTGGCCGAGATTGTTCAGCAGATGGAATCCGGTAAAGCGCCGCTTGACGACACGCTCAAGCTGTATGAGGAAGGCGTCAAACTGGCTGCTTTTTGCGATGAAAAACTGAAAAATGCCGAACAGTCGGTGCAGACCGTGACAGCACAGGAGGTACAGGATGGAAAAGAGTGAATTCCAGAAACAGATGCGGACCTATCAGAAGGCAGTCCAAATGGAGCTGGACCGCTTGCTGCCGGAAGAGCCTGCCGCTTCTGAAAACCGTCTGTTTCAGTCTATGCGCTATAGCCTTCTGGCTGGTGGCAAACGCGTGCGTCCGGTGCTGGTGTTTGCATTCTGTTCGCTTTGCGGGGGCAAAATGGAGCAGGCGCTGCCCTTTGCTTGTGCTATTGAGATGGTGCATACGTATTCCCTGATTCACGATGACCTTCCTTGTATGGATGACGATGACCTGCGCCGCGGACGGCCCTCCAACCACAAACAGTTCGATGAAGCGACGGCTTTGCTTGCAGGCGACGCGTTGCTGACCAAGGCTTTTGAAACAGCGCTTTCACCGCAGGCTATCACAGCTGTGGGTGCGAACCGGGCCGCAACAGCGGCCGGCCTGCT
>USIA01000168.1 GCA_900554535.1 uncultured Oscillospiraceae bacterium | reverse complement strand
CGCGCCGGGTCATGGCGCTGATGCCGCGGCCGCCGCGATTCTGCGTATGGTAAGTATCGGTGGACATGCGCTTGACATAGCCGAAATCCGTCAAGGTCAGCACGCATTCCTCCTGTGGGATCAGGTCCTCAATATCGACCTCGCCGGTGACGGCGGCGATCTCCGTGCGGCGTTCGTCGGAGAACTTTTGCTTGACCGATTGGGCCTCGTCCTTGATAATCTGCAAAACGCGCGATTCATTGGCCAGAATATCGCGCAAATCGGCGACCTTTGCCTCAATTTCCGCCAATTCGCGCTCCAATTTTTCACGCTCCAAGCCGGTCAAAGCGCCCAGCGGCATCTGCACGATGGCCTGTGTCTGCACATCGTCCAGGCCAAACCGCTCGGTCAAGCGGTTCCGGGCGGTCGGGCGGTCCGGGCTTTGACGGATGATCGAGATGACCTCGTCTATGTTGTCGACCGCAATTTTTAGGCCCTCCAAAATATGGGCACGGGCCAGCGCTTTTTCCAGATCGAACTTGGTGCGCCGGACAACGACCTCCTTCTGGAAGGAAATATATTCCTGTAAAATCTCCTTGAGCGTCAAAAGCTTTGGCTCGCCATTGAACACCGGCTGTCCATCCCGGGCGCCGTGCGCGCCGACAATGGCCAGCAGGTTGACGCTGAAGGTCGTCTGCATCTGCGTATAGGCATACAGCCGGTTGAGCACAATCTGCGGCGAGGCGTCGCGCTTCACAGAAATGACCACATGCATGCCATTGCGGTCGGAATGGTCTTCAATGTTGGAAATGCCGTCGAGGCGCCGGTTTTTGACAAGCTCGGCGATGTTTTCGATCATGCGCGCCTTATTGACCTGATAAGGCAGCTCGGTCACGACAATGCTGAAACGGCCGTTTTTCTCCTCGACAATTTCTGCGCGGGCCCGCACCGTGATGCGCCCGTGGCCCGTCGCGTAGGCGGCGCGGATGCCGGCGCGGCCCATGATAATGCCGCCCGTTGGAAAGTCCGGGCCCTTGATATACTGCATCAGGCCTTCCATCCCGATATCCGGGTTGTCGATCATTGCGCAGACGCCGTCGAGTACCTCGCCCATATTATGCGGCGGGATATTGGTCGCCATGCCCACGGCAATGCCGCTCGATCCATTGACCAAAAGGTTCGGAAAATGGCTGGGTAGAACGCTCGGTTCTTTGCGGCTGTCGTCAAAGTTCGGCCCAAAATCCACGGTATCTTTGTCGATATCCTGCAGCATCTCGAGGCTCAGTTTGCTCATGCGCGCTTCCGTGTAACGGTAAGCAGCGGGCGGGTCGCCATCCACGGAACCAAAATTGCCGTGGCCGTCGACGAGCATATAGCGCATGGAAAAATCCTGTGCCAAGCGCACCAGGGCGTCATAGACAGAGGCATCGCCGTGCGGATGGTAGCGGCCCAGCACATTGCCGACCGTTGTCGCGCATTTTTTATAGGGCTTGTCTGGCGTGATGCCGTCCTCATACATGGCATACAGGATCCGGCGGTGCACCGGCTTGAGGCCGTCGCGAACATCGGGCAGCGCGCGCGACACGATGACCGACATGGAGTAATCCAAAAAGGATTTCTGCACCTCTTTTTCCAGACTTACGTCCTCAATCTTCTGTTTTGCATCGTTCTGAAATGCATCATCCATTAATGAGCATCCTCCTGTACTACTGAATTCGCATCATGATAAAACTGGAGCACCGCCTGCTGCTGTTTTGCCGAAAGTGTGCGGGCCGGCACAAAGCGGACCTCCTGCACGCCGGTATAAAGCAGCAAAACCTTTTCCGTCATCTTGCAGCCGCACAGCTTGCGCCAGGGCAGACGCGCCTTGTAGCGCTCGGTTTCCAGCGAGACGCCGGCCGGCGAAAAAGACGCCGTGCAGGCAAAGGGCGGCCGCTGCTGATACTGCAAAAGCGCGTCACGCTGGGCGATATACCGGCCGATGTTGCAAAACACCGCCGGCATCCGGCCCGCCCCGCAGAGAAACCGCGCCTGGGCAAAATCCGCCACATCTTCGGCTGTGGGCAAAAAGGTCACGGTGATGGTCCCCGTCTCCAGAGACTGTTCCATCCCGAAATCCCCCTTCATTCGACGCCGCCGGAGCTGCCCAGCCGCCAGTACCGCGCGGCAAACGCATTTTTCAGGCAATCGCGTACGGTTTCGCATTCGTCCTTGCGCATTTGGGCCTTGTCCAGCACGATCAGGCCGCGTTCCGGCCCACCGCACAGTACAAACAGGCCCGCTCCTTCCAGGCACTGGTCAAAATCCGTATAATACTGACACATCCACTCGTCCTCGCTTTGGGACTCAATCCGGTCCGCATAGAGCGTGTGCGTGTGAAAGCCATGCAGCAGCGGCGTCCTATCATACAGGTTGCGCCCCTTCTGAATCATAGCCGCCGGATGCATCCGCCAGAAATAGAACGCCGCGGCAATTGACAACACGGAGAGTGCCGCCGCGCCGAACCAATCCCCTGTCAGATGCTGCATGATGGGAATGCAGGCGATCAGCAGCAACGCAATGGCCAGGCACAGAGCGACCCGCACAGAGCGGGAGTGCATCAGGGAAAGATGGCCTTCCCACATTGCATATGCCATGGCATAGGATTCCGCGGTCAGATGCTGGCGCAGCACCAGCAATGGCGCGCCCATCACGGTTTACGCCGGTTCGTTCCGGCGCGCACGATGGCCTCGACATCCGCCAGCATACCCGGCTCCACGCTGCGCAAAGGCAGCACCAGCACATCGCCCTGCTCTATGTAGTTGAGTGCCCGGTAAATCAGCAAAAGGCCATGCTTTTCCTCCCGGAAATGGCTCTCGTCGAGCGGAATCTCATACGTTTCCTCCCCGTGGCTGACATTGATCTCATCGGGATAGATTTTTAGTGTATACGCCAGGTCATCCCGGCGCTTTTTCGCCTGCCGGGCAATCAGAAAATAGGGCAGGGCCGTCAAAATCAAAATATCCACGATAAGGCACACAATTCCCCCAGCCAGAAAGCCGCCTTGCAAAAGGTTTGCAAACGCGGTAAAGCATCCGGCCGCTGCGGCAATCAACACAGCCCGCATGATCCACAAAGCCGCCACCCGCCTGCGCGGCAGCTTCTGGATCAGCAGCGCGCGATACCACTCGCGCTCTGTCAGCGTATACGTCAATTTGACGGCTGCATAGTCGTCTTCATATTCTTCTGCATCTTCATCCGGGACCATCTGGGCTTCACTGCCATCCCATTTGACGGCGTCCTCGTCCTCCTCCGGCGTTTCAAGGCCCGGAGGCTGCGACTGTTCTTCCGGTATTCGATCACTGTTCATATGGTTTATTCCCTCCTGAATCAAGTGGGGCAGTATACCCCTTTTAGACATCGATGTTTTCTGTATATTTGGCGTTTGCCTCGATATATTGACGGCGCGGCTCCACGCGGTCGCCCATTAAGACGGTAAAGACCTCGTCCGCCGCCGTCGCGTCCTCCAGATTGACGCGTTTCATCAAGCGTGTTTCCGGGTTCATCGTGGTTTCCCAAAGCTGCTCCGGGTCCATCTCGCCCAAGCCCTTGTACCGCTGGATATCGGTCTGGCCGAGCTTTTGCATGAGCTCGTCGCGCTCACTGTCGGAATAAGCATAATAATGCTGCTTATTTTTTGTCAAGCGGTAAAGGGGCGGCTGAGCGAGAAACACATGGCCCGCCTCGATCAAGGGCCGCATAAAACGGAAGAAAAAGGTCAGAAGCAAAATGCGGATATGGCTGCCGTCGACAAAGGCAGCGGCCCAGGTGGTCGCAATCCGG
>USIA01000167.1 GCA_900554535.1 uncultured Oscillospiraceae bacterium | reverse complement strand
CGAGGTGCACCGCATTTCCGACGCACTGCACGGCTTTCTGTCGCTGCCCGGCCTGCCGCCGCCCGTGAAACGGACGTATGGCTTAATCAACGCCTTCCTTTACCGGGAAGAGTATGCTGGGCGCGCCCGCTGACCGGCGGCGATCCGATTGAGAGGGGAGTTTCGCGCTTTTTTCTCGGCCTGTTTTGGTATTCTGCAAATGAGGTGACTTGACTTGCGTGAGACAAGATCCCGTTGGGCGCACCTGGACACAGCGGCAAAAATTTTCCCTTGCACCAGCGGCCGGCGCGACACGAAGGTGTTCCGGTTCGTTTGTGAATTGACAGAGCCTGTGGACCCCGAACGCCTGCAGGAAGCGCTGGAGCACACGTTGGAGTCTTTTCCCGGATTCCGCATGGTGCTCAAGCGCGGGCTTTTCTGGTATTATCTGGAGGAGAGCGGCATTGTCCCCTTGGTGCGGGAGGAATACCGCCCGCCCTGCTCGCAGATGTATGACCCGGATGTGACAAGCCTTCTGTTTGAGGTGACCTGGTATGACCGGCGCATCAATCTGGAGGTCTATCACGCGATTTCCGACGGCACCGGGGCCATGCACTTTTTGCGGCTGCTGGTGTTTCGCTACTTGCGCCTGGTGCATCCGGAAGTCCTTGGCGGCCTGCCGGAGCTCGACTACGACGCCAGCGAACAACAGAGCATGGACGACGGTTTTGAACACTATGCAACCAGCGCGTCGCTGCCTAAAGCCGAGAACCGGCCGGTTGCCTATCGCCTGCGGGGCACACGCATGCCGGATTTTACGCTTTCGGTCATTGTGGGGACTGCGCCGGTCAAAGAGATGCTGCGCCTGAGCCATGCGCATGGCACCAGCCTGACAGTTTTTTTGGCAGCGCTGCTGATTCGTTCCATTGGCATGCAGATGCCGGCGCGCGAGCGCGCGAAGCCGGTCACGCTCGCGGTACCGGTCAATTTGCGCAATCATTTCCGGTCGGCCAGCGCGCGCAATTTTTTTGGCGTGATGGACGTGACGTATTACTTTTCCAAAGGAGACGGATCTTTGGAATCCATTATCCAATCGGTGCAGCGGCAGTTTAAGGCGGGCCTGACGCCGACGGAGATGCAGCGCCGCGTGAATCAGTACATCAAGTTGATCCGCAATCCCTTTGCACGCGGCACGCCGCTGCCGATCAAGGATCTCGCGATGCGAATCGGCTACCGCGCCAACAGCAAGAAGGAGACCAGCGCGATCTCCAATATCGGTATAGTAAAAATGCCGCCGCAGCTGGCCCCGTATATCCGCCAGTTCGATATCTTTGTGAGCACAGAGAAAGTGCAGCTTTGTATTTTGACCTATGGCGACCGGATTACAATGGGATTTTCCTCGGCCTTTGTGGAACCAGAGGTGCAAAAGGACTTTTTTCGCGCGTTGACCGCCTTGGGCGTGCCCATTGAGATCGACACCAACCTCGTTTGACAGGAGGCGGGCCTATATGAAATACTGTGAAAAATGCAAGGTCAGCGTCCGCGGAAACGCGGAGCGCTGTCCGCTTTGCAACGCCGTATTGACCGGCGACCCGGAGCCCGGCGGATTTCCGCATCTCTTAGACCATCACCGCCAACGCAAGCTGTGGCTGTCGATTTTGGCGCTTGCCAGCGTGGCGGGCTGCGTGATTTGCGCGCTGATTAATTTTCTGCTTCGAGATAGCGGCGTTTGGTGCCTGTTTGTGGTCAGCGGCGTCGTCTGTATGTGGCTGACCCTGGGCCTGGTGATCTATAAACGGCGCAATATCCCCAAAACGCTGGTGTGCGAAGTGTTTCTGGTTTCGCTGCTGGCGGTGCTGTGGGATGTGGGCACCGGCTGGCACGGCTGGAGCATCGATTATGTCATCCCCATTGTGTGCATGGGAGTCATGGTGACGCTGTGCGTTTTTGCACGCCTGTTTCGGGTGCCGTCCGGCAGCTTTATCGTCTATATCCTGGTCGACGCATTGCTGGGCATCCTCCAGCTGGTGTTGCTCTGGCTGAACCTGATCACCGTGCCGCTGCCGAGCCTTTTGAGCATTGGACTATGCATCGTCACCATTGCAGCGCTGTTTATTTTCCGAGGACAAAATGCCCGAGAAGAACTCAAGCGCCGGCTGCACCTGTAAAGGCGGCCGCCCATTTTTCTGTTTGATTTCCGGGGAGGGAAACCGAAGCCCGCTATGGATTACAATGAACTTGCCACAGTAGGCACCCAGATGGGGTGCCTGCTGATCCAATATGGCGCGGAGATCTATCGCGCAGAGGAATCAATGACGCGGCTGTTCACCGCCTATGGAGCGGAGGACAGCCAGGTTTTTGCCTTGACCACGTGCATCAATGTGACGGTCTGCCGGCCGGACGGCGTGCCGTTCACACGCATTCGCCGTATCAATGACCACTGCTTTGATTTGGAGAAAATTGACCAGCTCAATGATCTGTGCCGCCGGGCCTGCACCATGTATATCCCTTTGTGGAAGCTGCAGCGGGAGATGAAGCGGATCGAGACGTCGCGCGTCTTCAGCCGCCCTGTACAGGCGTTGAGCTGGGCGGCCTTGGCCTTGACCTTCACCCTCTTTTATGGTGGAGGACCGCTGGATGCGGTCATCAGTGCGGTGACAGGCTTTGCCGTCTTTGGCATCGATCGATTTTTGTCCACCTACCGCACAAATCTGTTTTTCCTGACCATTTTGCAAAGTGCGGCGATCGGCGTGATTTGCCTGGGGGCGAACCATGTGGTGCCCGGGCTGCATGTGGATGTGATGATTATCGGCGCGGTGATGAACTTGGTGCCCGGCACAGCCATTACCAGCTTCATGCGTGACCTGCTGGCGGGCGATTACCTTTCCGGTACGCTGCGGTTTATGGAGAGCATGATTGTTGCGGGCGCCATCGCATTGGGCGTCGGCATTGTTCTGTTCCTCACACGCATTTTGTGGGGGGTGTGAAGCATGCGCTTTTTTTGGCCGTGTCTGTATGGCCTGCTGGCCTGTATCGCCTACGCTGTGCGTGTAAATTTGCACGGCCGCAAGCTGTTTTTGGCAAGTTTGGGTGGCGCGCTCGGATGGTTTACCTATCTTATGTTCGGTTTCACGGGATATGAGCTGGTGCAGTATTTCATGAGCGCCGTTGCGATTTCCATCTATGCGGAGATTATGGCGCGCGTCAATAAAGCGCCCGTTACGGGCTTTTTGCTGGTGTCCATGCTGCCTATGGTGCCCGGGGGCGGCATCTATCACACGATGGAGAGCGCAGTGGCGGGCAATGTGGATCAGTTTATCCGCCGGGGGCTATATACCTTTGCGATTGCCGGCGCACTGGCGATCGGCGTGCTGGTGGTGTCCAGCATCATGCATTTGTCGCAGGCGATCACCACCCGCCGTCTGGAAAACCGCCGCGCCATTTTGGAGGCACAGCAGGCGGCGTCCCGCGCGGCGGACGAAGCGGCCATTCGCCAGATGCACCGCGAGGAGCGTCTCGCCATGCAGGAGCAGCGGAAGGCTTTGGAAAAATTTATAGAGCCGGATGGAAAATCGCGTGAGGACGATTCCAAACCGGACCAACCGTAAAAAAGGGAGTGCCCGCCCAGGCACTCCCTTTGCTATTTCGTAAAGTTCGATGTCGTTTTGCGAAGCGCCGCCCTGCGCCAGTTGCGGCTGCAAACGCATTGTCAAAGCGTCGCTTAGGCCCCCAAAGCACAGATTAAACTTTATCGAGGGCCTGGCTGACATCCGCGAGAATATCGGACACATCTTCGATGCCAACAGACAGGCGCACGAGATCCGGGGAAATCCCCGCC
>USIA01000166.1 GCA_900554535.1 uncultured Oscillospiraceae bacterium | reverse complement strand
CCGCAAGATACTGCTGCGCAGGCGTCTTGTTTCCGCCGGCCGTCGTCCCGACGTTAACGGTCTGGCGGTCCTTAATTTCCCGGTTTTGCAGCAGTACAGAAGCCGCCGTGTCAATGTCGAGCGGTTTCGGGTCTACAGAAACTACTTTTGCGGCCTTTTGATCGATATTGGGCGCGACCTCGACGGCGGCGTCAATCGTCAGGCCGTTGGAAAACGTCTGCTGGAGTTTTTGCACCGACCCGGAGGAATTCGCGGCCGACACCACGGCCACCGAACCCGCAGGCTCTTCCGTATCCGTCGGCCTGCAGGCGCCAAGCACCGCCGCCACAGTAAGGCACGCCGCCAAACAGGCGTACAGCTTTTGAATAGGTTTCATACCTTTCTCCCCTCTCTATTTCATGTAAACTGGTAAACACCATAGAGAAAGGTGGCGGGAAGTCCCGCCGCCTCCTAAGATTTACAGATTACAACACGTAATCACGGTGTCCATCTTCCGGTAAGTGTGTAGTTATGAATTCCTGTTTTAAATTCTTGAGTTTACACTGTAAATGCAACAAATAAAGAGACAGCCCATAGGGCTCTCCTGTATAATAGTGTTTGCGACAATACCAAAATAAGGGAAGAGAAACTATGAGCTGTCACAAACATTTTAGACTACTTGAAAAGAAAAAATATCTCCACAAGCAAAAGGACTTTACATCTCCAGGTCAATTGTCTACCGTGACTAGAATCCATGGCAAATATTTGCTGGACCTGCCACAGAAAGCATATTAATAACGCAGGCTGCGTTTCAGGCGAAAGTACTATATTACACATCGCATCATGGCTTGTCCTAGATCTGGACAGGCCTCCCCAGCAAATTGCAAACCGCCTTCGACTAGAAGAGACGGGATGCATCGGTTCCGCAACCGTCTACGTAGCATAAAGAGAATGAATGAGAATGAATCTCTTATGAACCGGTATAGAATTGTAATGAAATGTATCCTCTATATTTCTGGAACCCATTTGGTCTGGAAACTGGTTTTCTATCTCTTCATCATAAAGTTTGCCAGAAATTTCTTACAAACAACCTGACAGAATTCTTACAAATTTCTTAAGATTTTAGATGATTCCTAAATTAATGTTATCAAACCCTTTAAGTCCCCCGAAAAATTTAACAGGATAAATATTTGAATTTTTATGATGATGCGTAAGATCCATTTCATTGGGCAAATCGGGATTTAAAGCGGCTTTAGTCTGGCATTCTTCGCTGAATTCAGCACACCATATCGAGATACTGGCTTTTGATATGCCATACTCTGCGGTAATGCTTTTGTAAGTACGGCCTTCTTCCAGATGGAGACGGACAATTTTCTTTTTAAATTCAGGAGTGTAACTTTGTGGCATAATAAGTACCCCTTTTCTTTATAAGATTGATTATATCCTATTAGCCACTCCTGTTACAGCTTTAGTACAGCACTTCAATCACAGAACGGGCATGGTTGAAAACCGTGCCTTTTCTCTCGGTGATTTCAAGATAAAGGAACACAAAACACAGTTTTGTATGCCGCTAAGCCCAGTGTTTTCAAGGAATTACGGGAAGAGGCTAAATTTTATGGGCGAACCGATGAATGGCTTGAATAACCATGGCGTGGAGGATATCCGGGATTTGCTGCTTTCCCTAAAAGAGAAAAAGGGAAGACGATTGTGCTCGCCAGCCATAGCATGAAGGATATCCACTTTTTGTGTGATACGGTCCATCAGATGGGAGCGGGTGTTTTGACGGCGTGGCGCGTTTGATTGCGCACAAGGGTTTTTACATCCCGCTTTTTCGAAATCGAGTGGCTGCCAAAAACCTGATGTCGTGCAATCGGGCGATATTCCGCCTTTTTTCTTGCCCTTGTGTGCCAAGTATGGTATAATCCATTTGATTATCATACACTATGGGAGGGTTCCTTTTGCCAGAGATGCCTTTTGCAGGCCAACACCGGTATATCGAGCAGCTGCGGCAGATTATGCAGGTGCGTAAGCGCGGGCCGGTCCCGCTGGCGTTTGTGCACACCTACGGCTGCCAGCAGAACGTGGCAGACAGCGAAACCCTGCAGGGTATGCTGCAGGAGATGGGCTTTGCGTTTACGGATCAGCCGGAAGATGCAGATTTTATCCTGTTCAACACCTGTGCCGTCCGGGAACACGCCGAGGATCGCGTTTTTGGCAACGTCGGCGCCCTGAAAAATATCAAACGCCGCCATTCGTCGGTGCTTATTGCACTGTGCGGCTGTATGATGGAGCAGGAGCATGTCGCCCGCCGCATCCACGACAGTTTTCCCTATGTCAATCTGGTCTTTGGCACGCACCAGATTTGTCGCTTTCCGGAACTTCTCTTCACGTGTGTAACGGACAGCCGCCGCGTCTTTGCGCGCGGCGGGGAGGAACTGGACCGCGAAATTGCGGAGGGCTTGCCTATCCGGCGTGAGGGGAGCATCAAGGCGTGGTTGACCGTCATGTATGGCTGCGACAATTTCTGCTCGTATTGCGTGGTGCCGTACGTGCGCGGGCGCGAACGTTCCCGCGCACCAGAAGCTATCCGGGCGGAATTCGAGGGCCTCGTTAAGCAGGGCTATAAGGACATCACATTGCTGGGACAAAATGTCAATTCCTATGGCAAAAAGCCGGCGCGCGGCGTCAATTTTGCAGGCCTTTTGCGCATGCTCGACGAGGTGCCGGGTGATTACCGCATCCGGTTTATGACAAGTCATCCGAAGGACTGTACGCATGAATTATTGGATACGATGGCTGCGGGCGAGCATATTGCGCATCACCTGCACCTGCCGTTCCAATCCGGCAATGACCGCATCCTGCGCGAAATGAACCGCCATTATGACCGCGCGCAATACCTCGACCTTGTGCGCTACGCCAAAGCGGTTATGCCGGATTTGAGCCTGACCAGCGACGTGATCGTCGGTTTTCCAGGCGAGACCTACGACGAATTTCGCGACACGGTTTCCCTGATCCAGGAGGTCGGCTTCACCAGCCTTTTTACATTTATCTATTCGCCGCGCGTGGGTACACGGGCAGCTTCCATGCCGGATCCGATCCCCGCAAAGGAAAAATCCCGCTGGTTTCAGGAGCTATGTGCGGCGCAGGAGCAAATCGCGGAGAAACGCTGCGCTGCTGCCGTGGGCACGGTCCAGCGTGTACTGGTTGAGGAGAAGCAGGAAAAGACGGGCCTGTTGACCGGCCGCACCGGTGGAAACGTGATCGTCGATTTTCCGGGCGACCCGGCGTTGTGCGGCACGTTTCAAAACGTGCGCATCACAGCGGCACGCAACTGGATTTTGACCGGTGAGTTACTGCCCGAAAAAGGTTAAAAACGAAATCTAAATTTTTAAAAGAAAACCCATATGCATATGAAAAAGGAGATAGTATCATGGACGTTATTGAAGCAACCCGCGCTGTCGGAACAGCCCTGCAGGAGCATCCCGCTTATAAGAAAATGCAGGAAGTCAGCGCCCTGTGCGATGAAGATAAGGAACTGCAGGACATGATCGGCCATTTTAACCTCACCCGTATGAACCTGGATGCGGAGATGCAAAAGCCGAAGGCTGAGCGAGACAGCGAAAAAATCATGCAGCTGAATGCAAACCTGCAGGCCGCCTATGAGCATATTATGACCCTCCCCAATATGGTCGCCTACAACATGGCCAAGGACGAACTCGATAACCTCCTCAAGCGTATCAACGGGATCATCAACAACTGCGCCAACGGGGAAGACCCGGCCACTACAGACTACAGCGCCTGCACGCATGACTGTTCCACCTGTGGCGGCTGGCCTTGATGCCAATTCCTAAAAAGAGGGATATGTCTC
>USIA01000165.1 GCA_900554535.1 uncultured Oscillospiraceae bacterium | reverse complement strand
CCGCCGATAAAGTTGACGCCCGTCGCCTTTGCGGCGCGGTCGAGCGCGCGGGCATAGCGAACCGGGTTGCGGTCCTGACAGGCGCCCACCACCAGCGCGATGGGCGTCACCGAGATGCGCTTGTGGATGATGGGGATGCCAAATTCCTTACTGATGTCCTCGCCCGTCTGCACCAGCTTACCAGCGTAGCGGCAGATCTTGTCGTAAATCTTGTCGCAGGCGCGATCCGGGTCGCTGTCCACACAGTCGAGCAGCGAGATGCCCATGGTGATGGTGCGGATGTCGAGGCACTCGTCGTCGATCATCTGAATGGTTTCCAGTATGTCATGCGTATCGATCATAAATTGATGCCCCGTTCTTTTTTAGATTTTGTGCATGGAGTTGAAGATGTCCTCATGCATCACGTGGATGGTCAGGCCTTCCTGCTCGCCCAGCGCAGTGAAGCGGTCGGCCAGCTGGCTGAAGGGGACCTTGCAGTTTTGAATATCCACCAGCATGATCATGGCAAAGAGGTCCTGCAGCACAGACTGAGTGACTTCCAGGACATTGACGCCGTTTTCCGCGCAAATTGCGGAAACTTTTGCCAGAATGCCAACCATGTCTTTTCCCAAGACGGTAATGACAGCACGCATTTTGATTCCTCCGGTTTTGTTTAGATTGCGAACTTTGCTGAATCCGCGCCCGCTTTGACGGTCAGATTATTTCTTAATTATGAACGAGTTTGACGATCTTGTCAATGCTTTGGCAAAGTGTTTAAAATATTGTCCACAAAAATTTTGGAAACCGTAACCTTACCTGTAGGATTCAAGAGCGAATTATGATAAAATAATATTGAATTACGTTTCGTGCAATGGGGGCGGGCAGGAGGCTTCCTGCCCGCTCCTGTTTCGTTTGATGGAGAGGATTGTGTCCGGCGCCTGCGGCACGCGTTGGACGACGCAAGGAGGGCATTTATGCGTTACCGTTATTTATCCGATAATCATTGCCATACGGACTGCAGCTTCGATGGAACGGATCCGGCAATGATGTTGTGCGATAGTGCAGCGCGCCAGGGACTCTATATGTTGACGATTACGGACCACTGCGAGTGCAACGAGTTTTATAAGGAGAATTATGGCCGTGCGATCCGGCAGTCCTATTTTGAAGCCCGCAAAGCTGCGGCGGCATTTCGCGGGCGTCTACATGTGCGGGCGGGCATTGAACTGGGCCAGCCGATGCAGGACCTCAAGGCCGCTGACGAGGCGCTTTCCATGTGCGATTTTGACTTTACGCTGGGCAGTATCCACAATGTGGCTGGGCAGCCGGATTTTTATTTTCTCAATTATGAGACGGTGGACTTGCCGCCTCTGCTGCACGCCTACTTTGACGAGATGCTGGAAATGGTGGAGTGGGGCCACTTTGATTCCCTGGCCCATATGACCTATCCCTGGCGCTATGCCCAGGGCGAACACGGCATCCAGATTTCATATGGGCCTTATTGGCCGCAGATTGACGCGGTACTTCAGGCGCTGATCCGAAAGGGCCTGAGCTTGGAAGTCAACACCAGCGGCCTGCGCCAGCGCATGGGGCTAACCATGCCGGATGCACCGATTTTGATGCGCTATAAGGAATTGGGCGGCAAGCGCGTCACCATTGGCAGCGACGCTCACCGGTGGGGAGATGTCGCCAGCGGCATTGAGGAAGGCATGGC
Source organism: uncultured Oscillospiraceae bacterium (assembly GCA_900554535.1). GTDB lineage: Bacteria > Bacillota > Clostridia > Oscillospirales > Acutalibacteraceae > Caproicibacterium. The sequence goes on along the minus strand of USIA01000165.1, from coordinate 2,165 downwards.
GCTGCTGCACAGCTTAGGCTTCACTCATTTTGCGGTTTATACGTCCCATCAACCGGAGCTGTGCCCGATCCAATAATAAAATTTGCAACGAATTTTTTGAAAAGTCCCCGCCGGCCCGGGGATTTTGTGTTATAATCAGAAAAACTGCCAGCCGCGGCCGGACCGCCTGCTGGATGGAGGAGTGTATGTTTTATGGATAGATTACTGACCCTGCTCAACGAAAACGCGCGTCTAACCCCGCGCCAACTCGCCGTTATGCTCAACGAGACGGAAGAAAATATTGTCAGCGCCATCAATGCATATGAAAAAAGCGGCGTGATCCGCGGGTATAAGGCAATCATCAACTGGGAAAAGGTGGACGCCAATAATGCTATCGCGATCATCGAGCTGTGTGTCTCGCCCCAGCGGGACCGCGGCTTCGACGAGATCGCGGGAAAAATCATGGCCATGCCCGAGGTGGACAGCGTTTACCTAATCTCTGGCGGCTATGACCTGGCGGTGATCGTGCATGGCAGCAGCATGCAGGAGATCGCCATGTTCGTCATGCGGCGCCTGGCGACGCTCGACAGCGTGCGGTCCACAGCAACCCATTTCGTCCTGACCCGCTACAAAGCGGACGGCATCATCATGAATGCGGCGGAGGAAAAGGACGAAAGGAGGGACATGTTCTGTGATTGACTATCGCGCCGCGATGAACCCGTCGGTCCTGCAAATCCAGCCTTCGGGCATCCGCAAGTTTTTTGATATTGCAAATGAAATGGAAGATGTGATCTCGCTTTCCATCGGCGAGCCGGATTTTGTCACGCCGTGGCACGTCCGCCAGGAGGGCATTCATTCCCTGGAGGAGGGCAAGACCTGGTATAGCCCGAATCGCGGCTTTATGGAACTGCGCACTGAGATCTGCAAGTGGTTTTCCCGCCATTACCATGTCGATTATGAGCAGAAAAGCGAGTGCCTGGTCACTGTCGGCGGCAGCGAAGCGCTGGATCTGACGCTGCGGTGCCTGGTGTGCCCCGGAGACGAGGTGCTGATCCCACAACCGAGTTTTGTCTGCTACCAGCCGCTGACCGAAATGGCAGGGGGCGTGCCGGTGATTATCGAAACCAAAGCGGAAAATGGATTCCGCCTGACGCCGGAGGAGCTGCGCTCCGCCATCACGCCCAAGACAAAGCTCTTGATTTTGCCATATCCGAATAACCCGACTGGTGCGGTAATGCGCCGCGAGCACCTGAACGCGATCGCAGACGTCCTGCGGGATACCGACATTTTGGTGCTGTCGGATGAAATTTACAGCGAGCTGACCTATGGCGACACGCGCCACGTCTCCTTTGCAGCTATCCCCGATATGCGCGAGCGGACGATCGTGGTCAATGGATTTTCAAAAGCGTTTGCCATGACTGGCTGGCGCCTGGGTTTTGCGCTTGGGCCCGACACACTGATCGGCCAGATGACCAAACTGCACCAGTATGCGATCATGAGCGCGCCGACCATGAGCCAGTATGCGGCCATTGAGGCTATGAAAAACGGCGACAGCGACAGCGCCTATATGCGCGAGCAGTACGACATGCGCCGCCGCCTGATTGTGGACGGTTTCAATGCGCTGGGCCTTACCTGCTTTGAACCGGAGGGCGCATTTTACATATTCCCATGTATCCGCTCAACCGGCCTGACGAGCGACCAGTTCTGTGAGCAACTGCTCCAGAAAGAGCACGTCGCCGTCGTGCCGGGCACAGCCTTTGGCGCGTGCGGCGAAGGCTTTGTGCGCGTATCCTATTCCTATAGCATCAAGCACATTACAGAGGCGCTCTCCCGCATCGAGCACTTTATCACGGACCTTGCGGAGGATCGGGCGTGACTGCGTGGACGGAAACGGCCTGTGCAAAGCTGAATCTCTCGTTGGACGTGACCGGCCGGCGTGCGGATGGGTATCACCTGCTTTCCATGGTATGCCAGACCGTCACGCTTTCCGATACGCTGGCGTTTGAACGGCGGCCCGGCGGCCTTCGGGTGATGTGTCCGGGCGCTCAGGGGATTCCGGATGGCCCGGGAAATCTCGTGTATCGGGCGGCAGAAGCCTTTTTCCGCGAGACGGGCGAAACCGATCAAAGTGTGACCATCATCGTTACCAAGCGCATTCCCAGTCAGGCTGGCCTCGGCGGCGGCAG